>JANMNE010000085.1:0-17298 GCA_031373785.1 Ilumatobacteraceae bacterium
CCGACGACGCTCGCCAACAACGGACCGCGGCGGGCGTGATCGCCGGAGATCGCACGCAAATGTCGCGTCAGTTCTCGGGCCTGTGAGCCCTCGCTCGCGTCGTCATCGACCTCGAGCAGAGTGCGCCACACATCGCGCCACACGAGGTAGCTGGTGGTGCGGCCGAAGTTCTGCGCCTCGCCCCACGCCACGGTGACACCGGTCGCCGAGAGGTTGCGAACGACTTCGGCGACCAGGCGCGACTTACCGCGACCGGCCTCGGCCGAGATCCCGACCACACGCCCGGCGCCACCGAGCACATCATCGAGCGCCTGCGCGAACACGCCCATCTCCAGGTCGCGACCAATCATCGGAAGCGGGTATCTGATCTCCCTCTTCGTCGGCCCCCGTCGAAGCCCGACGATGCTCAGGACGCGCACTGGTTCCGCCTTGCCCTTGACGGTGAGATCGCCGACGAGTTGGCACTCGAAACGGTCGCTCAGTGCATGATGAACCTCTTCACTGAGATACGCGTGGCCCGGTGGGGCCGCCGACATCAACCGGGCCGAGAGGTTGACTGCGTCACCGAGGCAGGTGAACGTACGCCGCATCGGATGGCCGTACGCGCCGCTGCGGACGCGGCCGTGGGAGATCCCGATCTGCAGATCCGTCGCTGCGGTTTCGCGGTCCAACGTCAACAGTTCGATCGCTGCCGTCGCCGCTCTCGAGGCGTCGTCCTCATGGGCGTGCGGTGTGCCGAAGACCGCGCACAGATACGCCCCCTTGTCGCCGAGGATCACGTGCAGCAGGTTCCCACCGAACTCGGTCAAGACCTGCTGGACTCGTCGGACGAAGTGGTCGAGTTGTGCGACTGCGTCGGGGTCGTGGTCGTAGTCGATCCCACCGAAGCGCACGAACACGGGGTACGCAGAACGAAGCTCGGCCAAGAACTCGCCGCGACCCGTCACGAGCCGCTCGTACACCGCCGGCAAGATCCATGGGCGGACCAACGACTCACTGAGCGCAGGCACCGCCGGCGGCACCCCCGGCACGTCGACCTCGACCCGGAGGCCGGCGAGCACGCCGACCCCAGCCGCAGGTTCGTTGCCGCGGTGTTCGCCGACGATCACCTCGTCGCCGAGCGAGTCGAGCGCCGAGCGTGCCAGCACGACGTCGCCTTTCTCGGCGAGGTGCTCGGCATCGGCCAACTCGTCGATCATCCGGCCGGCGAGCACGTCGATCAACTGGATCGAGGGATCGCCGACGACGAAGCGTCGAGCGTCTCCGACTGCGACCGCCACCTTGATGGCCAGCACGACCTCCGTGCCGGCAGGAGTGCGAATGGTTCCCACCGACGACATCGTTCGTTGGATCGCCAAGCCACACGCCGCACCGCGCCGCCCGTCGTCGCCGTCCAGCCAACACGTGATGGCATCTCCGCCGAAGTAGATGACCTCGCCGCCGTACCGATCGACGTCGTCGATGACAGCGTGGAACACCCGGTTGAGGTGAGCCGTCAACTCCTCGGCGCCTCGCTGTGGGCCCAACTCGTTGGCCAAGGCCTCGGTGAGCGGTGTGAAGCCCGAGACGTCGGCGAACAATGCCGTGCCCCACACCCGGTCGTCGAGCTGGCGACCCTCGCTGAGCGCACGACGGCGATCGCCCGCCAGGTAGGCATCGGATCGGTCGACGTACGGGTCGCTCACAGCCATCGCCGCCGACCGATCAACATCCGTTCCCTCCCGATTGCTGACCGGAGCCTACTCGGCGGCCATTCCTGACCACTTGTGGCTGCTCTATGATCGCTGGCCGCACCATGAGCCGCCGCCTCGTCGACCTCAGTCATCCGATCCGTGAAGGACTCTTCACGTATCCGGGGCTCCCGACACCGGAGATCGGCGCGCATCTCGATCGCGATGCGGCCGAGGCGATCTACGGACCTGGCGTCACGTTCCACATCGGGATGATCACGATGTGCACGAACACCGGGACGTACCTCGACGTGCCGTTCCACCGATTCGCCGACGGGCACGACCTCGTCGATCTGCCGCTCGAACGCGTCGCCGGCGTTCCGGGGATCTGCATCGACGTGGCCGGCAAGCACGCCGGTTTGGACCTGCTCGGCGACACCGACGTGCGTGGCTGCGCGGTGTTGTTCCGCACCGGACACAGCCGATACTTCGGCACGCCTCGATACACCGAAGATCATCCTCACCTCACGGTCGACCTGGCGCGAGCGCTCGTGCGTGGCGGTGCCGCATGCGTGGGCATCGACTCGCTCAACGTCGACGCAACGTCTGGGCCCGAGGGCGACGGGAGGCCGGTTCACACGACGCTGTTGCGCAACGACGTTCCGATCATCGAGCACCTGACCAACCTCGCCTCGCTGCCCCGCTCGGGCTTCACCTTCACCGCGGTTCCACCCAAGATCGAAGGGCTCGGCACGTTCACCGTGCGAGCCTTCGCCGATATCTGACGTCGCCCGCACCGACGAGTTGCGACGATCAGCTCGTCACGCCGACAGCGCCACCCGGCCAGGTACGTCCTCGGCAGCGAGGTTGGCGACCGACCATTGGACTGTGGGTTCGTTGGTCATCAGCCGAAGCGCCCGGCCGATGACCGGATCCGCGTCAGCGTGGTACCAGGCCGGCCCGGCGGTGTCGGCCCGGGCGAACCAGCAGCCCCGATCGCGCACGTCACCGCCGAGCGCTTTGGTGCTCCGTAGGGCCCTATCAGACGGGGACGGGCCGTCGACTCGGCCCTACGAAGCTCGCTGGCGCAGCGTACGGCGAACAGGGTGAGTCTGGGCAGGGCCCAAAGTCCTTTCCTTGCACAGCCGACTCGGGTTCTCCGGCGCCTTCTCCGTCATCGGACGCCTTCGACGATCAGCAGAACTCCGAAGATGACGAACGTGATCGCGGCACCGATCTTGATGGTGCGCTCGGGGAGGCGAGCGCCGAGCTGTTGGCCGACGAGGATCGCCAACGCGTCAGCGGCAACCATGCCGAGCGTCGAACCGATCCAGGTGCCGACGAGGCCGTGCTCGGTTGCCAACGTGACGGTGGCGAGCATCGTCTTGTCTCCGAGCTCGGCGAGGAAGAACGCGATCGCGACCGTGAAGAACACCGACCTCGTGCTCTGTGCCACACGGGCTGCTTCGTCATCGTCGAGCTTGTCTCCACGAAGCGTCCACGCTGCGAACCCCAAGAACGCCACCCCCGCCACGACCGAAATGACCTTCGTCGGCATGGCCACCCCCACGGCGGCGCCGATCAACACGCTGAACAGGTGCACGAACGCAGTAGCTGCGGTGATGGCGATCAGGATCGTCACAGCGCGGTACCGGGCGGCGAAGGTCATCGCCATCAGCTGGCTCTTGTCGCCGAGTTCGGCGACGAAGATGATGCCGAAGCTGATCAGAAAGGCTTCCATGCGATTCCTTCGGGGTTGTGGCCCGGACGAAAGCTGGATTGCCATCGACCGGGCATCGGTTGATGCCTGGTCGAAGGTCTCGCTCACCCGCCACCGGCGGGCCCGAGGACCGGGGCTCATCACCCAGTGTGTCGATCTCTCGGTGGGGAACTACTCCCCTTCAACGCCCGCAACCCTACCGGGCGGCGGCTCGTAGTTGGTCGAGTACCTCTCGGGCCTCGCGGATGTCTCGGATCTCGTCGCCACGAGATTCGTGCGGGTAGCGACGCTCGAGGAGGTGCAGACCTTCATCGGCACGTCCACTCTTGGACAGGATGCGCGCCAGGAGGGTCGTTGCCCGAAGTTCGTACAACGGCGCTGCTTGGAGAATCGCCATGCTGATTGCCTGGCGGGCGATCTGCTCGGCGGCTGCGAGGTTGTCGTTGGTCGGCTCTGCATCGATGGCGAACAACGCCGACGCCTTGGTGCACAGGGTCGACGACTCGACGTAGCGCTGAGCGGTTGATCGAGCGTTCTCGAGACCGGCGTCGGCCATCGCGATCGCCTCCGCGAACGAACCTCTCGCCAAGTGCGCTCTGGCCAGCGACCCGAGTGCTGCCGGGCCCATCACCTTCGTACCCGTCGTGCGGGCCATCATGGCGCCGGCGACGATCTCGTCGACATCGCTCCGTAGCTGCCCGACGTACATCCTCGCCCCTCCACCGAATCCCACGAAGCCTTGCTCAGTGGTGAAGTCGAGCAGGTCTTGGGCGGCTTCGTCCGCCAGCGGGTCGCCCCGTTCGACCAGCAGCGCGAGCCGCCACAATCGGGCCTGCGCAACCGTGTACGGGTCGCGCCGCGCCACGGCCAATTCCACGGCTCGGTCGACTCGGTGCAGCGCCTCGCCGAACGCCCCGAGCCGATGGAGCACCCACCCCGACATCGCCCACGCGGTGACGCCGGAATCGTCGGCGATGAGTGACACGAGCTGGTCGTGATGTGCTGCGGGGTCGTACAGAGCAATCGATCGTTCGATCCGATCGAGCGACTCTCGGAATCGGCCTTGGAAGAAGGCCATGTTGCCGCTCACGGTGTGGCAGGCGACCGCCATTGCCTCGTTGTTGGTCTCCAGCGCCACTTCGAGCGCGCGAGCGATCAGCCCCTCCGCGGCGCCGAACTCGGCAGCGACGTAGTGCGCTGTGCCGAGGCCGAGGAGCGCTGCGCCGAGACCGGCAGCGTCGTCGGCAAAGATGGATGCCTGCCGCACTTGCTCCCACATAGCGATCGTGTCGGGATGTGCGTAGCCCCGGGACCGGATCATCGTGACAGCGATCAGTTGGAGCAGCGGGATCTTGCGTCGGTCAGGCTGAATCGGGAGCACGTCGAGGGCGCGGCGCAGGTGGGCGATCGTCTCGTCCCATGCCGACCGATGTGCCGCGTAGTCCGCTGCTACCCGATAGAGCGAGATGGCCTCGTCCGGATGACCACCCGCGTGGGCGTGGCCGGCGACGACATCGGGGTCGGTGCGCAGCCGATCCGGGAACTGCCTACTGATCACCGAGAAGACGCGCGAGTGAAGTTCCCGGCGGGTGGGACGCAGCATCGACTGATAGGTGGTGTCGTGAACGAGGGCGTGCTTGAAGCGGTACGTCGAGGAACCCTCGCTCGACGGCGCGGCCAGACCCGACGTCTCGAGCGCCGCGATTCCCTCGACGACTCGTCGGTCGGCATCCTCCGAAGGTTGCCCGGGGTTGGCGACCACGAGGCGGACAAGATCGACAGGGAACTCGCGCCCAATGACTGCCGCGACTTGGGCGATGGCCTTGCCCTCGCCGAGCCGATCGAGACGGGCGAGCAGCAAGCTGTTGAGGCTGAGCGGGACGTTGGATCTGTCTCGGGGGACGAGGTCAGCGGAGTCGCCCTCGAGCGTGGCCTGCATCAACTCCTCGAGGAACAGTGGGTTGCCCTCGGCACGCTCGACGATCCGGCCGATGGCCGAAGCAAGCACGTCGTCGTCGACGAGTCGTCCCGAACGTCGTGCGATGCCGGCAGCGAGATCGGTCGCCGCCTCCGCGGCAATCGGCTGGACCGTGACGCGCGTCGACGATGTCAGATCGGGCCACAGCGTGGCCCGACCCACTCGTGTCGTCACCAACAACAGCACCCGGGCCCCACTGATCGCAGCAGCGGTCTGTCGAAGGAGTTCGAGGCTCGACGGATCAGACCAATGCACGTCCTCGACACACAGCACAACCGGCTTTCGTTCGCTGAGACCGATCAACCAGGCGACGAGGCCGTGCATGGTCAGGCGGCGATAGGCCTCGGGGCTGAGATGGTCGAGTACCCGTTGAGACGGATGCTCGATGTGGAGCAGCGATGTCAGCAATGCGATTGGCCCGTCGATGCCGAGCCCGGTGGCCTCGAGCAGACCCTCGATCCGACGGATCCGCTCGCTCGCGTCGTGATCGGGTCGCAACCCGGCAGCGCCCTCGACGATCTCGACGATCGGGTGGAACGCCGTGTTCTGACGTTGGCTCACACAGTTACCCTCGAGCCAATGGTGCTCGACGCCGTCGAGATGCTCGCGCAATGATTGAACGAGACGCGACTTGCCGATACCCGGGTCACCTTCGATCACGACCACCTGACCGGTGCCTTCGGTTGCCTGCGTCCAGCGATCGAGCACCGTGTGCCATTCGGCCGCCCTGCCGACCAACGGCATCAATCGACGCTGTCCGCGCGCTTGGAGTCGCGTCCGTGCCTCCGTCGGCGCGACCACCCGATGCAGCGCGACCGGATCGGGCACCCCCTTCAAGACGAAGGGACCGAGGTCGACCGAGGAAAACCAGCCGGACACCAACCGCGCCGTGACAGACGACATCCACACCGCGCCGGGCTCTGCGAGCGATTGCACACGCGCAGCAACGTTGGCGGCGTCGCCGAGCACGAGCGTGTCTTGCCGCCCACCGGCCCCGATCGATCGAACCAGGCATAGGCCGGTGTGCAGCCCGACACGAACACGGGTGTCGTTGTCCAATGCCGAGATTGCATCGACGACCGCAAGACCGGCGCGCACCGCCTGCACCGCCGAGTCGTCGTACGCCACCGGATATCCGAACAACGCCAGCACGCCGTCGCCCATCAGTTGGGCGACGAAGCCACCATGACGAGTGACCACATCGGCGACCGCGTCGTGGAAGCGAATGATCGCGTCGCCGAAGTCCTCCATCTCGATCCTCGAAGCGAGTTCGGTCGACCCGACAAAGTCGCAGAAGAGCACGGTGACGTCACGGCGTTCGGCATCGTCGGCTCCCGGAAGCGATGGCCACCTGGGCCCATCGGCCACGGGCGAGACGACCGACACGAGAACGTCGCCTTCGCGTTCGGCTCGCCCCTGCACCACGACCAATTCGTCGACGACGTCGGCGAGGTCCGCAGCATCGAGCCCCAACTCGCGACCGAGCAGGCGAATGGAGATGCGCCCCTCGGACCTCACGATCTCGCCGGCCCTGCGAACGCTTTCCGAAAGGCTCACCGAGCGCTGGCTCCGTTCCCGATTGGTCATCCGCCGATCGCGCGATGCTGCTCAAGAGTAGCCGAGCGGCTGTTTCAGGGTCCTCGGGTGCCGGGTGGGTGGCGGGGTTGGCTGGTGCGGGTGGTTCCGTCGGGGAAGGTGATGTCGAGATCGGCGTTGGGGAGCAGTTTGAGGTGGAGCTTGTGGCGGTGGACGTGGTGGTGGTTCCACAGCGTGCTGGAGCTCCTCACCGAGGATGCCCGGCTGTCGATGCCGCCGGAGCCGATCCAGTGCAACGGACCCCAGGCGATCGCGGACTACCTGCAGTGGCGAGGGTTCTGGGGGCCGGATCTCCAGCTCCTCCCGACCCGCGCCAACAACCAGCCGGCCTTCGGCTACTACCTGCCGATCCCGGGCGCTTCGTCGTCACGGGCGAACGGCCTGATCGTGCTCACCATCGCCGACGACTGCATCTCCACGATCACACGCTTCGGTGGCCCAGACATCGTCGCTCGATTCGGCCTGCCCCTCACCCTCGCCAACACCTAGCAAGGCCAGGCACGGAGTCTCCGGTTGCACCGGATATCTCGTGCCTGGCCATGTGGATCGGAACGCTATTCGACAACCGGTGCTCCGGTGCGGACCGCGTCCACGACGGCGAGGATGGCCCGACTGGACTGAGCGGCGTTGTTCTCGTTCTCGGTGAGCGAGGAGTGCGTGGCGGCGGGAAGAACTCGGTGGTCGCTGTTCGTCGAGAGCGCGGCGAGTTGGTCCTGTGCTGCCATCCAGCCGCCGGGGGCTTCCTGCTCCGCAGTGATGACGACGAGGGGTCGGTCGCCGAGGCTGGTCAGTGACTGCGCCTGGGTCATGGCCGTGCGGATCTCGGAGAATTCGTCACGAACGCTGCGGTTGTGGCGCGGAGTCGACCAGAACGCCCGCTGCTCGTCGCGGGCCGGTTCGGGGAGCTCGCTGTAGGCGCCTTGGTTGTAGGCGCGGGCGACGCCGAGGCGAGACAGGGAGGGCAGCACCGCGGAGGCCCGACGGAACATCTCGTAGAACGCGGGCCACGAAGCGATCTTCGTGTACTGCTCGGGGTGCATCGAGTCGAGCAGGACCATGCCGGCGACCTGCTGCGGGTACAGGTGGGCGAAGTTGAGGACGTAGATGCCGCCCGCCGAGTGTCCGGCGAGCACGTAGGGGCCCGGTTCGCCGGCTCGCTCCAGCAAGGTGTGGAGGTCGGTCGCTGTCTGGATGCCATCCTGGGGCGCTGGGGCCGACTCGCTCCAGCCGCGGCCGGCCCGGTCGTAGACGCACACCCGGGTGGTGGTGGCAACATCGGCGGCGATCCACGCCATGGCGGTCGACGGCTCGCCGAGACCGGGCTCGAGCACGACGGTCGGGCTTCCGGTGCCGGTGCAGTTGATGTGGAGGCGGTGGCCGCCGACATCGATCAGCCGGCCGGGCATCGGGTACGTAGTGGCGTCGGACGACTCGCCATAGGTCTCGTAGGCGCCGCCGAATGCGGACAGCAGCAGGGCTGCGAACACTGGATACACCAGCCACACCCGGGTCCGGCTGCGCAATTCGCGGCGGGCGTGAACGACCATCCAGATCGTGAGCGTGGCCACGACCGGCGGCCAGACCCAACCGAGCTGGTTCCCGGTCGGGGCGAACACCAAGATGCCGACACCGGCCATCGCCATGAAGGCGGCGGGCGCGATCGCCCAACGTTGCGGCTGGTTCGTCCGCCGCTCGGACAGCAGGGCCAGCATCGCCCACGCCAGCGCGAATGTGACGAGCACCGACCCAGTGATGACGTGCTCCTTCGCCCCGGCCAATGGGCCGACGACCAATGCGATCGCCCCCACGAGGCCGGAGGCGAGACATCCGGCAACGACTCGACCGATGTGGCCGGCTTCGCCCGACGCTGGGCCATTCCCATCGGCTACGACAGCCTGATTGCTCGCATCGGTGTTCACCGGTGCTGGTTGATCGGCGGCGCCCGTCTCGCTTCGGGCGGGCATCTCGAGTGTGTTCTTCATGGCGTTGATTCCCTTCGTTGGTGGTGGTGCTGTTGTTGTTGATCACCATCGCCGTAAGGGGTGGGCGTGCACATCGGGAGCGACCCCTTAGATCCGCGGGTGCTCGGCCGAGAAACGGCGAAAGGCCCTCTCCGCTCGGCGGAAAGGGCCCTTCGTGCTGGTCGCTGATCAACGGTTCATGCCGACACCGTCGCCTCGGAGGTCGTGTGTCCATGGTGGTGGTGGTGGGCGGACTCGCCGGTTACCCCGTGGCCGTGTGTTGTGGGCCGGGGCAGTTGTGTGAAGGCGACGACTGCAGCGCAGAACGCCAGCCCCGCGGCAATCCACAGCGAACTGTTCATCGAGTCAACGAATGCACTCCGAGCGACTGATGCGAGCTGGTCCCCCTGCGCTCCGAGCTGCCGAGCAGCGTGGAGGGCAGCCCCGACGTTGTTGCTGAGCAAGCTGCGGTCGATGTCGGTCAGGTTCGAGAAGCGCCCCAGCTCACGGTGCATCGACGAGGCGTAGCTCGTGGCGGCGACGCTGCCGATGACTGCGACGCCCAGGGCTCCGCCGAACTCTCGCACGGTGTCGTTGACGGCCGAGCCGACTCCGGCGCGAGCCGGCGGGAGGGTCGCCATGATCATCTCGGTCGCGGCAGGCATGGCGATGCCGGCGCCGAGGCCGAACAGGAGGAGACCGACACCGGTCGGCAGGTACGAACTTCCGTCGATGAACCCAGCCTGTACGGCGACGCCGGCGGCGGCGATCATGGTGCCGGCGGTGACAGCGATCCGTCCGCCATGGCTTGCCGACAGGTGGGCGCCTGCCCCGGTGCCCAGCAGCATCCCGATCGCCGCTGGGACCAGCGCGAACCCTGCAGCCAGCGGTGTGTAGTCGAGGATGAACTGCAGGTACTGCGCCTGCAGGAACACGGTGCCGGCCATGGCGAAGAAGAGCAGGGTGAGGGCGATGCTGCCGGCTGAGAAGCCGCGGCTGCGGAACAGAGCGATGTCGAGCATCGGGTCATCGCGGCGGATCTCCCAGGCGACGAATGCGATTCCGACTGCGGTGCCCACCGCGAAGTTGACGAGTGACGCCGTCGAGGACCAGCCGCGCTCGGGTGCCTGGATGATGGCGTACACCAGCGAGCTGATCGCGGCGATGGACAGGACAGCTCCGACCGGATCGAGCCGTGTTGCGTGCGGGTCGCGGGAGTCGGGCACCAGGTGCACTGCACCGACGAACGCAGCGACGAGCAGCGGCACGTTGATCCAGAACACCGACGACCACGAGAAGCTGCGCATCAGCGCACCGCCGACAATCGGTCCAATCGCGATCCCGACGCCGCTGGCTGCGGTCCAGGCGGCGATTGCCTTGGCGCGTTCGCGGGGATCGCCGAACACGTTGACCAGGATCGACAGCGTCGTCGGCATGATCAACGCGCCGCCGAGTCCCATCACGCAGCGCCCGACGATCAGCGCAGTCGACGAACCTGCCGTCGCCGCGACCACGGAGCCGGCGAGGAACGCCGCCAGCCCGGCGAGCAGGGCGTGTCGGCGGCCGAAGCGGTCACCGAGGCTTCCTGCGGTGAGGAGCAGACCGGCGAACACGATGGTGTACGACGCGACGATCCATTGCAGCTGGGCAGAGCTGGCGCCGAGATCGCCGACGAGTCGGGGCATGGCGACGTTGATGATGGTGTGGTCGATGGAGGTGACGAGGAGGGCGAGCACGAGCACGCCGAGAATGCGCCAGCGATTGGGATGGCTGGCGTGGGCTTCGCTGGAGGACTCGGTGATCGGACGGCCGTGCATGATGACTCCTTGGGTTCGGTATCGGTGAGGTGTGTGTTCCATCGCTGGATCGCAATGGCAAGGACCACGGTCGTCCTAAGGGGTGGTGGTCCGCATCGGCCATGCCCCCTCAGATCCGCGGGCACGATCGATGAGCGATCATCCGGTTGGGCGATACTGGGCGGCATCGTGCCGGACCGCTCTCCAACCGACGACTTCGTGGGACGACGCCCGGAGCTGCTCGTCTTCGAACGGGCGATCGTCGACGCCCGCAAAGGACTGCCGTCGGTGGTGCTGGTTGGCGGTGACGCTGGGATCGGCAAGACGACGATCGTCAGTGAAGGCGCGGCGCGGGCCGATCTCGCCCTCTACCTCGCACGATCCACGCACATCGGTGGCGAGACCATTCCATTGGCTCCTCTCGCCGATCTCCTTCGCCAGGTCCGCCGGTCTCGACCGGACCTGTTGAACGACACGCCGGATCTGGCACCACTCCGCCACTGGTTCGCGCCCGGTACCGTCGCCACCGAACTGTCGGACCGGCCTCACGGGGGGCTGTTCGTTGCCGTGCTCGAGTTGATCACCCATCTCGCGGTCGACGACGCGGTGATCGTCGGGTTCGAGGATCTTCACTGGGCCGACACGGTGACGTGGGACCTGTTCGAGTACCTCGCTCGAAATCTGATCGACGAACGGGTGGTGCTCGTCGGCACCTACCGCGCCAACGAGGTCGCCGCCCACCCGTTGCAGCGGCGGCGCGTGGCGGAGTTGAGCCGGCTCCCGGCGGTGCATCGGATCCACCTGGAAGGGCTGGGTCGCGACGACGTCGCGGCGCGGGTTGCATCGCTGATCGGATCGCCTGCACCGAGCGCGCTCGTCGACCAGGTGATCGCCCGTGGCCAGGGGAACCCGTTCTTCACCCGGGAGCTGGTGGACGCGCATCTGGCAGGCGAGACGATCCCGATGGTGCTGTCCGATCTGATCTCCGCAGAGATCGCTGGTCTCGACGACCAGGCTCGCCATGTGCTGGGGGCAATCGCGACGATCGGTCGCGAGGCGAACCACGAGCTGCTCGCCGCGATCGTCGCGCTGACCGGCCACGAACTCGAAGTCGCATTGCGGACCGTGATCGACGCACGGCTGCTGCTCGTCGACAGCAACAGCGGTGCGTACCGGTTCCGGCACCCGCTCCTCAGCGAGGTCGTCTACGCCGACCTGCTCCCGCCGCAACGATCTCGCCTGCACCGCCGGGTCGCCGAAACCCTGCAGCAGCAGTCCGCTGATGTGTTGCGGCGTGCGGACCGGGCGGGCGAGCTCGCCTTTCACCTCGATCGTGCGGGTGACAGCGATGGGGCGTTCTCGGCCCTGCTCGACGCTGCCGATGCGGCCGAAACGGTCGCACCGGGTGCCGCCCTGGGACATCTCGAACGCGCCTTCGAGCTCTGGGACACGGTCGGTGAGCGCTCGGCGACGGTGAGCCGAAGCGACCGCCTGTGGCAGGCCGCAGACATCGCCATTTCGACCTTCGGCAACCCCCGAGCGGTCGAGTTGGCGCGAGCTGCAATGGAAGCCGGGCCTCCGCCACTCGGTGTCGCATCAGGCCACGAGCGGCTCGGCCGGTACCTCTGGTCCAGTGGACAACTCGACGAGAGCCGCGTCGAGTTCGCACTGGCTGCAGAGTTGCTCGCGGGCGACGAGGGCGCTGAGGCCGCACCCGTGTTTGCCGGCCTCGGCCAGGGAGAGCTGATGTCTGGCAACTACGCAACAGCCGAACAGTGGTGTGCGAAGGTCTTCAGCCTGGTTCCAACTCCCGACGACAGTCCCGTCGCGTGGGCGATGGCGCGCCGTGTGCTCGGCGTCGTGCGTAGCAACCAGGGGGACCCGGACGAGGGGGTCGAGCTGTGTCGGGAGTCGCTGGCCGCTGCGACCAGCGCCCAGAGTCGCACCTTCGCCGCGGTCTACCTCTGCGTTGCGCTCATCGACGCCGGTCACTACCAGGCGGCCGTCAACGCTGCGCTCGATGCGCTAGCCGAGGGACAACTCACCGGCCTCGATCAGCGATTCGGGTGCTACTTCGGCTCGCTCGCCGCGGAATCACTCACTCGCCTCGGCCGTTGGTCCGAGGCCGCAACGGTCCTCGCTCACCAATCCGTCGATGACGGGGTGCCGGTTGCTTTGCTGCGCCGGGTGCGGGCGGAGGCGATGCTCGCGGCCCGACGCGGTGAGACCGACCGAGCACTCGGCGCCGTCGCCGAAGCCCACGCTCTGCCCATCGATGGGTGGCACCGGACGGTGCTGTACGCGACCACCGCGGATGTCCACCTCGCCCTCGGCAACTGGAGTGAAGCGGCTGACGCAGCCGGGCAGGGCTGGGACTCCACCGCATCGGCCTCAGCACTGTGGGCGGCACGATTCGCGATGCTTGGTGTCGCTGCAACGGTTGAACGCACGTTGGACCAGCGGGCGCGTCGCCAGCCCGTCGACCTACCGGAGACGATCACCCACCTGGAGGAACGAATCGATGCCGCTCGATCGTTCGCTGGACTCTCCCCACACGGCCCTCAACGTGACGCGGCAGCACACCTCGCCCACGCCACCGCGAGCCTGACCCGTCTCACGGTGCCCGACGCCGACGCGTGGGCCGAGGCCGCAGCTCGGTGGACCGAGCTCGGCGATCGATGGGCAACAGCGACAGCGCTCCTTCGCGAAGCAGAAGCAGCCGCTCTGGCCGGATCGGCGGATCGGGCGGCATCAACGCTGCGACAAGCCCACTCGATCGCTTCCGAGTTTGACGCCGCCCCACTGCTGGCGGAGATCGATGCCGTATCACGACGCACCCGAGTCAGCGTCGAGGCCCCGACCCGTATCACTCTCGATGAGAGCTCGGCATCGAGCCTCGGGCTCACGCCCCGAGAAGCCGAGGTGCTGACCCTGGTGGCCGCCGGGCGAACCAACCGCCAGATCGGCGACGAGCTCTTCGTGTCGGACAAGACAGCGAGCGTCCATGTCTCCAACATCTTGCGCAAGCTCGGCGTCAACAGCCGCATCGATGCCGCCGCCGTTGCTCAACGGCTCGGCATCTCCTGACGGCGCTCTCTCTCATCTGAGGGGCAGCGCCCGATGCGGACCGAAGGGCCTTAGGTCGACGATGACCCCATGGCCCCGCTCACCGAGCTCCCGCTCCCGCCGACCAACGACATCGAGGCCCGAGACGATGGCACGATCACCGGCCTCACCGTGCGGGGCGCCCTCCCCGCCGGGCTGTGCGGTCGGTTGGTCGCCATCGGACCCGACTCGGAGCCCGGTCACGCAGAGGTCTACTCGATCCATCTCCACGAAAGTCGAGCCGTGTCGTATCGAAGTCGGTCGGTGAGCACCGATGCCGACGCGGCCAACATCATCACCTTCGGTGGCTCGATCCTGGCACTCGGCGACGACTCGCTCGCCTACGAGCTGACATCGGATCTCACGACGCTGCGCCGGGTCGATCTCGCCGGCCAATCCCGCGGCATGTCTGCATACCCAAAACGCGACCCACACACCGGCGACCTGCACGTCCTCGCAGTCGATGCGAGCGGCGTGCAGGCGCACGTCGTCGTGTCGTCCGGTGCTCTCACACGCACGAGCCGGCCAATCGTCGGCGCACCCAGCCGTCTCGCGGATCTTGCGATCACCCGCGACCACGTGGTCTTCGTGGCCGACGGCTTCGCCGGTGTCATGACTCGCGATGTCGAGGCACGACTCACGTGGATCACGACCGGTGTCGACGCCCCCCACCTCCTGCACGCCCGAGACGCCGCCGACACCATCGTCGTCCATGCATTCACGCCGTCACTCGAACGATGGACGCTGCACGCCTCGACGGCGACCGTGCTGCGCGAGGTGCTCGATCCGGCACCACGCCGCTTCGCCCAAACCAGCGACCGGCCAGACGACGCAGTGCCGCAGTTCCTGTGGACCACCGGCGACGTGACTGCAGACAAGTACGATCTCGTCACCACGAGCTACGTTCGCCACTTCTTCGGTTCGCGCCGTGCGCCGGGTGATCTTGTCTTCGTTGACGACCCATCACGACCCAGCCATGCAGATGGCGGCTGGCTCGTCGGGTTCGTCCACCACGCTTCGGCGGACGAGACCGACCTCGTCGTCCTCGACGCGGCCAACGTGAACCCCTCAGCCGTCGCCACGGTCTCCATTCCACGACGGATCGCCCGCGGGCACCACAGCACGTGGATCCCCTGGACACAGCCATGACCCACGCTCACTCGCATGCGACCGGCTGCATCGGCTTCGCCGATCAGACCGGGCTCGTGAAACCATTGTCGTCGGAGCTCTGACACGCTTCGCCATCGTGACACGAACCAACCGGCTCCCGTGTCGTCGTGCCCGGTTCTGGTTAGCTCGTGGAAGCGTAGAGGTCGTTGAGCCGCCTCTGATCGCATCTGACCCGGCTCGGTCCCCTACGGTCCGGGCATGTCCCGACCGTCCCGTGTGGTGGTGTCCGTGGCACTGCTGGGCATGGCTGTGCTCGGTAGAGCAGGAACGGCGTTCGCACACGACCCGATCATCCTCACCGACACGCAGACCTCGCCGGACGCCGGTCCACTGCTACCGGACGGCACGATCTCCTTCGCCCTGTACGGCACGTTGATCTCGGCCGACGACACGCGTGGGCTTCGGGTGCGCTTCGACTCGGGCGACTCCGTGGACATCACGCTGTTGATACCCGACCGCTCACCGGAGAATGAACTGCCCGACTCGCTTCTCCCGACGTTACGGATCGATGCACCCGACGGCACGTCACGCATTCTCACGCCGATCGAGCGCGTCCGCTTCGACGAGTCGTTCTCCAACACGAGCTACGTGCGCTACCTCGAGCTCGGTGAGTCGGCGCAAGCCGGCGAGTACCGCCTCACCGTCACGGGCTTGGTGCCAGCGCGCTTCACGCTCGCTGTCGGCACGACGGAACGGTTCGGCACTCCCGTGGAGAACGTGCCGAACCGCGGTGACGGCATTGCGGGTGTACAGCGCTGGTACGCCACGCCGCCACCCACCACGCCGCCGCCCACGTCGACCAGCGCCTCGTCGACCATCGTCACGTCCACGACGGCAGTTGCCACCGACGTGGCCGTCACGGCTGCGCCACCACAGACGACGCCCGAGCCCGGCCCGAGCCCGCACGACGAGGGCTCCAACGTCCTCGCCGTCGTGATCGGCGCACTCGTCGTGATGGCCGCAGGATTGGTCTGGCTCCTCTGGCAGCGACGCGGTCGGAACGGCCGCTTGTAGCGGAGCACTCGAGAGCCGAACCGCCCGACGCGTCCATGCGGATTCAGGGCGTCCGTCGGGGTCGATCGGCCAGCCGTTCGGCGGCGGCTCTGCCCGAGAGCACTGCGCCTTCCACCTTCGCCCCGCCGAACGCGTCTCCTGCCAGCAGAAGTTGAGGCAGCTCGTGTGCTGCGAGGCAGCGGGTGGGGTGCACGGTGATGGGCCGGGCATAGCGCCAGCGCTGCACCTGGGTGCCACCGGGTAGCGGAGCACACCCGAGGTGCGATGCCGCCAACAAGGCAGCGACCACCGACTCATCGTCGGCGTCCCATTGCTGGCGACTGAAGGCTGCGGTGGCATGAATGGTGACGGCCGGCGCGGTGGACACGCCCTTGCGCTGGTTGTCGGCCACCCAGTCGACGGGACCGTCGGCTGGGTCCACGGCACCGGGCGGCGGAAGCCGCGTCGGCCCGTCGACCAGAGCCAGCACCGCCAGGCACGGCTCGTACTCGATGGCCTGCAGCGCTCGTTGGTCGACATCGGCCAGTTCCACGCCGCCAACCGCCAGGAGTGCAAGCGACTGTGGCACGGGCGCGGTCAGCAGCACGGCATCAGCGGTCAACGCGTCGTGGGGTGTGGTCACCAGCCACCCGTCGCCGCTGCGTGCGACCGATCGCACCGGCGTCGAGCGGCGCACGTCCAACCCTTTGGCAAGGTGTTGCGCAACTGCGTTCATGCTGCCGACGCCGCGGAACCGCGTGTGCCCGTCAGCGTCGACGACGCCATCGGGCCCGACGCGGCCGGTGAACCATGGTTGGGCAACGCCCGCTGCAGTCCAGGTCTCGACGACCTTCGCGAACTCGGGGCTGTGCGTCGTGAAGAACTGCGCACCGTGGTCGATGGTTGCCGCACCGATGCGGCGTGTCGCCATGCGGCCACCAACACCGCGACTCTTGTCGAGCACTACGACTTCGTACTGGCCCGCAAGGGCGCGTGCCGCAGTGAGCCCTGCCAGGCCTGCCCCGACGATGACGAGCCGTCTCACCGATGCTGCTTCGGGCACGGCCGTGCGTTGCTCGGCTCGAAGGCCACGGTGGTCAGCCGGGTCATCGGGCTTGAGCCGACGCGATCAATAGCACCATCAGGGTGGCGCTGACCGAGTACTCCACCCACCGGAACCGGTTGATGCCTCGGCCCAGGTCGCTCTCGTACGTGTGGCGGGCAAAGGTTGCGGTGGCGAAGTGGTCGAACGCGGCCAACAGCAGGAACACTGCGATGGCCGGGCCGATCGCAACGTCGAAGAGTCCTT
>JANMNE010000421.1:0-6953 GCA_031373785.1 Ilumatobacteraceae bacterium
GTGGGGCTGTTGGCCTTCTTGGCCTTGGCCTCGATCACGTTCCACTGGTCGAGCAACCGAGTCATGTCGGCGCGAAGTTCGTGCTCGTTGGCGTTCTCGGCCGCGGTGCGCACGATCAGGCCGTGTTGCGCGGGCTTGACCCGATCGAGGATGTTGCGCAGACGCTTGCGCACGTCGTCGGGCAGGCGCTTGGAGATGCCGTACGTCTTGGAGTTGGGGATCAACACGACGAACCGACCGGGCAGCGACACTTCCTGGGTCAGCCTGGCGCCCTTTGCACTGATCGGGTTCTTGGTGACCTGGCAGAGCACCAACTGCTTGGGTCGCAGCATCTGCTCGATGCGCATCTGACCCGACTTCTCGACGATGTCCTCGGGGTCGTACTGCACGTCGCCGCGGTACAACACCGCGTTCTTCGGCGTGCCGATGTCGACGAACGCGGCCTCCATGCCGGGCAGCACGTTCTGGACCTTGCCGATGTAGATGTTGCCGTGGATCTGGCTGACGTCGTCGGCGGGGCGGCTGACGTAGTGCTCGATCAGGTTGCGACCTTCGAGCACTGCCACCTGCGTCAACGTCGGCCGCACCTGGACGGCCATGAGGTAGCGACCGATCGGCCGCCCGTTGCGCTCGCGCCCGCGGCGCCGCTCGATCGTGTCGGCATCGAGATCGACTTCGACCCCCGGCGAAGCGGGCTTGGGGCCCTTCACCCCGCGACGGCGCTTCTTCTTGTTGGCGTCAGTCGCCCCCTCACCGTCTGCGGCGGAACCTGCGGTGGCGGGTTGAGCGGCTCGCTCGGTCTTGGGCTTGTCCGATCGCTGGCGATCGTTGCGGGTTCGCTCGCCGCGCTGCTGCGGCGGCTTCGCTGCGGCCGGTGTGGGAGCTGCCCCCGGAGGCGCCGGACGAGTGTCGCCGATCTGTGGCTTGCGCACCAGTGCCCGCTCGGCTGCCTCGCCGGTGGCACGGCCTTCGGCAATGCGCTTGGGCAACTCCGGGTTGCCGTCGCCAATCACCGATACGGCGACGTTCGACGTCGTGGCCGAAGTGTCGTCGCCGACCAGTTCGTCGTCGTCGTCGCCGGCATCGTCGTCGTCGTCAGCGGAATCATCGCCGCCTGCACCGACCGGCTTCTTGCGGTTGCGGCCGCCACGCGACCCGCGGCGGCGCTTCTGCGCCGCCGTGCGTACTGTTGGCTCACCGATTTCGTCGGTGCCGTCAGCGCCCGATTCGTTCCCGCTGGGCTCGCGGTCGGCTGGATCGTCCACCTGCGCTGGGGCAGGTGAGCCGGTCAGCGACAGCTGATCGTGTTGGTCGTCGGTCATTCGGACATTCCCTTCTCATGCGCCAGCCGCGAGGGCCAGCGCCGCGACGGCCGACGGAGATGTCTCCAGGTCGGCTGGCATCGCGTTCGATCCATTGATTCATGTGGGCGCGCCGCTCCACAGCTCCAACGAGCTGATTCGCGCTCATTTCCGCAACCGTTCGCACGCAGGGGCGCGGCCGGGTTGCGACATCGGCCAAAAAAGGACTCATGTTGGCCGACAGTCTACCGGACACAACCCCGACTATCAGGGGATCGTCAGCGGTACCGGCGCATGTGCACGCTCTGCACCAGGCCCATCAGGGCGAAAAACGTCACGATGCTCGACCCGCCGTAGGAGATGAAGGGCAAGGGCAGGCCCGTGATTGGCATCAGCCCGACGCTCATGGCGATGTTCTGGAACATCTGCCAGAGCACCATGGTGAACACGCCGGCGCACAGATAGGTACCCAGCATGTCGCGCGACAGGCCGGCGATCCGCCAAATCCGCAGCAGCAAGATCGCGAACAGGCCGATGACCACGCCACACCCGATCAACCCGAACTGCTCGCCGATCGCCGAGAACGGGAAGTCGGCCCATTGCACCGGGATGTCCCTGGTGTTGGTGATCTGCCCCTGCAACCACCCCTTGCCGTCGATGCCGCCGGTGGCGATTGCTCGAAGCGAGTTGCGGCCTTGGAAGATCAGGTCACGCAGCTTCGGGTCGCTGGAGTTCTGGTCGAAGAACACCGTGATGCGCTTGATCTGGTAGTCGTTGACGATGCCGCTGACCACGGCGGCGCCGACCGTTGCAGCAGACAAGAACGTGATCAACAAGATGTACTTCGCTCTGGCGCCCGCAATCAGCAGCACGCCCATCATCATGGCGATCAGTACCGAGGCCGTGCCCAGGTCGGGCTGCACGATCACCAGTGCCGTCGGCAAGCCGACCAGGATCAGCCCCTTGACGAATCGTGCGTAGTTCAACGTGTCGGTCCGGTCCTCGGCGAGGAACGCGGCGATGGCGAGCAGGCCGGTGAACTTGGCGAATTCTGCCGGCTGGACCTTCAGTGGCCCGAGGTCGAAGCTGAGCCGGGCTCCCCCATGGATCGCTCCGACGAGGATGACCAGCACCAGCAACATGATCGTGACCCCGTAGAGGAACCGGGCCCGCTCACGCCACCAGTCGTAGTCGAACGACATCACGACGATCATCGTGATCACCGCGCCGATCAGGAAGATCTCCTGTCGGGTCACGAAGAGATACGGGTTCGGGAACTTGGAGTACGAGGCCGAGTAGATCGTGAACAACCCGATGATGGCGAGGGCGCCCTGAGCCAGGAGCAGCACCCAGTCGATGTTGCGACTCGGCGACCCCGGACTGGCCTTGATGTTGCCCAAGCCGGAATCCGGCTTGCGCGAAAGCATGCTGAGCGCCATGGATCAGATCAGTCCCGGGCTTCCACGGCGGTCGGCATGCACGAGCTGTCGGCCAGCGACGTGGGGGGCGCCGGCGCCAGCGAGTTGAAGTCCAGCGGATCGCTGGGCAGCACGGGATCCATGAGGGTCTTGCCGGCCAGCGCCGTGAAGATGCACTTCACGACGGGCGCTGCGGCCTTGGCGCCGAAGCCGCTCTTCTCCAGGTAGGCGACCACGCTGTATGGCTGGTCGCTGTCGAGACTGAAGGCACCGAACGCCGATGAGTCGTTCCACGGATAGCTGTTGGCGCCCTGGGCGGTGCCGGTCTTGCCAGCGATCGGCAGGGTGTCCATGGGGTAGGTCGCGAACAACTTCTCGCCGGTGGTCGTGTGGTAAAAGCTTTGCGGGTAGCGGACGCCGGGTTCGCGGACCCGGAACCGGTTGGTCACTCGGGCCAGGCCACCGATGATCGGTTCGATGATCTCCGGCGGCATCTCCAACTGGTCCTTGTAGTGCGGGGTGTCGAACGACTGCACGACGACCGCCTTGGAGAGGTCGGCCATTCCCGGGCTGAGATCGGGCACCAACGGTTCAAAGATCGTCTTGACGATCGTCGGCGTGTAGAGGAAGCCACCATTGGCGAGCGTCGAGTACGCGTTCGCCAGCTGCAGCGGTGTCGCCGCCATCAGGCCTTGGCCGATCGCGACCTGCACGTTGTCGCCGACCAGCAGTCGTGGCGCCTCGTTCTTGCCGAGCACGTCGTCCTTCACGAGCTGGGCTTTGATCGCATCATCGGGGATGCGGCCCGGCCACTCGAACGGCAACTGCACCCCGCTGTCCTGGCCGAACCCGAACCGCTCGAGATCATCCTTCAGCGTCGACTTGCCCTTCAGCGCGGGATCGACCGATGCGTTGTGCTCGTCGATCTCCCAGAACTTCTCGCCGAGGCGATAGAAGAACGCGTCGCTACTGACGGCCAACGCGTCGGCAACCGTGACCGACCCGTACGACGACGACTTGTTGGTGCGCACGTTGCTGGCGTTCTTGAACTCGCACCGCACACCGGTCGCGCACACGTCTTTCGGGATCGACTCGAGTACGTAGCTGCCCTTGTCGAGGTAGGGCTCGTTCGGGCCGATCACGCCACTGTGCATGGCCGACCAGGCGACGAACGGCTTGACGCTCGAGCCGAGGTTGTAGCGGCCTTGCACGGCCCGGTTGACCAACACCGACTTGTCGGGGTCGGCCTTGCCGGTGTTCGGGTCGATCTTCTCGCCGAACAACTGGTCGAACTTGTTGCCGTCGATGTTGCCCATCCACCGATTGTCGAACCGCGGATAGCTGGCCATCGCCAGGATCTGGCCGTTGGAGTCGTTCTCGACGACGACCGCGCCGGCCGGCGCCTTGTATTGGATCCACTCCTGCGTCCCGAACTCCTTCGAGCTCGAGTACACGCGCTGCGTGCCACCGGGGATCTTCACATCGATCGGGTTGTGCGCGGCGATGTCTTGCCCGGCGATGTCGGTGGGCAGTTGGCGGCGCTGCAGCAGCTTGGTCTCCAGAGCCTGCTCGGCGTACTGCTGCACGTCGAGGTCGATGGTCAACTGGATGTCTTGTCCGGCAATGGGATCGACGTGCTGGTCGGACAGTTCGCGCACGATGCCGCCGGCCGCATCGACCTCGAAGACCTGCTTGCCCCACGACCCGTGCAGCGTGTCTTCCATCGACAGTTCCACGCCGAAGGCACCGACAAGCTCGTTGGTGTTGTAGTTCTTGTCCTCGTACTGCTTCTTGGTCTCCTTGGTGATCGGGCCGAGGTACCCGACCACGTGGCTTGCCAGGGGCGAGTACGGGTACACGCGCTTCCACTGTTCGACGATCTGGATGCCGGGAAAGTCTTCGCTGCGCTCTTTGAGATACGTGACAGTGTCTTCGTCGACGCCCTCCTTGAGCGGCAGCGGCAGCAGCGTGCTGAAGCGCTGGCCCTTCTTGCACTTCGGGATCGTCGGCTCACCGAAGCATGGCTCGTATCGGCGCTGCAGGTCGATGACCGGAACCTTCAACGGGCCCGACAATCGGTCGAACAGCGCATCGCGATCCTTCTTCTTCTTGATCACGCTCCAGTCGATGGCGACGGTGAGGATGCGTTGGTTGTCGGCCATGATCCGAC
This sequence comes from Ilumatobacteraceae bacterium, assembly GCA_031373785.1. Taxonomy (GTDB): domain Bacteria; phylum Actinomycetota; class Acidimicrobiia; order Acidimicrobiales; family Ilumatobacteraceae; genus JAENVT01. Next base: position 4,890 of record JANMNE010000421.1, read on the forward strand.
CCTTGGCGTCGACGATGCGTCCACGCTCGGGTGGGATCAGCACCTCGCGAAGCTTCGCCGCGGAAACCCTGGCTTGATACGACGCTGCCTCGACACCCTGCAGGAACCACAGGCGGGTGCCGAGTGCGCCGATCAGAAGGGTCGAGACCAACGCCAGCATCCCCAGGCGGGTGGTGCGCTTATCGATCGCCATGGCGACATTCTGGTCCGCGCGCGGGTCGGGCGGGGCTCACCCGGTTCCGGCTCACTCGGGAATCGCCCGCCACGTGCGCCGCTTGGCGCCTGCACACCATCGTCCCAACGGAACGAACAACGGGCTCAGCAGGGCCGCTCCGGCGGTCACGATGGGAGTCACCACGAAGAGCCGATTCGTCAACCAGCCCTCCTGGCCCGTCAAGAACTTCACCACCGGGATGGCGCCCTCGCCCACGGCCGAGCCGATCGCCACGAAGATCGCCGCCAACCACCACTGCGGATCCGGGGTGATGCTCAGCACGTAGCCCGATGTCAATCCGGCGAGCCCGTAGGCCAACGCGGTCAGCCCCAATGGCGTGCCGACGCCGAGGTCGTACATCATCCCCAGGGCGAAGCCGGCGAATGCGCCGCGCTCCGAGCCGGACCCAGCCCCGGCCCCAGCCGCCAACGCCAGCACGACTTGGATCGCCACGCCATCGACGCGGTAGGTCGCGCAGACCGTGCGTTGAATAGCCAGGACCACCAATGCCACCGGGATCAGTCTGGTGAAGAGGGCAAACGGCAGCGATCGCACGACTCAGATCGCGGCCTGGTTCGGAACGAACAGCACCACACTGACGAAGTTCAGTTGCGTCAGGCTGGCGTTCGGTTCCACTTCGACGATCGGCGATCGGCTCCCGAGCTTGCGGGTAACCGCGGTGATCTTGCCGATCGGAATGCTCTGCGGCGCCAGGCTTTTCGTGCCGCCGGCCGTCTCGACCGTGTCGCCGACCTTCACGTTGGTCAGCGCCGTGTCGTCGATCAAGCTGAACAGCAACGGGCGATCGGCACCCTGGCCGTCGATGTCACCGGTCTCTCGCCGCACCGTCACGTCGGGCAACGTCGTCGTGGTCGTCGAGCTCGTCGAGGTCGTGCTCTGATTCGGTGTCGCGCCGACGTCAGTCGAAGCTGCTGTCGTGGTCGTCGACGACAGCGGTTCCGTGGTGGTCGTCGTCGTACTGGTCGTCGTGGTCGTGTCGAGCGGGCGGCCGCTGATCGCGGTGTTGAGTGGTGCGATCGAGGTGGTCGAGGTGGCATCTTCCTCATCGACGCGGCTCAGCACCTGGGCCTGCACGGAGAACTGCGGATCGGTGATCAACATCACCACGCAGCGGTCGGGATAGACCTTGGTGACCTTGCCGATCAACCCGGCACCGTCGGTGACGGGCATGCCGACGGCGATGCCATCACGCGTGCCGACGGTGATCTCGACGGTGTTCTGGAAGTTGCTCGGCGCCTCGCCCACCACCTGGGCGATCACGCTCTTGTAGCTGTGCACCGACGTCAGGCGATAGAGCCGCAACAGTTCGTAGAACTTGGTGATCGCCGTCTGCGCTTCGATCTCGGCACCCTTTTGATGCTCGACCTGATCGTGCAGCGCTTCGTTCTCGGCGCGCAGGTTGTCGTAGTTGGTGATGCCGTACCACGCGTTGGCAACCGGCTTCGACACGGCTTCGGCGGCGATATCGAAGGGGCGCAGGACCACCGCGAACGCCTGGCGGGCCTTGTCGATGAACGCGTTGTTGCCGCGACGATCGAGCGTGATCAACAGCAGCGAGGTCAAAATGAGCAGCACAACAACGCGGCGGCGGCTCAACGACGAAAGCACTGGTGGCCTGTGGCGACTAGTCGTCGCCGCCGAGGGACATCAACCCGCGCATCGCGTCGATGTTCTCGAGTGCTCGCCCGGAACCGATCACCACGCTGTACAGCGGATCATGGGCGATCTTGATGGGCATGCCGGTCTCGTGGGCGAGACGTCGGTTGATCCCGGCGAGCAGTGCGCCTCCGCCGGTGACCATGATGCCTTGCTCCATGATGTCGGCGGCC
>JANMNE010000171.1:0-3128 GCA_031373785.1 Ilumatobacteraceae bacterium
CGCCGTCGAAGACATCGGTCGGCGTGCAGCGGATTGGTCCGACGAGCGAAATGCCGACGGTCGCGTCGGTGGCCGCCAGCCACCCGTGCGCCACTACCAGCTGCACTACCAGGTCAGCGCATGGGCGAAGTCGGTCGAGGAAGAGCACCGCTTGCTGGGCCGGGTGATGGAGGCGTGCCTGGTGGGCGAGATCGTCGCCGCCGAGCATCTCGCCGGTGTGTTCGACGGCGAGGTGCAACCGTTGCTGATACGCCTCGGTGTGCCGTTGCCCGACGCTGGGCCGCAACCGCACGATGTCTGGTCGTCGCTCGGCATGCCATTGCGGGCGTCGCTGGAACTGACGCTGGTCGCTCCACTGCGCCCGGCGCTGTCGACCGACATCGCCCCACCGGCCGAGGAACTGACCATGGACATGGAGCGCATCGGCCGCGGCGCTCGCCGAGTCGGCGATGCGGATCCGGGCGCACTGGTCGAGAAGCGCTGGACCGCCTTCCGGATCCGCGAGAAGTCGTCCGCCGACGACTAGCAACACGTCCGGCGCGTTGGGATCGATATCACGCCACCCGTGGCGAGATTCGCGCCCAACCAGCCTCGTTGGGGTCGACATCACGCCACGGGTGGCGAGGATCGCGCCCAACCGGGCTGCAGCAGCGTCGGCTAGACGATGCCGGCCTTGACGGCGTAGGCGACAGCGTGTGATCGATTGCGCAGGTTGAGGCGCGTCGTCACGTCGTGGATCACGTTCTTGATCGTGCGCTCGGAGTAGGCGAGCGCGCTGGCGATCTCGTTGGTGCCGAGCCCGTCGGCCAGCAACTTCAGCACCTCGCGCTCGCGACCGCTGAGCCCGTCCGACCCGATGCCGCGTGGTGTGAGCACGTCTTGTTGCAGCCGGCTGACCTGGTTGAGCAGGCGCCCGATCAGGTCGGGTGCCAGTGTCCCGTCACCGTTCGCAGCGGCGACGACCGCCCTGGCCAGCACTTCCGGGCTGGCCTCGCGACGCCGCAACACACCCGAGACACCGGCCTCGACGGCGATCATCAACCCGTTGTCGTCGAGTTGCGTGGCGACCAGCACCACCCGCGGGCAGCCGCCGCGTTGAATGCCGCGCACGACTCGTACGGTGCCTTCGTCGATCTCGTCGGTGACGACAACGGCCACCACTGCGTCGTCGATGCACCCGCGCTCGACCACGTAGGCCTCCGGCCGGCCACGGAGTTGTGCCGCGACCCCTGCCTCGGAGATCGGGTCGTCACCATGGACGTAGACGGCAATTCGATCGGACATTTCCGTTCCCTTCATCTGACTGTCTTGTCATGGAGACGGTGATGCCCGCCCCAGATACCCGCTGGAACCCCCAAGGACTTCTCGTGCAGCCGATCATCGGTCGACGAGGTTGTCGGCAGCATGCGCTCAACGCCTCAACGAGCAATCAACGGCGACTCAACGGGCAATTCTTCTGCCCCCAGATCGCTTCTCGCGGCGCGGGCCTGTGGCTACGATCGAAACCATGGGTTCGAGCGCGTCTCTCGATCGACCCGAGCTTGCTGTCGAACCCGGTCAAGAGGTTTCGGCACAGCTCAGGGTTCGTAACAACGGTTCTGTCGTCGATCAGTTCACGTTCGAAGGACTCGGTGCAGGCGCGGCGTGGATCGAAGCCGAACCGGAGGTGCTGTCGCTGTTCCCGGGGGCAGAGGGCACGGTCACCGTGCACTTTCGTCCACCGAAGTCGCCCAACACCGCGCCCGGGCCGACGCCGTTCGGCATCAAGGTCGTCTCCGGCGAGGACCCCATGGGGTCGGCCGTGGAAGAAGGTGTCATCACCGTCGGGCGTTTCGCCGACCGCACCGTCGAGATCTACCCGGTCACGGCGCGGGGTCGCCGCAAGGGGCAGTTCGAGATCGCCGTCGACAACCGCGGCAACGCTCCGATCGAGGTTGAGTTCTCCGGATCGGACCCGGAGAACGCGTGCCGCTACGAGTTCGCCAGGCAGGCGCTGATCGTCGAGCCGGGCACTGCTCACTTCACCAAGTTCGAGGTCATCCCCCACGACACGTTCTGGAAGGGGCCGCCCAAGACGCACCAGTTCCAGGTGCTGGTCACCGAGCGGGCGCGCCATGCCGAACTGCCTGCGCCACAAATGGCCGGTGCCGCGGGCGCGCCGCCGGCTCTGCCAGGCGTGACCACCATGCCGATCCCGGTCGTCGGGCCGAAGCCCGAGACGGTCAACGGCACGCTGCTGCAAGAGGCGCTGGTGCCGCCGTGGCTCATCAAGGCCATCATCGCCGTGATCGCGCTGCTGCTGATCTTGTGGATCTTGTGGATCACGCTGTTCAAGCCGACCGTCGAGTCCGCCGCCAAAGACGCCGTCGCGGCACCACTCGCCTCGCTGAACGACAAGGTCGACGCGCTCACGCCTACCACGGTCGCCGGTGGCGGGGGAGGTGGTGGTGCGACCACGACCACATTGCCCGGTGGCGGGACACCCACCGTGACCACGACGACACTGGCTGGCGGCGGAGGTGCCGTGGTCGTTGCCCCGACCACCACCACGCCGACATCAACGTTCGCCACACCGTTCGGGAACCCTGCCGACTTCCAGCTCGGCTTCGGGTCCCAGGTGCCGACGGGTACGAGCCAGGACTTCACCAACCCCTTCTCGTCGACGTTCGCCGTCACCGACATGGTGCTGCAGAACCCCAACGGTGACACCGGCTTCGTGCAGATCAAGCGCGACGGCAACATCATCATGCAGTCCGCACTCGAGAACTTTCGTGATCTCGATCTCCACTTCGTGGCGCCGTACATGTTCAACCCGGGTTCGAACCTGACGATGACGATCGCCTGCACCACACCTGGCCCGACTCTGCCCGGTTGCGCGATCTCTGGTTCGTTTGGCGGCTTCCAGAAGTGAACTGTGGCCGGTTGCTGCCGTGATTGACAAACAGGCCAACTCGGTGTTCGCTGTAACCCGTATGGGTGGACCATGGCGGCGTCCCGCAGTTTTTCGCAACCCCGCGCGGGGCAAGGCAGGCCGCGCCGCGCTCGCGGTGCTGTTGATTGCCGGCACCATCGGGTGGATCGGCGAGGGCGACTCTGTCGCCGCAGCGCCCGCCGAACTGATCTCCGTC
>JANMNE010000206.1:0-2278 GCA_031373785.1 Ilumatobacteraceae bacterium
AAGGCATTTCTGGAGACGGCCGCGGTGCAACGTCACGTTGCTCACGCCGCGGAGTTCGGAATCGAGTCGAGTGCACCCGTCGTCAACTTCGTCACGGCGCAGGCGCGGAAGCAGAAGATCGTCGATGGCATCGTCAAGAGCCTGACCGGCTTCATGAAGTCGAAGAAGATCACGATCCTCGACGGCATCGGCACGCTCGGCGCCGACCGCACCGTGACGGTCACCGGTCCCGAAGGGGTCACGACCATCCGCGGCAGCAGTGTCGTGCTGGCCGCTGGTTCGGTGCCTCGCACGATCCCCGGCTTCGAGCCGTCGGGCCCGGTGATGACCAGTGACGAAGTGTTGATGCTCGACTACGTGCCGAACCGTGTCGCCGTGATCGGTGGCGGCGCGATCGGTTGCGAATTCGCCAGCACGTTCGCCGATCTCGGGTCGCAGGTGACCATCCTCGAGGGGCTGCCGAAGATCCTCCCCGGGCTCGACAGCGATGTGGCCAACGTCGTCGTGCGCAGCTTCAAGAAGAAGAACATCGACATCCGTACCGGCGTCAAGGTGCTGGGCCACACCCCGACCGCGAGCGGCGGGACCACAGTGCACTTCGGCGAAGGCGAGAACCTCGAAGTCGACGCCGTTGTGGTCAGCGTCGGTCGCCGGCCGTTCGCCGACAAGCTCGGTCTCACCGGCACTGCAGTGAAGGTCAGCGATCGTGGGTTCATCGAGGTCGACGAGTACTGCCGCACCGGCGAGGCCGGTGTGTACGCGATCGGCGACATCATCAACACGCCGCAGTTGGCGCACGTCGGATACGCGGAGGCGATCCTCGTCACCAAGGACATCCTCGGCGAGCACCCGAACCCAATCGCGTACGACCGTGTGCCATGGGCGATCTACAGCCACCCCGAAGTCGCCTTTGCCGGGCCGAGCGAGGAAGCCGCACGCGAAGCCGGTTTCGATGTCGTGGTCGCCAAGCACCAGTTCCGTGCCAACAGCCGTGCCCAGATCCTGGGCGAGCTCGACGGGCTGGTCAAGGTCATCGCCAAGAAGCAGGCCGACGGAACGGCCGGCCAGATCCTCGGGGTGCACATGGTGGGGCCATGGGTCACCGAGCAGCTCAGTGGCGGGTACCTTGCGGTCAACTGGGAAGCCACTGTCGCCGAGGTCGCCGAGTTCATCCAACCGCACCCGAGCCTGACGGAGTTGTTCGGCGAAACCGTATTGTCGCTCACGGGCCGCAGCCTCAACGCCTGATCCGATCGAAGAGAGAGACCACACAAATGGCCGATGTCACGTTGCCGCAACTCGGTGAGACCGTCACCGAGGGCACGATCACCCGATGGTTCAAGAAGGTCGGCGACAGCGTCGCGGCCGACGAGCCGTTGTTCGAAGTCAGCACCGACAAGGTCGACACGGAGGTGCCCTCGCCGATCACCGGCACGGTCACCAAGATCCGTGTCCAAGAAGGCGACACCGTGCCGGTTGGTGCCGTGATCGCCGTCGTCGGTGAGGCCGCCGGTGCTGCCGCCCCTGCCGCGGCACCGCCCGAGGCGGAACCCGCAGCGGAGGCGGATCCTGCAGCCGAGGCGGATCCTGCAGCGGAGGCGGATCCTGCAGCGGAGGAACCCGCAGCGGAAGAACCCGCAGCGGAAGAACCCGCAGCGCCGGCGTTGCCGCCGAAGACCCCCGCACCCGAAGCCGCCGCGCCACCTGCTGCCGAGGCACCCGCGCCGGCACCGCCCGCGCCGCAGCCGGCCGCCGTCGCACCCGCGGCACCTGCGCCGGAACCCGCCGCCGACGAGCCGTCCGACAACCGTCTGCTGTCACCGGTCGTGCGTCGTCTCGTCGCCGAGCACAACATCGATGTCGACCTCGTCAAGGGCAGCGGTCCCGGCGGGCGGATCACACGTGACGACGTGCTGGACTACATCGACCGGGTCGCCACGCAGGCACCCGACACCGCCCCGGCCGCGACACCGGCGGCTCCAGCAGCGGCACCCGCCGCTCCGGCAGCAGCACCGGCGCCGCCGGCTCCGGCCGCCGTACCGGCGCCCAACGTCACCCCGGGGGAGCGCGACTCGACGGTCAGGTTGTCGAAGATCCGCAAGCTCACCGGCAGTCACATGGTGATGAGCAAAGGCGTCAGCCCGCATGCATTCAGCGTGGTCGAGGTCGACTTCGCCAACGTCGACATCACCCGCAATCAGGTCAAGGGCGAATGGAAGTCGAGTGAGGGCTTCGGGCTCACGTACCTCCCATTCATCACCCGCGCCGTGGTCGAGGC
>JANMNE010000254.1:0-5716 GCA_031373785.1 Ilumatobacteraceae bacterium
AAATGTTATGCACTATGGTGCCCATCGTCACAGGAGGTGTTCGCCGTCGCAACGGGGCGCCGCGAATCCACCGTGTGGCATCTCGCATCCAAACAAGGGGGAATACATGGCTCGCCGATTCATGGCAGCCGCGGCCGCAGGAGCAATGCTCCTCGTCGCCTGCGGTAGCGACAGCAAGTCCAATAGCACGACCGCAGGCACCGGCGCGCCGGCCGCAACCGCAGCTCCCGCTGCGACGAGTGCACCGACCGCAACCGAGGCACCGACCGCAACCGAGGCACCAGGAACGACGGCGGCGTCGAGTAGCGACGGCCTGGTCGGCTCCACGCCGGCAACTGCAGGTCCTGACTGCGGTCTCGGCGATGGTCAGAAGGCCACCGGCGATCCGATCAAGGTTGGCAACGTCACGACATCGATCCCCGGCGTTGACTTCTCGACAGGCCCGGCAATGATGAAGGGGTACTTCGACTGCGTCAACGAGAACGGCGGCATCAACGGTCGTCCGATTCAGATGCTCGAGGAGAACGACAACGGCAAGCCGGAAGACGCCGGCGCCGCAGCACGCAAGTTGATAGAGACCGACAAGGTCGTCGCAATGGTCGGTGGCTTCAGCATCCTCGACTGCCCGGTCAACGCCGACTACTACGGACAGCAGGGTTACTACGTCATCGTCGCCGGCGTGCCGGCCGATTGCTTCAGCTCGCCGAACATCGCGGCTGCGAACATGGGTCCGGGCTACAGCGCCCTGGGTGCTGCGCAGATCGTGGTCGAGAAGGGCGCCAAAGGCAAGATGATCACGATCACGGGAAAGCTTCCCGGCGCGGAGTACAACAACTCGCTCGCTGGAGCGTACGCCAAGAAGAGCGGGCTCGAATGGGAGGACATCCTGCTCGACTTGCCGATCAGCGACCCGAACACCGCCATTCTCGACGCTGTCAACAGGGCTGGCGACGGCGGTGCCGTCGTGTTGAACTTCACACCTCCTGAAGGCCTGAAGCTCCTCAAGGCAGCTGAAGAGCTGAACTTGATCGACAAGGTCATCTGGGGCTCGTCCACACCGCTGAACGACAACACCGTCGCAGCCGCGCTCGGAAAAGCGTGGAGCGGCAAGCTCAACGTCAACGCTGAACTGAGCCTGCTCGACGATCCACGTCCGGAGATGGAGCTGTACCGAACGGTGTCGGCGAAGTACAACCCCGGTGCGCCGCTCGGCAGCTTCCAGCAAATGGGCTTCATGATCGGCCGCATCATCGTCAAGACACTGCTCGACATGGACCCCACCAAGTTGGATGATCCCGTTGCCGTCAACGCAGCGATCAAGGGCATCAAGAACTTCGATACCCACATCGTCTGCAAGCCGTGGTACTTCGGTGGTCTTCCTGCGGGCAACGTGCCGAACAACTGGGACTACAACGTCGTGCCCGACGGCACGGACACCATGGTGCTCGACAAGGACTGCTTCGAAATTGCAGAGGTCGAGCCGATCCTCACCGCCGTTCGTGCGGCAGAGAAGGACCAAGGGCTCAACACACCGTGATCGGTCTCCGGACGACGAGTACACATCCAAAGGAATAGAGCTCGAATATGCCAGGTCTTGGTGATTTTTGGCCCTACATCATCCAGGGCCTGGCCTTTGGGGCCATGTATGCGGTGACCGGTACAGGGCTCGTCGTCCTGTACCGGACCACCGGAGTTGTCAATCTGGCGTTTGGTGCGATCGGTTGTATGGGGGCCCACATCGCGTGGTCGCTCCTCGGTGGCAGCTTGAGCAAACCGACGCCAATCGCGCACGGTTTGAAGATCCTCGCCTACCCCGCCTTGGTGCTGATCTGTGCGGCGATCACGCTCCTCTATGGCATGTGGATCGCGCCGAAGCTTGCTCGCCGCGATCCGCTCGTCAAGTCGCTGGGAATGGTGGGCGTGGCGTTGTTCCTCCTCGGGATCATGAAGGAGCGGTGGGACACGTCCAAGCCGCGGGCGATCGTGCTGCCGAGCAAGAAGTTCACGATCGCGGGCGGCATCGTTACCACCACGCAGCTGGTCGCGTTGGCCTTCGCGATTCTGGTCGTCGTCGTCGTCAGTGTCTTCCTCAAGACGACGGCCACAGGCACCGCGATGCGCGCGATCGCCAATGACCGCGACGTGTCCTCGCTGCTCGGTGTCCCCGTCCGTCGGGTGGAGGCCCTGGCATGGCTCGGCTCGGGCGTGATCTGTGGCTGCGTGTTCTTGTTGTTGCCGCCGTTGTTCAAGAGCCTTGATCAGGGCACCTTGACCTGGTTCGTCGTGGGCGCACTGGGGGGTGCGATCGTGGGACAGTTCCGCTCACTGCCGATCACCTTTCTTGCGAGCATGGTCATCGGTGTGATCGAGGCAGTGCTCACCCCATTCAGCGGGTCATTTCAGTTCATGGGTGACTACCGCAAGACGACGCCCTTCGTGATCGCAGTCGTGGCCATCGTGTGGATCAGCCGCAGGCGCACGATCACGTTGTCCGGTCGGGAGCTGCGATGACGGCCCTCGACGATTCGCCGGCGCAGGTGGACGCGCCGCCGAAGGTGCCCGCAGTCGCCAAGGTCGTCGCCAACCCGTGGTTCGAACCAGCTGCTGTGGTCGTCGTGGTGGCGATCGGCTTGTTCGCCATCCCGGCCTTCTTCGATTCGTTCTGGATCGCCAACTTCACGCAGATGGCGGTGTTCTCGATCGTCTGCGCCAGTGCAGGGCTGTTGTACGGTCGGGTAGGTCTGGTTTCGCTCGGCCAGGTCGCGTCGTATGGCATCGGCTGTTGGGTCACCATTCGCTTGTCCTTCGCGACATCGCTCCCGTTTCCGGTGTTGCTGATCATCGGTGGTCTGGTTGCCGCCGTGATCGGGGTGTTGATCGGTCTGCCGGCGCTGCGAGTCAGTGGCCTCTATCTCGCGCTGGTCACGCTCATGCTCGCCGCCGGTGTGGAGATCGTTCTCGCGTCGATCAAGTTCCCCAATGGCGGGCCAGGGTTCAGGGGCCTTGTCGACTCGCTCAGTGACATCAGACCAACTCGGCGGCCATCATTCGCACGCACAGACACCGGCTACTACCGCTTCATCGTCGTCGGTGCGTTCACGATGTTCATGCTCGCTTCATTCGTCCTGGCCCGGAAGCCCGGTCGGGCCTGGGCGTCGATCCGCCAGAGTGAGGCAGCTGCCCTCGCCGCCGGCATCGACGTGACCAGGTACAAGCTGTGGGCGTTCGCGCTGGCAGCCTTCATGGCCGGTGTCGCCGGTGGTCTGTACGCAGGGACCGTGCCAAAGGGCATAGGCATCGACGCCTTTAGTCGCCAGGCGGCGATCTTCCTGATCGCGGTGGTGATCATGGGCGGCATCTACAGCCTGTGGGGTGGCCTTCTCGGTGCCTTCTTCGCCACGTGCCTGCTGAAGTTCCTGACACAGAACGTCATCGGTCATCAGTTCTGGACGCGATTCGCCCTTTCACTGTTCGGTTTCGGGTTGCTGACCAACCTGATCCAGGGCACGCGCGCCGCCGAGAAGAAGGGGATCGAAGCGTGATCAACGTCGAGGGGCTCTCAGTCCATTTCGGCGGTGTCGTCTCGCTCGACCAGATGACCATCGACTTCCCTGAAGGGACCTGCGGTCTCATCGGCCCGAACGGCGCCGGTAAGACCACGTTCTTCAACGTGTTGTCCGGTTTCGTCCGGCCGCGCAGCGGCCGGATCGAAGCGATGGGTGAGGACCTGTTGGCGCTGCCGAGTTTCAAGCGCGCGCGATGGGGCCTTCGCCGTACGTTCCAGACGGAGCAGGCAATCGAGAAACTGACGGTCTTCGAGAACGTTGCAACCGTGTACGAGCACTCGACCAAGGGCGGCAAGGCAGGCCGCACTGCGGCGGTCGACGAGGCACTCGACTTCGTCGGGCTGACCGATGTTGCTCAGCAGACGCCGCGCACTCTCGGTGCCAAGGAGCGGCGATTCATCGAGGTGGCCCGTGCCGTGGTCGGCCAGCCGAAGCTGGTGCTGCTCGACGAACCCGCAGCAGGCTTGCCCGACGCGGAGACAGACCAATTGAGCCGGATCATCCGCAGCATCCCTGAACGCGTGGGTGCAACAGTGATTCTGGTCGATCACGACATGAGCCTGGTGCAGGCGTGCTGCGACTGGACCGCCGTGCTCGACTTCGGCCGCCTCCTGGCATCGGGTCCGACGCAAGAGGTGCTCCGCGATCCCAACGTCATGAAGGCCTATCTCGGCACAGAGGAGGTGGCCATTTGAGCACGCTCTCCATCGAGAACGTCTCGGTCGCCCGCGGCCCCCGGAACGTCGTCCACGATGTCACGATCGAAGTGCCGCCGGGTGAGGTCACCACGATCCTCGGCCCCAACGGAGCTGGAAAGTCCAGCCTCGCGCTGGCGTGTGCCGGCCTGGCACGGGTCACCAAGGGCTGGATCAACCTCGACGGCGCGAACCTCGCCAATGGCCGCCCCGAGAAGATCCGAGCCGCGGGTATGTCCGTCGTGCCGGAGGGTCGACGATTGCTGCCGCAGTTGACCGTCGAGGAGAACCTCCGGGTTGCGACCTACTCACTCGGTCGTAAGGCGGCCATCGACGGGCTGGAGTACACCCTGTCGTTGTTCCCCGAGTTGGAGAAGCGCTGGACGGTCCAGGGCCGGTCGTTGTCGGGCGGCGAGCAGCAGATGGTGGTGCTGGCCCAGGCGTTGGTGTCGCGGCCCAAGGTGCTGTTGGTCGACGAGCTCTCGCTCGGCCTGGCGCCGATCGTGGTCAAGCGCCTGGTGCCGACGTTGGCCGAGGTGGCCGAGTCGGGTGTCGGCGTGTTGCTGATCGAGCAGTTCGCCCACGTCGCGCTGTCGCTGGCCAAGGCCGCGTACGTGCTCGAGGGCGGTCGGGTTCGCTACAGCGGGTCGGCGGCCGAGCTCACCGAGCGCCCGGAGCTCCTGCATTCGGCGTACCTGTTGCGCGAGCACGGAGCAGGCACGACCTGAGCCTGCTCCGGTTCGCCACAGGCGAACGCAGATGGCCCGCCCGCTGTGGGGCTGTGAAACAATCGATCGTCGTCACCATCTCGCTGGGGGAACCATGAAGCAAAGCACCGACCGCATTCTCACGACGCATGTCGGCAGCCTGGCTCGCCCGCATTCCTTGCTCGACATCATGAAGGAGCGTGAGCACGGTCGACCGTACGATGCCGAGGCGCTCGACCATGAGATCGCCGATGCGGTCAAGGATCGTGTGCAGCAACAGGTCGACAACGGCATCGACATCGTCGCCGATGGCGAGATGAGCAAGGTCAGCTTCCTCGGCTACGTCAAGGATCGCCTGGCCGGGTTCGAGGTCGACACGGGTCCGTCGAAGATGGCGCCGACGTGGCAGGTCGAGTTCGACATGTTCCCGGAGTACTACACCGAGTACTTCAAGAAGTACTCGTCGGCGGTCAGCCCGCTGCGTCGCATCATCGCCAAAGGCCCGATCTCCTATGCCGGCAAAGCACTGTTGCAGATCGACATCGACAACCTCAAAGCGGCGTGCGAGGGTCTCGACGTCGCCGACATCTTCATGCCGGCCTGTGGGCCGAGCGGGTTCGGGCGCAACGAGTACTACAAGGATCACGAGGAGTACCTCAATGCGGTCGCCGAGGCGATGCGCGAGGAGTACCTCGGCATCGTCGAGGCCGGGTTCATCCTGCAGGTCGACGACCCGTGGTTGATCGAC
>JANMNE010000297.1:0-7881 GCA_031373785.1 Ilumatobacteraceae bacterium
GACATCCCCGTCGGCACCGTGAAGAGCAGGATTGCCCGAGGCCGGGCGGCACTGGCCCAGGCGTTGTCGCCCCACTCGGGGAACCAAACCGCCGATCCCGAACGTCCAAGTAGAGCACCATGAGCAACGAAGACCTGCCCCGGAGCGCCGAGTCGGCCAGCGCCTACCTCGACGACGAGCTCGCTGCGACCGAACGCGCATCGGCTGCCGCAGATCCCGAAGTCTTGGCCACCGTCGAATCGTTCACTCGGGTGCGGGCCGCGTTGAGTGACGTCGAACCAGTGGCCGACAGCACGAAGGCTTCAGCGCTTGCTGCGGCGCTGGCCGAGTTCGATGCTCTCCGAGCCCCTGCGTCGCGCACCGCAACGCCGACCGCAGCGGCCACCGTCATCTCGCTGCAATCACGCAGGCTCCGCGCCTATCGGGTGGTGATGGGCGTCGCTGCTGCCGCCGTCGTGGTGGTGGCCATCGCCGCGCTGGGCTCCGCGGGTGGCAATGACGCCAAATCCTCATCGTCGGCCACGCAACCACCCAGCGCTGCCGCCGAAGCGCTTCCGCAGCTGAAGGTCGCTGCCGACACAGCAGCACCTGCGGCAACGGCCGCTGCCGCAGCGGGCGGGAATGCGTTCCCACAGAGCTCCGAGGCGACGCTGCCGGCGATCGATACCCGCGAGGAGCTGCAACAGTTCGCGGCGAGCGTCGAGTCCGGCGACATCGCGGCGACATCGCCGGCGCCGGCACCGGCCGGCACTGCTGCACCGGCAGCCGTCGAATCGCCCGCGGATGGCGGCACGTTCGCGCAGCTGGCGTGCATCAACTCCGACCAGACGGTGCTTGGTGACATCTCCTACCAGGGCACGCCGGCCTACGCCGTGCGCAACACCACCAGCGGTGCCCTGCAGGCCCTGGATGCGACCGACTGTCATGTGCTCGACGAGGTACCAGCGCCCTGAGGGTGGCCACCGTTCGGCTCCATCCCGTCCGGCAGTAGGCTGAGTGGCATGCCGGGTAACCCTCTCACCGATCCCAACTGGGCCGCAGATCTCGCCGACACCATCGACCGATACGTCGGCAAAGTGCGCACCACGGTCACCGAGCGTGCCGTCCTCGCAGTACGCGCCGTCGTGTTCGGCATCGTCATCGCCATCGCCGCACCGGTCACGTTTGCGCTCCTGCTGATCCTCGGCACCAAGCTGGTGCAACGGATCGTCGCCATCGGCACCGACCACGATTCCTCGATCTGGGTTTCGTACATGATCATCGGCGGATTGCTGGTGCTCGCCGGTTCGTTCATGATGCGCAAGCGCTTCGAAAGCGACCCGGCATGAGCCATCACCACGTCGTGATCGTGGGCTCGGGGCCAGCTGGTCTCACCGCGGCGATCTACGCGGCCAGGGCCAACCTGCGTCCCCTCGTGATCGAAGGCGAGCCCTCGAGCACCTCGGATCAGCCGGGAGGCCAGCTGATGCTGACCACCGACGTCGAGAACTTCCCCGGTTTCCCCGACGGCATCATGGGCCCGGAGCTGATGGCCAAGTTTCGCGAGCAGGCAATTCGGTTCGGCGCCGAGTTCCTCACAGAGAAGGTCACGGCGGTCGATTTCAGCGAGCGCCCGTTCAAGCTCAGCGTGCACAACCGCCACCTCACCGCCGATGCCGTGATCGTGTCGACCGGTGCGCAGAGCCTGATGCTCGGCCTCGAGGCCGAGTCGAGGCTGCTGGGCTACGGCCTGTCGACGTGCGCGACCTGCGACGGGTTCTTCTTCCGCGGTCAGGAGATCGCCGTGGCCGGCGGTGGCGACAGCGCGATCGAAGAAGCGACGTTCCTGACCAAGTTCGCGTCGAAGGTGACCCTGATCCATCGACGCGACACGTTGCGCGCCTCGAAGATCATGCAGGAGCGGGCTTTCAGCAACCCGAAGATCGAGTTCCTGTGGAACACCGTGGTCGAAGATCTGGTCGGCGATACCAAGCTGGAGGGCGCCGTCGTTCGCGACGTGGTCACCGACACGGTGTCGACGCTGCCGGTCACCGGGTTGTTCGTCGCCATCGGCCATCGGCCCAACACCGACCTGTTCAAGGGTGTGCTCGACATGGAGGACAACGGCTACCTCATCACCAAGCCGGGGTCGTCGTACACCAATGTTCCCGGCGTCTTCGCCTGCGGCGACGTGCAGGACCACACCTATCGACAGGCGATCACCGCGGCCGGTTCCGGCTGCATGGCAGCGATCGACTGCGAGCGGTGGCTGGAGAGCCTCGGCAGAAGCTGACGCCGCTCGCCCGCTGACCGCGGTGCCGATCGTCACGATGGGCCCGGGAATGCATGTCGCGGCGGTGCCGTTCAGTACGGATAGCATCACGATTCCAATCGAAAGGACCCGCCATGACCGCTGGCATCGTCACCCTCACCACCTCCACGTTCGACGAGACTGTCGCCGCGGCCGACAAGCCGGTCATCGTCGACTTCTGGGCCGAATGGTGTGGCCCGTGCAAGATGATTGCCCCGATCCTGGGTGAGATCGCCGCTGAGCAGGGCGATCACCTGACCATCGCCAAGCTGAACGTCGATGAGAATCCGGAAATCGCCATGCGATTCAACGTGATGAGCATCCCGACCCTGTTGATCTTCAACGGCGGCGAGGTGCGCAAGCGTCTCGTTGGCGCCAAGGGCAAGGGTCAGTTGCTTCAGGAGCTCGACGAATTTCTGCCTACTTCCCGCTGACACCCGGTCAGCGCGGCGAGGCCATTCGCGATTTGCAGCGCCGCCTCGGTGCCGCCGGGTTTCCACCCGCCGCCGGCGCCGAGGCGGCGGTTTTTTGCCCTGCCACCGAGAATGCGGTCCGCGCCTTCCAGACCGGGCGTGGCCTGCGCTGTGACGGCCGTTGCGACGAACAGACCTGGACCGCCCTGGTCGAAGCCAGTTGGAAGGTTGGTGACCGACTGTTGTTCCTGACCTCGCCCAACCTCCGCGGCGACGACGTGGCCGAGTTGCAGTCACAGCTCGGTCGCCTGGGCTTCGACTGCGGTCGTGTCGACGGCATTCTCGGCCCCAGAACGGCGCAGGCGTTGGAGGAGTTCCAGGCCAACTGCGGCACGGCCGCTGACGGTGTGTGCGGGCCGGACACCGTCCGGACATTGACGATCATGAGCTCGCAGTCAGGCGCAGGGCCCGGCATCGCCGCCGTGCGCGAGCGTGAGCGGCTGCGCGCCGGTCTCGGGTCGGTCGCCCAATGCCGCATCGTCGTCGGCCAGTACGGGGGCCTCAGCGCCCTGACTCGCACCCTCTCGCGCGAGTTCCGCCTCCGTGGCGCCACGGTCATGTCACTCGACGAGCCCGATGCCGTCGCCCAGGCGACCGCGGCGAACCACTTCGCCGCCGATGTGTATCTCGGTTTCGAGAGCCAGACCGAACCGGCCACGCGTGTGCAGTTCTACCGGGTTCCGGCGTTCGAATCGGCCGGTGGGCGTTCGTTGGCCGAGCTGATCGCGCACCGTCTTGGTCACCTTGATGGTTTGCTCCCGGAGGTGCACGGCATGCGCCTGCCGATGCTCCGCGAAACCCGCATGCCGGCCGTTCAAGCGGTGTTCGGGCCAGTGCGAGTCGCCATCGATGCTGGTCCAGCCATCGCGGTGGCAATCATCGATGCCGTCGAGCAGTGGGTATCACGGTCGAGTTGAGGGTTTATCCACAACATTGTCCACTAGGTGTGTGCAACCCTCAAGTTGACACTCCGATGACAATTCGCCCGTAGAGTAGTGAGCTAAACACTCTACGTGGGAATCAGGCGATCGAGTCCGGCGGGTTGGTCATCACGTGATAGATCCGCTCGAGGTCCTCGAGATCAGCGAATTCGATCACGACGCGGCCACGCTTGGCGCCCATCGTGACCCCGACCCGAGTCTGCAAGTGTTCGGCCAACAGCTCCTCGAGCTCCAGCAGTCCCGGGGCGCGCAATCGCGTCGCCGGCGTCAGGCCGGCGCCATCCTGTTGGCGGACTGGCAGCCGGGTCACCGTCGACGACGACTCCCCGCGCTCGCGTACGACCTCTTCGAGCATGCGCACCGACCAGTGCTCGGCGGCGGCCTGGCGGGCCAGTTGCTCCTGCAAGGTGCGGTCCGGAGTACCGAGCAGGGCTCGGGCGTGTCCTGCGGACAGGCGACCATCGGCGAGCAGATGTTGGATGCCGGGCGGCAACGACATGAGGCGCAGCGTGTTGGTGACGGCGGAGCGGCTCTTGCCGACCCGGTTGGCCACCTGCTCGTGGGTCAGCTCGAAGTCTTCGATCAACTGCTGATAGGCGGCGGCCTCTTCGAGCGGCGTGAGGTCCTGGCGATGCAGGTTCTCCACCAGTGCCCGCTCGACCAACCCGAGGTCGTTGGTGTTGCGCACGATTGCCGGAATGATCGCCAGTCCGGCCCGTCGGGCCGCCCGCCAGCGCCGTTCGCCGGCAACCAGCTCGAAAGCGCTGTCACCGATCGGGCGGACCAGGACCGGTTGCAGCACGCCGATCTCGCGGATCGATGCGGCCAGTTCACCCAGTGACTCCTCGTCGAAGTGCACACGAGGCTGATGCTGGTTGGGGATGATGCTGTCGATCGGCAGATCGACCAGACGGGGAACATCCCCGTCGATGTTGCCGGCCTCTGATGGAATCAGAGCGCCGAGACCCTTACCCAGACCGCCGAGTCGAGCCATGACTGACCTCCTTTGCCACACTGCGATACGCCGAGGCGCCGCGAGACGTTGAGTCGAACGTAATGATCGGTTGCCCGAACGAGGGTGCCTCCGACAGTCGCACGGTACGCGGCACCACGGTGCGACACACCTTGTCGCCGAAGTGCTCGCGGACTTCTTTGACCACCTGATCGGCCAGCTTCGTCCGCGCGTCGTACATCACGCAGACGATCGTGGTGACCTCCAACGTCGGATTGAGATTGCGTTTCACCAAGTCGACATTACGGAGCAACTGGCCCAGTCCCTCCAATGCGTAGTACTCGCATTGGATCGGAACCAGCACCTCATCGGCGGCGTTGAGACCGTTGACGGTCAACAGGCCGAGCGACGGAGGGCAATCGATCAGGACGAAGTCGTAGTCGTCGAGCA
Source organism: Ilumatobacteraceae bacterium (assembly GCA_031373785.1). Taxonomy (GTDB): domain Bacteria; phylum Actinomycetota; class Acidimicrobiia; order Acidimicrobiales; family Ilumatobacteraceae; genus JAENVT01. The sequence continues at coordinate 5,107 of JANMNE010000297.1, forward strand.
CCGCGTGGATGGCTTTGCGGAGCCGATTCTCGCGACTGAACGCCGGGACCAACTCGATCTCGGCGCCGGCGAGATCGAGGCTGGCCGGTGCGACGAAGAGGTTCTTGACCGACGATGGCTCGATGCAGTTCTCCAGCGGAACCTCATGCATGATCACGTGGTACATCGACGTTTCGATGCCGCGGTTCTCGATGCCGAGACCCGTCGATGCGTTGCCTTGCGGATCGAGGTCGATGATCAGGGTGCGGAAGCCGAGCTCGGCAAGGCACGCACCCAGGTTGATGGTGGTCGTGGTCTTGCCGACGCCACCCTTTTGGTTGGCGACAGCGATCACCCGGGGCAGCGGGCGGCCCTCAGCAGATTCGGTTGCGGTCATCGAGGAAGGACTCCTGTTCGCGCGGTCTACGTCGGATCGACGGCACCGCATGGTATCGGAAGGTGGAGTGCGGTGGGGGGATGCCACACGCTCAGAATGTTTCACGTGGAACCTCCGCGGCCGGTTGTGTGATCTGTTGCCGTGTTTCACGTGGAACGTGTCGTGGAGGCTAGCAGCGCCTCAATGTACGAATGCCCTGGTCAACGCCTTCGTCGGCCAGTGAGCGGTACCCAACGAGCACGGCAGCCCATTGGTCGGAGCGGTCGGTCGGCGGCTCGCTGATCAGGGCGACGCCTCCCGGAGCGAGCAGGCGCTCTGCGAATCGAGTCGTCGTGGCGATGTCGCCGAAGCTGCGCGCTGTCACCGCATCGAACGCACCGGGGGAGTCCTCGCACACCGCAGCGACATCGACGTCGCGCACGGAGCACCGCTCCCCCAGGCCCAGTGAGATGACTGCCCGACGCAACAGATCGGCACGGGTGGCCCGGCGTTCGACCATTGTCATCGTCACGTCGTCGCGACGCCAGGCGATCACCAATGCCGGGAGGCCCCCGCCGGACCCGAGGTCGACGATCGACCGGGGGCCGGCAGGAACTCGTCCGACAAACCGATCGGCGTGCCGTACCGCGTCGACCAGCGATCGCTCGCCGATTGCACCGCGAGCCTGGATTACCGCGAGGGCGGCCAGGAGACGAGTGTCGTCAGTCATTGGCCGGCGTGATGACCACACGCCGGTACGGATCGTCGCCTTCGGAGCGAGTCGCGATTCCTTCGATCTCGCTGAGGGCGTCGTGGACGATCTTGCGATCGGCCGACGACATCGGCTCGAGCACGCGGGCCACACCGGATTGCTTGACCTCGTCGGCCATCTGCATTGCGAAGCGGTCCAGCGCTTCCTTGCGACGTTGACGGTAGCCACCGATGTCGACACGCAAGCGTGTGTCGTGATCACCGAGTCGACGCTGCGATGCGACCCGCGCCAGATCTTGCACAGCTTGCAGTGTCGTGCCCCGAGGGCCGACCAACAGGCCGAGATTCTCCCCGTGCACGCGGACCTCGAGATCGTCACCATCTTCGATCAGCTCAGTCGTGCCGGTGAATGCGAACGCCGCCACAAGTTCATCGATGAACTTGCGGGCCTCGTCGCCAACCTGTCGTGCATTCACGTCGTGTTGCTCCTTCGTCAGTTGCGGGGTGGGCTCGTCGGTGTCGCGCACCGGCTTCGGCTCGCGCGGTGCCGATTTCGCGGCGGGCTTGGTCGCGGCGGCCTTCGTGGCCGGTTGTGACTTGGGCTTGGCGGTACGAGGAGCCGCCTCGCCACCTTCGGGCTTGCGCGGCCGGCGCTCGCGGCGGTCGACCTTCTGGCGGGCTTGCGCCGGGCGCACCCGGGCTCGGACCCGGGCGTCGCCGCGTAGCCGGCCGAACAGCCCCGGCTTGGGCTCGGCCAAGATCTCGAACTCGGCATCGTCAGCGGCAACGCCGAGACGATCCAATGCCAGGTCCTTGGCCTCCTCGAGCGTGCGGGCAGTGAATTCGACCCATTCCATGGCGGTCCTTACTTCTTCTTGGGACGAGCGCTGTTGGGTCGCACCACTTTGCCGGAGGAAGCCGGCCGGGTGCTGCTCTTCGACGTCGTCGGACGATTCTTCGGGGGAGTCACACGCTTGCTGACGGTGGGGGTCTTGCTGCCGCCGTCCTTGGCCGGGGTCTGCTTGGCCTCCGACAGTTGCCGCTTGGCCTGGGCGAACATTCCGCCGCCGCCGCCATCTTTCTTGGCGATCTCACGGGCCCGCTCGCCGGCGGCCTGTGCTTGGCGGCCCAGCGAGTGCTCACCCTTGTAGAAGCGATGGGTGATGTAGTACTGCAGGCCGATGCGGAAGATCGCCTGGGCCATGTAGTAGATCACCAGGCCGGTGAGGTAGAACACCAAGAAGACGGCGAAGACCACGGGCAGGTACTGCATCAGCTTGGCCTGCGTCTCCGACATGTTCGGCGCCACCTGCGCTCGGGCCGCGACCATCTTTTGCTGCACGTAGTACAACACGCCGAGCAGGACCACGATCAGGGCGTAGACCAAACCCTTGCCGAACGATTCGGAGATGACCTCCGATGGTCGCCTGGCCAGGTCCAGACCCCAGGCAAGCATCTCATTGTCGCCCTTGAGGTTGGCGTACAGCTTCGAACTGGTCGAGATGTACTTGGGGGTGAAGCCCGGATACCCGGCGAGGCCCTTGGTCCTGTCGGTCAATCCGTGGAGTACCCGGTACATGATGATGAACACGGGCATCTGCAGCAGCAGGGGGAAACACGAAGCCATCGGGTTGACCTTGTGCTGCTGGTACAGCTTCATCATCTCTTCGTTGAGCTTCTGGCGATCGCCACGATGCTCCTGCTGCAGC
>JANMNE010000431.1:0-8646 GCA_031373785.1 Ilumatobacteraceae bacterium
CTTGCGGCGCGTCTCGTCGAGCAACTCGGTGGCACGCTGCCGTTGCGCGTCGGTGCCCGCCATTGCCACCTGCTTGGTCGCCATCAGCAGGTGATGAATCGCCTGTCGCAGGCTCGGGGCACCCTCGCCGGCATCGGTCGATGCTTCGTCCCACGGCGCCGTCTTGGTCGACGCCAGATCCTCGGCGGCGAGGCGGCCGGCATCGGTCAGGCTGGAGACCTTCTTGCCATCCTGGTCCTGTGTGGTGATCAGTCCCTCGTCGCTGAGCAATTGGATGGTGGGGTAGATCGCCCCGGGGCTGGGGCTCCAGGCCCCACCGCTGCGCTCGCGGATCTCGAGGATCATCTCGTAGCCGTGCATCGGCCGTTCGAGCAGCAGCAGCAGGGCAGCGGTGCGTACATCGCCGCGCCCTCGGCGCGGGCCGCGGCCCATCGGGGCATCGGGGCCGAAACCGCGTCCCCGGCGACCGCCACGGTCGCGGCGACCGCCGAACGGTCCACCTCGACCTCGGTGGTCATGGGCATGGTCATGGTCGTGTTCGTTGGATCGTGGATCCATGGTGTTCTCCCTTTCATTTTGGAGTTCAGTGATGCAGTCACGATATATCGTTATTGCATCGTTGACAACCTGTCATGATGAGAACATGGCAATCTTCCGCGACCATCCGTACGAGTGCTCGAACTTCCTGGTCGACCTCGGGACCGGCGACCCGAACGACATCCGGGCGATGTTCGTCCGCGTCGAACTGCCGAACGCCATGATCGACGAGGTCGCCTACCGCAGCGGCAACGAGACGACGCAGGATTCGCGCAAGCAGCCCGGCCTCGCCAAGTACGACCACGTCACGTTGAAGCGCGGACTCATCGGCTCGACCGATCTGTGGGAGTGGTGGAAGCAAGCCCGCGAAGGCAAGGCGAACGTCGACCGCAACGTCACCATCAGCCTGCTCGACGAGGAGCGCAACGTGGTGTGGACATGGCGCTTCCGCAACGCCTTCCCCGTCAACTATCGGGTGACACCGCTGGACTCGAACTGCAGCGACATCGTGTTGGAGGAACTGACGTTGACGTTCGACTCGATGGACATCGAGTAGCCGCCGAGGCCAGGGCGCGGCCACCAGTCGATCGTGGGACCGCACAGCTAACCTCTCCACCCCATGACCAAGATCGCCGTCATCGGCACCGGCTACGTGGGCCTGACCACGGGAGCGTGCTTCGCCCACATGGGTCACCATGTCGTGTGCGCCGACATCGATCCCGCCAAGGTCGAGAGCCTGCGGCGCGGCGTGATCCCGATCGTCGAGCTCGGTCTGCAGGAGCTGGTCGAAGAGGGCATCGCCGGCGGTCGGTTGACGTTCGTGCTCGGGGCCGCCATCGCTGCTGCCGACTGCGAGATCGCGTTCTTGTGCGTGCCCACGCCACAGGGCGACGACGGATCTGCTGACCTCAGCTACATCGAGGCCGCGGCCCGACAGATCGGCCCGGTACTGCCCTACGAGGCGGTCGTCGTCAACAAGTCGACCGTGCCGGTGGGCAGTGCCAAAGTCGTCGAACGGGTGATGGGTCGACCCGACGTGAAGGTCGTGTCCAACCCCGAGTTCCTCCGCGAGGGGTCTGCGGTGCAGGACTTCTTGAAGCCGGATCGCATCGTGGTCGGCTGCGACGACCAGGCCGCGGCACTGAAGGTGTCGTCGCTCTACGACGGCATCAGCGCCCCGGTGATCGTCACCGACCCGGCCTCGGCCGAGACGATCAAGTACGCCGCCAACGCGTTCTTGGCCACCAAGTTGAGCTTCATCAACGCCATCGCCGCGATCTGCGAAGGTGTCGGCGCCGACGTCAACGACGTCGTCGTCGGCATGGGTTCCGACAAGCGCATCGGCCAAGACTTCCTCCGCCCCGGGCCCGGATGGGGCGGCAGTTGCTTCGACGGCGCCGAGACCTGCATCGTGAGGGATAACGACGGCACTCGACTGACGCGGTTCGACAAGTTGTCCGACCTTCCGCTCGACAACCTCGAGATCCTCAGTTGGTCCAACGGCCAGGTCATCCCCGAGTTCCAACGCGCCCTCGCCGTGACCGAGCGGGGCTACAACGGCGACATGGTTCAGATTCGAACCAAGATGGGCCGCCGCCTCACCGTCACCGTCGACCACCCAATGATCGTTCGATCCGAGAACGACGAGATGCTCGTCAAACTCGCCGGCGAGCTCACCACCCAGGACTGGTTGCCCGTATCGCTCGGCGCACCGTTGGCTGATGCTGTGGGCCCGGACCATGCCTCGATGATCGAGGCCATCGAGGAGGTCTTGGGAGCCGGCACGAACTGCTACACGCACCGGATCCCCGACATGATCTGGAGTGCTTCGGACTCTGCGAAGCAGGCACTCCTTCGCGGCCTCTGGGCAGGCGATGGCTCGTGGTCATTGCTGAACGGTGGTCCGTCGGTCGCCCTCGAGTACGGAACCGTTGCCCCCGAGTTGGCGGATGGCATGCTGCGGTTGCTCGGCGAGCTCGGCATCGTCGCCCGCCAGAAGGTCGCCCGAACGACGCGCTCCACCGTCGACACTCACTGGTTGGTGATCTCCGGGGCGAATCAGATCGAGGAGTGCCTCTGGCTTCTCGAGCCACACGAACGTGATGCTGTGCAGCGCCAACTCGACTCGCAAGCCAAGCGGATCGCTCCGACCGGGTATCGACGTGACCGCAAGGGCACGGCTTGGGTGCGAGTCGTCGATGTCATCGCGCGGCACGCCGAGCAGCGAGTGTTCTCTGTCGAGGTTGATCGCAACCACACCGTGGTCGGCACCGGCGGCCTCGTTGCTCACAACTGCTTTCCGAAAGATTCGCGGGCGTTGCTGAAGATCGCTCGGGAGGCGGGGTACCACTTCGATCTGCTCGACGGCGTGATCGCCATCAACGACGAGCAGTTCGAGCGCGTTGCCGACAAGATCCGTGTTGCCGCGGGCGGCGACCTCAGCGCAGCGACGGTCGCGGTGTGGGGGCTCACGTTCAAGGCCCGCACCGACGACTTGCGCGACTCCCCCGCCCTGCAGATCATCAAGCGGCTCGTCGCCGCCGGCGCGACGGTGCAGGCGTACGACCCGACGGTCGACGGACCGAAGGCCGGATTGCCCACCGACATCACCATCAGCGACAGCGCGTACTCGGCGTGCAGCGGTGCACATGTGCTGGCCGTGCTGACCGAATGGGACGAGTTCCGATGGCTCGACATCGCCAAGGTGGCCGACGTGATGACCGGTCGGGCGATCGTCGACGCCCGCAATCTGCTGGAGCGCAACGACTGGCGACGAGCCGCATTCGATTACCAGGGCATCGGTCGTTGACGCCGTAGAATCGGCGATCATGACTCGGGCCAGGGCACGATCACTGTGGCTTGCCGCGTCGGCATTGCTCGCCGGCTGTTCGGGCTCGCCGGGCGCTCAGTCAGCCACCGCAGCGCCGCCGACGATCGCCGACTCCGTGGCGTCAACCACGGCCGCGACCACGGCGGCCACCCCGCCGCCGACCAGTGCGGCGTCGACGACCACCTTGCCACCGGCGAGCACACTCGTACCGATCGACCCGGCCGTGCTGATCCCTGTCGCCGTCGGCAACAAGCCGTTCCCAGCCGACGCCGACGAGTTGGTGTCCCAGCACCACGGCTACACGGGCGACCCCAACGCGACGCTCCAGGCGTGGCTGATCTCACCGATCGCCGTACCCAGTGGGCCGGATGTGCGGCTGCTCGGCTTCGAGCGCACGGTCGGGATCAACACGACGACGGCGACCTTCCTCACCGGCCCGATCGATCCCGAAGTCACGCTGGCGACGGTCCAAGCGGCACTCGCTCCTGCACCCACGTACACCGTCACGCCATCGACACGCACCGAGGGCTCGGCGACGATCCACGGGTTCGACGCCCAGCCGACGACCGTGCAGGGCGATCCACCAGGTTGGGCCGTCGAGGCGAGCGCGGTCGACCAACTCGGCGTCATTCGCATCAAGCGCCGCGACTACGCCTTCGCCAAGGTGATACCGACGTTCTCCGACCTGCCACCCGCATTGCAGGCCGGCGTTCTCAACCAGGATGCGATCGCGGTGAACGTCGGCGGGTTGCTGACCAGCATTGCGTACGAGTACGGCGTCGGTTCGTTCGGCGACACTCCCGTGCATCGCACCCGTCTCGGCTACGACATCGACACCGACTTCGACACGGCCACTGCCAAGCTCGCTGCCATCCTGACCAGTGGGTGGACGACCAGCGAGCAGTCCAACGCGTTGTACTTCACATCCTCCACCACCTCGGAGGTGTGGACACTCGATCAGGTCAGTGGCACCACACACCTCACATACGACACCGGAAGCTGACATGACCCCTTCGACCCGAACGAAAGCACACTGATGCGCCATCTCCTCGCGGGTGGTGGCGGCTTTGTCGGTTCGCACCTCACCGAACTGTTCCTGGCACGCGGCGACGAGGTCGTGGTCGTCGACAACTTCGCCACCGGCCGCCGAACCAACGTTGCGCACCTCGCCGATCACGCCGGTTACACACTGATCGAACACGACGTCACGACTCCCCTACCCGACTTCGGCGTTGCGTTCGACGCGATCTTGGATCTCGCCAGCCCGGCCTCACCGGCCGACTTCGCGACCATGCCCCTCGAGATCCTCGCGGTCGGCTCGACCGGCACGCGCAACCTGTTGGATCTCGCCGTGGCCCACGGTGCTCGCTTCTTCCTCGCCTCGACCAGCGAGGTGTACGGCGACCCGCTGGTGCATCCGCAGCCGGAGACCTACTGGGGTAACGTCAGCTCAATCGGACCACGGAGCTGCTACGACGAAGCCAAGCGCTTCAGCGAGGCGATCACCATGGCGTACCACCGGGTGCACGGCCTCGACGTGCGAATCGCGCGCATCTTCAACACCTACGGCGAACGAATGCGACCCGACGACGGCCGGGTTGTCAACACCCTCGTCGTGCAGGCCCTGCGCGGCGAACCGATCACGTTGCACGGTGACGGCTCGCAGACGCGCAGCTTCTGTCACGTGGCCGACGAGATCGTCGGGCTGACGGCGGTGCTCGACGGCCACCTGACCGGGCCGATCAACGTCGGCAACCCGAACGAGTTCACGATTCGCGAGCTCGCCGAGATCGTCATCGAACTGACCGGCTCGTCCAGCGAGATCGTCACGGTTCCGCTCCCACCCGAACGAGAGGGCGACCCGGCTCAACGCCGACCCGACATCACCCTGATCAACGAGGCCTACGGGTGGACCCCGACCATCGACCTGCGTGATGGTCTGGGCCGGATGATCACCTGGTTCCGCACCGCGGAGGGCATCGGATGAGCATCTTGGTCACCGGCGGCGCGGGGTACATCGGATCGCACACTGTTCGCCGGCTCACCGCGCTGGGTCATGAGGTCGTCGTGCTCGACTCGATGGAGTACGGCCACCGAAGCGCAGTCATCGAGGCCGAGCTCGTCGAGGGCAACATCGCCGATCTCGACCTCGTCGTCGACCTGTGCAGTCGGCGCGACATCACCCAGGTCGTCCACTTCGCCGCCTACAAGAGCGTCGGCGAATCGATGGAGCAGCCGTCGCGGTATTGGTTGAACAACGTCACCGGCACCGTGAAGCTGGTCGAGGCGATGCTGACCTCTGGCGTCCACGACATCGTCTTCTCGTCGTCGTGCTCGGTGTACGGCACGCCGTCGGTCGTGCCGGTCACCGAAGATGCCCCGATCCAGCCGGAGAGCATCTACGCCGAATCGAAGGCCATCACCGAGCGCATCCTGCACTGGTACGGCATCACGCACGGGCTGCGCTCGGTGAGCTTGCGCTACTTCAACGCTGCCGGCGCGAGCGCGGACAGCCGGATCGGTGAGGATTGGCGGCAGTCGCTGAACCTGATCCCGCTGGTGATGAAGGCAACGCTCGGCAAGGCACCGGCGGTGAAGGTGTTCGGCAACGACTATCCGACTCCCGACGGCACGTGCATCCGCGACTACATCCACGTCGACGATCTCGCCGACGCTCATGTGAAGGCGCTCGACTACCTCGCGGCCGGCGGCGCGTCGACGGCGTTGAACGTCGGCACCGGGAGCGGCAGCAGCGTGATGGAAGTGATCGCTGCGACGGAGCGATTGACCGGCCGGTCCGTTCCGTGGCAAGCCGCGTCGCGCCGCGCCGGCGACCCTGTCGCAGTGTTCGCCGATCCGGCACGGGCTGCTCGCCTGCTGAATTGGCACCCACTGCACGGCCTCGACGACATCGTCGAGTCAGCGTGGAACTGGCACAACACGCACCTCGACGGCTACGACGAGTCGCCCTCGCCCTGACGTTGGCGATCCAGCCAACCGAGCAGCACCGCCACGGCCCGCGGGTCGTGGCGCAGCCGGTGGCCGGCACCGGGGATCAGGCGGAGCTCGGCAGCACCATGTGCCTCGGCAAGCTGTCGGGCATCGACGGTGGGGACGCTGTCGTCATCGTCCCCGTGCATCACCAGCAGCGGCCTGGGCGCGAGCCGACGCGCCGCGTCGACCGGCCGGAAACGACGCAGCTCCCTGGCCCACTCGTCGAACGAGGGCGGGAAGCTCGGCGTACGGATGGCACCGATCTCGCGGGCGTGTTCGAGGAAGCGCCGCGGCTGCGCCGCCCAATCGTCGAAGTCGGCGCGGGGGCTCAGCAGCGCCGCGCCACGCACGCGTGGATCGTCGGCGGCCACGCAGGTGACCACGGATCCACCGGTGTTGGTGCCGACCAGCCAGATCCCGGTGGGAGCGGCCTCGGCGATCAGATGGTCGATCGCAGCGCGCAGGTCATCGACCCAACCCTGCAGCGAGAAGTCGCCCTCGCTCGTGCCGCACCCACGGAATGTGAACGTCATCGCCACCCAACTGAGCTCGTTGGCGACCCGATCGATGAGCTCGGGAAAGGTGCCCCCGCTCTGGCGCGCGTCGAGTGGGCCGATGGGAAACCCGTGGCACAAGATGAGCCCGGGCAACGGCCCGTGACGACCGGCCGGACGCGTGAGGTATCGCGACAGAACGAGGTTGCCGGATCGGAATTCGCCGTTCACACCGCGGGCTTAGGATCTCGGTTTGCGATGTCGGCGGATGCGCCCCGCCGTGGCCAAGGCATACCCTCGGTTGCGGGCCTCGACCAGCGTGTCGGGCCCGAAGCACAGGCCCGTCTCGGATTCGACGATGTCGTTGATCACGTCGGCGTCGTCCCACGTGTCGAGGTCGTAGACCAGTTGCGTTCGTTTGTCGCCGAGGAACCGGGTGTGCTCGAAGCGAGACGGTCGCTGCATGACGCCCGACGCTAGCGCGGCGATCCGCCGATGCGATGATGAGCGGGTGCCGGCAGCGATCGAGTTCTACTTCGATCCGATGTGTCCGTGGGCCTACCAGACCTCGGTGTGGATCCGCGATGTGCGCGCCCAGATCGGGCTCGACATCGCCTGGCGCTTCTTTTCGCTGGAGGAGATCAATCGACCGGAGGGCAAGCGGCACCCATGGGAACGGCCGCTCGCCTACGGGTGGACACCGATGCGAGTCGGCGCCTGGTTGCGGCGCCTCGACATGGACATGTGCGATCGATGGTACGAGGCATGCGGACGCGCGCTGCACGTCGATGGTCGGCGCTTCTACGACCGCGAGGTCGCCCTCGATCTGCTTGCGTCGATCGGTGCGCCGCCGACAGCGTGGGACGATGCCCTTGCCGATCCCACCACGCACGACGACGTGCGCAACGATCACGATCACGCGGTGTCGACCTATGGCGCGTTCGGTGTGCCGATCATCGTGTTGCCCAGCACCCGCGCGATCTTCGGCCCCGTGGTCGTCCCCGCTCCCACCGGCGAGCCGGCGCTGGCGCTGTGGGATCTGTGCTGCAGGTACGCCGAGATCGGTGGGTTGTTCGAGATCAAGACCCCGAAGACCACCGGCGATCTGCGCATGATCGCTCGCCAGTTCGAGCCCTACCTGGGGGCGCGTCAGTGGGCCACCATCGAGAACCCCGCACCATGAGGACGCCGTGACTTCCACCGAATCGATCCCCGTCGAGAGCATCGACAAGCTCGAGGCAACTTGGCGCTCGCTGTCGGCGCTCGGCAGCACGCTCGACGAGCGCCAGTGGAAGTCGCCCACCGATCTGCCGGGCTGGACGGTGCAAGACAACCTCGCCCACCTCATCGGCATCGAGCGACACCTGGAAGGCCTGCCGGGTGCAGCGCCGCCGGCCACCGTCGGCGACCACGTCAAGAACCCCATCGGACAGTTCAACGAGGCCGAGGTCGAGGCACGTCGAGGGTGCTCTGGCGCCGAGGTGCTTGCGGAGTGGAACTCGCTGGTCGATGTGCGGCTCACCACCTTGCGCACCGCGAACGATGCATACTTCGCCCAGCCGATGGCCACGCCGACCGGGCCGGGAACGATGGCCGACTTCTTGCACATTCGGGTGCTCGACTGTTGGATTCACGAACAAGACATGCGGCGCGCGGTCGGCGTCGCCGGGCACCTCGACGGGCCTGCAGCCGAGCACACCGTCGATCGTTTGCTGCGAACCATCCCGATCGTGGTGGGCAAGCGCGCCGCCACGCCCGAAGGTGGCGCGGTGGTGATCCACCTCACCGGCG
>JANMNE010000356.1:0-7305 GCA_031373785.1 Ilumatobacteraceae bacterium
CCTGCATCGACAGCAACGCCCTCACGGCGCCTGCACCGGCGGCGTTGCCGACCGAACGAACCGCAGCGACGGGTGCGTCGGGAACCAGCCCGAGCACCAGGGCGTACAGCGGGTCGATGTGTGCGCCGAACGCACCTGCCAAGCGCATGTCGTCGAGCGACTCCACGCCGGCGTGCCCCATCAACAGATCGATGCCCGCGCGCAGTGCGGCCTTGGCGAGCTGGATCGCGCGTACGTCGTTCTGGGTGATCGACAGCTCGACGCCCGGCGTGCGGTGCAGCACGTAGCGGAAGGTGCGATCGTCGGCGACGATGTGCGGGCAGGTGCCGGCCATCTCGCCGCGCACGACGCCCTCGGCATCGATCACGCCGGCGAGAAACATCTCTCCGATCACCTCGATGATCCCCGAGCCGCAGACGCCACTGATCGTCAGGTCCTCGGTCGCCGCGGCGAATCCGGGATCGTCACTCCACAGGTCACTACCAATGACCTTGAAGCGCGGCGCCAGCGTCGCGCGATCGATGCGCACCCGCTCGATGGCGCCTGCGGTTGCGCGTTAACCGCACGAGATCTGGGCTCCCTCGAACGCCGGGCCGGTCGGGCTGGACGCGGCGAACTGCCGATCGGCGCACCCCAGCACGATCTCGGCATTGGTGCCGACGTCGACCAGGAGCTGCCAGTCGGCGCCACGGTGCGGGCCTTCGGCCAGCATCGCTGCGGTGGTGTCGGCGCCGACATGGCCGGCGATGCACGGCCCGAGGAAGGCACGCGCGGTCGGGAATCCCAGCCCGAGGTCCAGCGCCGTGGTGCGAACGGCCTCGGCCGTGGCGAGGGTGAACGGCGCCTGGCCGAGCGGAGTGGGATCGATGCCCAACACGATGTGATGCATGATCGGGTTGCCGACGATCACGATGTCGAGCAACTCGTCGGCGGGCGAATCGGCCTGCCGCAGCAGATCGGTGATCAGCTCGTTCAGCGCGGTGCGGATGCAGGCCGTCAGCTCCTTGTCGCCGCCTGGATTCATCATCACGTACGACACTCGGCTCATCAGATCCTCGCCGAAGCGGATCTGCGGGTTCATCATCCCGGCGGTGGCCAACACCTCGCCGGTCGACAGGTCGCAGAGATGACCGGCCACGGTCGTCGAGCCGACGTCGATCGCCACGCCCAGCGCGGTGTCGACGAAACCCGGCCAGATCGCGACGGCGACACCGTCGCGGTCGACGGCGATGGTGACCGAGCCGTGATCGTTTGCAGCGGCCTTGTGCGAGGTGCGCAGGACGGTGGTGCTCCATGTCTGCACGGTCACGCCGTGGGTGCGAACGACGGCCTCGCCGATCAGCTCGGTGACCGACTCGGAGTCGCCCAGCACCGCCTTTGGCACGTCGACGTTGAACAGGGTGAACTGCGGATCGATCACCAACCCGGTGAGGTCGACCGACTTGCGAACGACTTGCTTGTGCACCTGGCTCTCCGACGGCACCGAGATGACGGCATCGGCCAGCACGGCGGCCGCGCAGCCGAGGCGGCGACCCTCGCGAAGGGGCCGGCGGGCGTTGCCCTTCGTCTCGTAGTCGACCTCGACAGCCGACCAGTCCGACAGCGCCGTCGGCTCGCTGTCGATGGCCCACTTGGCAAATGATCCCGTCGAGGGCTCGATCTGGCAGCGACCGCAGATGCCCCGACCGCCACAGACCGAATCGAGATCCACACCCAATTGGCGCGCCGCAGCCAACACCGTGGTGCCGGTGTCGACCTCGCCGGTCAGGCCGGAGGGAGTGAAAACGATTCGAGGCATCGGTGCTATTCGCTGCGACGGCGACGTCGTCCCTCTCGCTCGTCCGACGCAGCCGTTGGCGCACGATTGGCCTTGATCCACGCAGCGCAGTCCTTGTCCTGACCGGCCAGCACATCGGCGGACATGACCGCCGCCTTGACCTCGGGGTGCATGGGGTTCATGATCGCCGACGTCATCCCGGCGCCGATCGCCATGGCCAGGAAGGTGCCAGTGACCTGATGGCGGTTGGGGAGCCCGAAGCTGACGTTCGACGCGCCGCAGATCGTGTTGACCTTCAACTCGTCGCGCAGGCGGCGGATCAGTTGAAAGGCGTGTTGCCCGGCCTGGCCGAGCGCGCCGATCGGCATGACCAGTGGGTCGACGATCACGTCGGATGCGGGAATCCCGAAGTCGGCAGCGCGTTCGACGATCCGCTTGGCGACCGTAAACCGCACGTCGGGATCCATCGAGATGCCGGTCTCGTCGTTGGAGATGGCGACCACCGCGGCGCCGTACTTGGCGACCAACGGCATGACCCGCTCGAGCACTTCTTCCTCGCCGGTGACCGAGTTGACCAGTGGCTTGCCCTGGTACACCGCAAGCCCGGCTTCGAGCGCGGCGATGATCGACGAATCGATCGACAACGGCACGTCGGTGATCGATTGCACCAGCGTGATCGCCCTCGCCAACATCGCCGGCTCGTCGGCCAACGGGATGCCGGCGTTGACGTCGAGCATCTGGCAGCCGGCTGCGACCTGGGCGAGCGCGTCGACTTCGACGCGGCTGTAGTCGCCATTCTTCATCTCTTCGGCCAGCAGCTTGCGCCCGGTCGGGTTGATCTTCTCGCCGATCATCACGAAGGGACGTTCGAAGCCGATCACCACTTCACGGGTGGCTGAGCTGATCACGGTGTCGGTCACGAGTTCTCCTGTTCGTCCTGTACTTGTCGTTCGTCTTCGTTGTCGAGCTCTTCGAGCGCGGCGAGCACGTCGCGATCGATTGCCTCGGTGTTGATCACGTCGGCCTCCCAGCCGCCGTAGTACGCCAGCAGGCCGAGACGGTCGCGGCGATACTCGTGTTCGATCGCATCGGCGGCGGCCTTCGCCTCACTGGCCAGATCGCCGGTGATCGGCCGGCTTTCGCGGCGCCATTGCGCCACCTCTTCGTCAGCGGTGTAGATCTTCGCCTTGCGCTTGGCGCGGTCGATGGCTCGCTGGAACTTCCCTCCGAGCACGACCTGGTGCCGATCGCGCCCCTCTTGGGCGTTGACCTGTGCAGGGATGTCGCGCCAATAGATGACGATCAACTCGCGGCTGCCTCGACCGGCGCGGGCCATCAGGCCACCCGCCGCGACAGTGAGACCGCGACACCATGTTCGACGACCGCGGTGAACGGCGCGAGACCCACATGGCGATGCTCGAACTCGAGGCCGAGGCGCTCGGCTGCAGCACGACCCATGGCGACCACCGCGTCGCTGTCGGTCTGTGAGATCAGCACGACTCGCCGGTAGTTGCCGAAGTACATGTCGAGCAGCTCCGGGTGTCGGTCGAGGCCGAGGCCTTGCCACAGCAACGCCTCGAAGTGCTTGGCCAGGAAGTCGGTGAGGAACAGGGTGCCGAGCTCTTCCTCGTGCAGCGCCGCGAACCGATCGGTGCCGGTGAAGAACTCGTAGCAATGTGATCCCGGCAGCCGGCTGACGTTCGGGTGGCGTGCTAGCAAGGAGTCGAGGGCCCCGCCGGTCCCGCAGTCCGCATAGGCGACGAACACCGCCCGACCATCGGCCGCGGCCTGGTCGAGCAGCGGCTCGAGCTCGGGCACGATCCTCTCGGGACGGTTGTGCAAGTTGGCGGGCAGATAGGTGACGTCAACGGCGTCGGCGAGTCCCTGAGCGCGCAAAACCGTGCGCAACTCCGAGGCGAGTGCTCCGCAGGCAATGACGAGGGGCGCGATGGTCATGCCGGTGATCCGTAGGTTCAGGCCACCGAGGGGCCGGGTGGCTCGGCCCTCAACCGGTCACGACGCGCGCTGACCAACTTCTTGGCGGTCTCGGCAGCAACCGCAGCGTCGCGGCAATAGGCATCTGCGCCGACAGCTTGACCGAACTCCTCGTTCAGCGGTGCGCCGCCGACCAAGACGAGGTACTTGTCGCGCAGGCCCTTCTCGATCAGCGTGTCGACGACGACCTTCATGTACGGCATGGTCGTGGTCAGCAGCGCCGACATCCCCAAGATGTCGGGCTGGTGCAGTTCGAGGGCGGCCAGGAACTTGTCGACGTCGGTGTTGATGCCGAGGTCGATCACCTCGAAGCCGGCACCTTCGAGCATCATCGCCGTCAGGTTCTTGCCGATGTCGTGGATGTCGCCTTTGACCGTGCCGACAACGACCTTGCCGATCGACTCTGCGCCGGTCTCGGCCAGGAGTGGTCGCAAGATGCCCATGCCCGCCTTCATGGCATTGGCTGCCAGCAACACCTCGGGCACGAACAGGATCCCGTCGCGGAAGTCGATACCGACGATGCGCATGCCCTCGACGAGGGCGTCGTTGAGCACCTTGTCGGGGCCCCAGCCACGATCGAGCAGGATCGTCGTGCCTTCGAGGATTTCGTCTGCCAGGCCGTCGTACAGATCGTCGTGCATCTGGGCGACGAGGTCCGTATCGCTCAGTGTGGCGAGGTCGAGATCGTCTTGTTCACTCATTGAATCGGCTCCGTTTGCTACCGGGTATTCCACGATGCAGAATCGACCCGTATCGTGGAACAACCTATCATATGCATGTTTTCACTGTCTCATTGCAGGTCTGGGCCCATTGGCCGATACACAATGTAGGCAACCAGTCAACAGTACGGCCAGGAAGGAGACACGCGGTGGTGGCGCGGGCGAATCGAACGGGACGGATCGAGTGGATGACGCTCGGATTGTTCGTTGGTTTCTACGCCGCGTGGCTCGTCGTGGTCCTCGCCCATCGGTCGATGCCCTGGCCGGCGTCGGTCGCCGCATTCGCGCTGCTGGGCGGCTTCTACATGTCGCTGCAGCACGAGGCGCTGCACGGCCATCCGACCTCGTGGCGCGGTGGCAACACCACCTTGGCCTTCGCGCCGCTGTCGCTGTGGCTGCCCTACCTCGGCTACCGGGCCAGTCACCTGGTGCACCACCACACGGATCTCACTGATCCCGAGTTCGATCCCGAGTCCTTCTACCTCCGCCCCGAACAATGGGCCTCGGCGGGTGTGGTGAAGCGCTCCTACATCCTCGTCACCCGAACCATGGTCGGACGGCTGACGATCGGCACCGTCCACAGCATCGGTCGGTACATCTGGCACGAGGTCCGCGCAATCCGATCCGATCGGGCCGCCGCGGTCAGATGGCTCGTTCATCTGGTCGCGGCCGCGGTGCTGGCATGGTGGGTGTTCATCGTCGTCGGTGTGCCGGCGTGGGAGTACCTGCTGGGATTCGTCGTCATGGGCCAGTCGTTCACGCTGCTGCGCTCGTTCGTCGAACACTGCGCCGTTGCCGACGGCACGCGGTCTGCGGTCGTCAAGGCCGGCCCGGTGATGTCGTTGATGTACCTCAACAACAACCTGCACCACACCCACCACGCCGAGCCCTCCACGCCGTGGTACGAGCTGCCCGCCCTGCATCGATCGCTGGAGGCCGACGAGATCGCCGCGCAGGGTGCGGGTCTCTACCGGCATGGCTACCTCGAGGTCGCCCGCCGCAACTTCGTGCGCCCGTTCTGCCAGCCCGACCACCCGCTGTCGCCCGGTGCCCGCCCGTTCGGAGCGCGAGGACTTCGATGAACATCGCCTCGCTGGCGATGTACCCGTTCCTCCCGCTGCGAGCCGCCCAGACCCGATTGTGGGACGGCGTTCGCTCCCGACTGTCATTTGCCGCGCCTGAACTCGATTGGGAGGTCGACCCGCCGGACGCCACTCGGCGCGAGGATCTGCTCTTCGGCCAGACCTGCGGCTGGCCGCTGGTCACGAAGTTGGACACGAAGGTCGATGTCGTCGGCACCTTCGACGTCGACGTTGAAGGCGCCACCGATGGGACCTACTGCTCGGTGCTCGTCACCAACACGGGCGACTCGCTGCCTGATGTTCTGCACCGACCCGATCTGGTCGTCGCGGCCAACAGCCCCGACAGCCTCTCGGGGTGGATCAGCCTGCGTTCGGCCGCGGCGACACATGGTGTGCACCTCGATGGAGCCACGTGGACGGGGGCCCACGCACGCAGTGTCGAAGCCCTCCGGCAGGGGAGCGCGCACCTGGCTTCGATCGACGCTGTCTCGTGGGAGTACCTCGACCACACCGCGCTGTCCGTCGTCGGTCATGGCCCGCGTATCCCGTGCCTGCCACTGGTCACCGCGCGATCGTCGGGCAACGCTGTTGTCGGCGAGCTGCGCAGCGCGCTGGCCGACGCTGTGCACGATCCGCAGTTGGCCGACGCATGTGCCACGTTGAGGATTCGCGACTTCGTCGAGCGCGACCTGGCCGACTACGGCGGAGTCCTCGAATTGGCGGAACTATGGTGAGCCGCCGTGGCGCGTACCCCGGATCCGCAACTCAAGCTCGAACTGCTTGACCGCGTCGTCGTCTATCTCGCCGATCAAGGTCTGGCCCAGACGACGCTGCGCCCGATGGCGGCCGATCTCGGTGTCAGCATCAACCGGCTGATGCACCACTTCGGCTCGAAGGACGAGCTGATCACTGCTGCCTTGGCCAGGGCGATCGATCTGCAGATCGACGTGCAGCGCGAGTGGCTGCAACGCTCTCCCAAGCTGACCCAGGTCGAGTTGTATCGGCGGTGGTGGAAGTGGTTGTGCGCTACGCCGCAGAACCTCGCGCTGGTGCGGCTCAACTACGAGGCGGCCACGCTGGAGCGGACGGTCACCGGCCTGGCCGGCGACGTGCGCGCCGATCAGATCGGGGTGTGGCGTCACGACGTCGAGCAGCGACTGGTGTCGGAAGGCCTGAAGCCCGAGCGTGCGGCATTGGAGGCGTCGTTGATCAAGGCCACCTTCACCGGCCTCGTCATGGACCTGTTCGCCACCGGCGACACGCGTCGGTTGACGAAGGCACTCGATGCCTGGCTCGGTCGGCTGAGCGAGGATCTCGCCTCCGCCACCGACTCGTTGCACGCATTGCGCCGCGTCGAGTCGTAGTCGTTGCGGCGCTCCGGCCGCGCTCCGTGTGGAGTCCACCACACGCGTCCTGAGCGAATTTCGTGCCTCGCCGCGCAACGCGCGTCATACCAGCAAGACGACATTTCGAAATCCCCCCTTGCGCAAAGCATGTGTGATAGTGGAGAATGACGTCTGTGTAATTACAGGAGCGTGATACTGCTCCCACGACGGGGCCGTACGGCAGGAGGCCACCCATGCAAGACCATATCGACACAGACGGGCGCAGTTGGCAGGACGAGGCCAACTGTTTGGGGGTCGACCCCGACTTGTTCTTCCCGGAGCGCGGCGCCTCGACCCGCGAAGCAAAAGAGGTGTGTCGCGGTTGTGTGGTGCGGCTCGACTGCCTC
>JANMNE010000090.1:0-3552 GCA_031373785.1 Ilumatobacteraceae bacterium
CACCCTCGAGTGGGTGCACAAGCAGCAACTCGTCGAGGTGCACGGCCAGACCGACATCTTGACCCTCGGCATCCCCTACGTCTGCCCGTACAACCCCGACGGGATCATGAACCCGGTGCTCGTGATGTGCATGGGCTTGGGATACCTGTTCAACATGTATCGCAACAAGCCATTGGTGCGTGAGGGCGGCGTGATCATCATGACCCACCCCACGTACCGCGAGTTCCACCCGGTGCATCACCCGAGTTACATCGACTTCTTCGAGCAGGTCCTAGCCGACACGACCGACCCGGTGGCGATGTCGCTGAAGTGGGAGAAGCAGTACGCGGAGGACGAGTGG
This sequence comes from Ilumatobacteraceae bacterium, assembly GCA_031373785.1. Classification (GTDB taxonomy): domain Bacteria; phylum Actinomycetota; class Acidimicrobiia; order Acidimicrobiales; family Ilumatobacteraceae; genus JAENVT01. The sequence continues at coordinate 341 of JANMNE010000090.1, forward strand.
TACCGCCACCTGTACCGCTCCGGCAACGCCTATCACGGTGTGCATCCGTTCTACGCCTGGTACTGGGGCGCACACGGCCTGCAGCACGCAGGCAAGGTGATCATCGTCGGTGGCGACCCGCCGACGGTTCGCCGCCTCGGCTTCACCCCGGCCTCGACGATGGACGACGCCTTCGAGATCGCCAGCGATGTGGTCGGTCGCTCGCCGACCATCAGTCATCTGCATGTGCCGGCCCTGCTGGTGGCCGACGTGCAATGAGCGAGTTGACATGAGCAAGCGCACGGTGCCGTACTCGCTGACCGGGCTGCGCCGAGCTACACGGCTGGGCGATGTCGCCAGCGCGACCTTGCAGCGCGCCCTCAAGCCAGCCCGCAACGTCGGGTTCCCGTACCGCAAGCCCAGCGTTCCCAAAGGTGTCGTCGTCCCGCCGGACCCATCGAAGCTCGGCGCCGACTTCGAGACCGCATGGGCGCGCCGCGGGCCGGCGAAGGCAGCGCGCAAGGCGATCACCAACGGCCCGCTGCGGCTGGTCGTGCGCGGTCTGGCTCGCCCGGAGATCTACGGCATCGACCGACTCGAGGACCTCCGCGTTCGCGAGGAGTCACCGCCACTGATCTTCGCGCCGACGCATCACAGCCATCTCGACACGCCGCTGTCGATCATCGCCATTCCCGAACCGTGGCGATCGAAGCTCGTGGTCGCCGCCGCCGCCGACTTCTTCTTCGACGCACGATGGAAGGGCATCATCGCTGCACTCTCGCTGAACGCGATCCCCATCGACCGCGAGGTCACCGGCCGCAAGACCAGCGACCAGTTGAAGCGGTTGATCGAGGACGGCTGGAGCCTGGTGATCTATCCGGAGGGCGGCCGCTCGCCGGATGGTTGGGGCCAGGAGTTCAAAGGTGGTGCCGCCTACCTGTCGTCGCGGACCGGCGCAGCTGTCGTTCCGATGTTCATCGATGGCTCCGGGGCGATCTACGGCAAGGGGATGAAGCGGCCGAAGCCGGGCAAGACCAAGGTCATGTTCGGCTCGCCGATGCCACCCGTCGATGGCGAGTCGACGCGGCGGTTCAACGCTCGCATCGAAGCTGCCGTCACCACGCTCGGCGACGAGGCGTTGACCGACTTCTGGACCTCGCGCCGCCGCCGCGCCACCGGCACCAGCCCAAAGCTGACCGGGCCGGACTACAACGGCTGGCGACGCCAGTGGGCGTTGGCCGAGCACCGCAAGCTGGGCAAGGCCGGTGTGCGCCGGCGACAGAAACGTCGCTGGCCCGACCTCGGCTAACCCGAGTGGAGTGTCTCGAGGCACCCACCTGGGCGTGAAACACTCCACTAGAGAGATCGCATCACGTCGGCGACAAGGGCTGCCTCGCCACCCGCCTCGGACAGACCGAGGACCGTCCCGGCGACGTCGGTCTCGGGTCGGTTCTGGCTGAGCTTGCGCTTGGCCTGGATCGACGTGATCCGCACCTCGATGCCCACGATCGCCTTCAGCATGGTGGCGATGTAGTCGGGCGGCGCGTCATCGACTTCCCACGGGGTGTCGAGGCGAGACTCGTGTCGCTCGGTCAAGCGGGTGACCAATGCACGCTTCCACTCCGCGTCGTCGTGCGCGACGAACTCGCCACGAACGTGGACGGTCTCGTAGTTCCATGTCGGGACCACCTTGCCGAGCTCGAGCTTCGAGGGGTACCAGTTCGGCGAGACATAGGCGTTCGCTCCGGTGAAGATCGCCAACGCCTCGACGCCGGCGGAGGCGTCGGCCCACTGCCGATTGGCGCGCGCCACGTGACCGACCAACGAGCCGAGGCCGTCGGTGGTCGGTTCGTAGAGCATCGGCAGCGGCGTGGCGACCAGACCGTCGTCGGTCATCGTGACCAGCTGCGCCATCGGGTGTTCGATGAGGAACCGGGCGATGAACTCTGGTCGTTCTTCGACGAACGCAGCGGGCGTGTACATCGCGCTGGCTACAGCAGGTCGGCGAGGGCCGATTCGAGCTTGGCGACGCGGTCCTCGAGTTGGGCGACGCGATCGGCCATGCTGCCCGCAACCGCGGCTGGCACCACCGCTACCGGGGCAGCAACCGGCTCGGACTCCTCGGCGATCAACTGCTGCCAGCGTTGTTCCTTCTGACCCGGCTGGCGATCCAGCAACTGAACGAGCGCGCTCTCGGCCAACGTGTGCAGGCACGCGTCGACCTCGCCTGCCGACTCGAACGTGTGCAACCGTTCGGTTCGCGAACGCAACTCGGCGACCGTCTGCGGGCCACGGACCAGCAGCACGGCCATGACCGCCGCCGCGTCAGGCTCGAGCCCGAACTTCTCGTCGGCGACCTGACGGTACCGGGTGACGCTGCGACCGTGTGATGGATGCACGATCCGCACGAGGCCCTGGGTCTTCATCGACGTGATCGAGGCGTCCACCTCGAACTCGTCGAGGGCCATGATCGGCTCGCGTGACGACGACTGGTTGCATGCCGACACCAGTGCATTCATCGACAACGGATACTGATCGGGAACGGTGCGTTCCTTCTCCATCAGGCAGCCGAGCACTCGGCCTTCGATCACCGTAAGCATGCGTTGGAACCTACCGGCACCTGCGACGCGCTCTACCATGCTGGCGTGATCCGCCTCCGCCAGGTCGTCGTCGCCGCCCGTGACCTCGATGCGACCGTCGATCGATTGTGCACACACCTGCAGCTCACGGTCTGCTTCAACGATCCCGGCGTTGCCGAGTTCGGACTGCACAACGCCTTGTTGAGCGTCGGCGACCAGTTCATCGAGGTCGTCTCGCCCATCACCAAGAACTCAGCTGCCGGACGGCTGCTCGACCGACGCGAGGCCGACGTGAGTGCCTACATGTTGATGTTCGAAGTCGACGACCTCGATGCCCGGATGGCCGAGCTGGCCGACGCAGACGTGCGGACGGTGTGGAGCGGCGACTACCCCACCATCCGCGGCCGTCATCTGCACCCAGCCGACGTCGGCGGGGCCATCGTCAGCCTCGACGAACCGCAGCCTCCGGGTTCGTGGCTCTGGGGCGGGCCGACGTGGCGGGCGCACACCGACAACTCGGCCGTCGGCGCCGTCGCCGGATACACGATCGCCACGCAGGACCCGGCGGCGGTGACGACTCTGTGGTCGCAGTTCGGACTGCTCCGCAGCGTGCGATTCGTCGAAGGCACGAGCTCGACGATCGACCTGACGGCC
>JANMNE010000397.1:0-14617 GCA_031373785.1 Ilumatobacteraceae bacterium
CGACGGCGACCCAGGTGATCACGAAGATGAAGGCCGCCGGCGTCACGACGATCGTGTTCAATGGCGACCCGGTGGCGCCGCGCGACTTCACCAAGGAGGCGACAGCGCAGGAGTACTTCCCGGAGTGGGTCGTGGCCGCCAGCACGCTGGTCGACGTGTCCGCGTTCGCCCGAACGTACGACCAGGAGCAGTGGAAGCACGCCTTCGGTGTGACGCAACTTGCCGCCCGCACACCCACGGATCAGATCGGGCCGTTCCACATCTACAAGTGGTTCACGGGAGTCGATCCACCCGCTGATGGAACCATCGGCGTCATCCAGCCGAACCCGGCGCTGTTCTTCGCCGTCGTGCAAGCGGTCGGACCCAATCTCACGCCGGAGACGTTCCGCAACGCTGCGTTTGCCTTGCCCGGCACCTCCGACGGACTGGCGATCAGCCAACCGTTCCTCTCCTACGGCGACAAGGGCTATTGGGCTGCGAACAAGACTGACCACTCCGGCGTCGACGACGCCACCGCCATTTGGTGGGACCCCGCTGCGACCGGCCCCGACGAGATCCGCAAGGACGGCGTCGGCATGTACCAGTTCGTCGACGGCGGGCAGCGATACCTCCCCGGTGAGTGGCCGACTGCCGACAAGATGTTCGACCCCGCCGGCGCCGTGGCGATCTACACCTCGCCGCCACCCGGCGAGGCTCCCGGCGACTACCCGAGCCCTGCCGGCTGACTCGTCACGGCGGGAGGCGCCAGTCGATGGGGGCCAGGCCGGCGGCTTCCAGTGCTTGGTTGGTCCGGCTGAAGGGCTTGCTGCCGAAGAAGCCGTTGTAAGCGCTGAGCGGCGACGGGTGGGCGGACTCGATCACCGTGTGCCGTGAGGTGTCGATCAGGGCTTTCTTCTTGCGAGCGTGCGCACCCCACAGGATGAACACGACGCGGTGCGGCTTGCCGCTCACCGTGCGCAGGACCTCGTCGGTGAATATCTCCCACCCCTTGCCCTGGTGCGACGCCGCGGCCCCCGATCGAACGGTGAGGCTGGTGTTGAGCATCAGCACGCCCTGGCGGGCCCACGACTCGAGGTTGCCGTGCGTCGGGGTCTCGATGCCGAGGTCGTCACGCAGTTCGGTGTAGATGTTGACCAGTGAGGGCGGCAGTTGCACGCCGTCCCGCACCGAAAAGCACAGGCCGTGCGCCTGGCGAGGTCCGTGGTACGGATCCTGGCCGAGCAACACGACCCGGGTGCTCTCGTAGGGCGTCAGGTGCAGTGCAGCGAAGACCTGATCCTCTGGGGGGAAAACGGTGTGGCGGGCTCGCTCGCCCGCCACAAACCGTTGCAGTTCATTCCAGTACGGCTTGTCGAACTCGGCACGCAGCACAGGATTCCAGTCGGTCTTCACCGACTGACTATTTCAGCAGATCGACTCAGTCGTCGTCGCCACCGTCGTCGTCACCGTCGTCGTGGTCGTCGTCGTGGCTGCCCTGGCCGCTGTTGGCGCTGCCGGAACCACTGTCATCGTCGTCGTCGTCGTCGTCGTCGTCGACTTCGGTTGCTTCGTCTTCGGTGGCGTCGTCATCGTCAGCATCGTCCTCGACGGACGATTCGGTTGCGTCGGCCAAGGTGGCGTCGGGCACCACGGCAGCAGGGGCGGGAGTCACCACGACGGGCGCCACGGCGGCAGGTGCTACGGCGGCAGGTGCGGGCGTGACCGCGGGTGCCAGCGTGGTGTCGGCAGCCAGTGCCGGTGCGGCCGTGGTCGTGGTGTCGTCGTCGACCCGGTTGAGCTCAGCGGCCCGCACACGCTGGATGGGGTCGGCGCCGGTGGCCGCGGCGGCCAAGCCGGCAGCACCCAAGACGAGCGCTCCTGAGAAGGCAGCGGTGACCACCACTCGGTTGCGTTGGTTGAGCTTCATGAAGACCTCCTGGTCGTTCGTAACACAATTGACACGTTCGACGTAGCGAGATGGTTTTGATCGTGACGCCGGGCGAACTCAGTCGCTCTTGCTGTCGGCCTTGCTCTCGCCGTCGCCATGCCCGTCGCCCGAGGTGTCCACGGGCCCGGAATCCTGATGCGTGTCGCCCTGTTCGTCCACGTTCGGCTTCATCACGCCGTCGGACAGCCGGACGGAGATCTGCGTCTGGTGGTCGTCCGACTTGAACGTGACCTGCACGCGGCTACCCGATTGCCTGTCTTCGTTGGCCTGGAACCCGCTGCTGGGGTTGGCCGCGACGACCGTCAGCCGGTCGCCGTCTTGACGGACGGTGATGCTGCCACCGGCCCCCGAGAACGTTTGCGTGGCCGCTTGGGAGCCGTTTGCCGGCGCCGACGTGCCCGAGCCGCTGTGGCCCTTCTTCGTCGACGTCCCGGGTTGATCGCCCGCTGCCTCGGTGCCCTCGGGCTCTGGCAGCGACGACTCGGCTTCGACCTCGCTGGGCGTGGTCTCGATCGCCGGCGCGGTCGGCGCCGTGGTCTCGGGTTCGCTCGACTCGGTGCTCGACGACTCGTCGTCCTCCGTGGTCGGAACGCTGAGGGTGAACTCGGACCTGGTCTCGGACGACTTGCCGGGCACGAGCGTGTGCCGGCCGGGGCTCTGCACCGCGGCGACTGCCACCGTGCCGAGGATCAACGACATGGCCGCACCGGCGGTCCACGCCACCGCCCGACGGCGTCGGGCCTGGCCAACTCGGCGCTGCCAGGCGGCGAACGCGACGTTGTCATCCGGATACGGGCCGCTGAGGCGACCCAATTGCTGGCGCAGCTCGGGATCGTGGAACTCACTCATCCGAATGCACCTCCTCCCCGCTTGCTACCACGCTGCGAAGTCGAGCGCGGCCCTGATGTAGATATGACTTGACGGCGCCCTCGCTCACGTTGAGGGCGACGGCCACTTCTGCGATCGACAGCTCGTCGACATAGAACAGCGCCATGGCGATGCGTTGCTGCTTCGGCAGTTGGGCGAGGATCGTCGGAAGATCGGAATCGAAGCCGTGCTGCTCGACGGACTCGACCTGCGGCTCGCCGGCCAGGCGCTGCAATGCAACGCCCTTGCGACCCTGCCGACGGTGATCGTCGCGCAGGCGATTGATCGCGACTCGACGGATCCAACCGACGGGATCGTCGTACTGCTGAATTCGGCGCCAGTGCATGTGGGCTTTCACGAAGGCTTCTTGCACGGCGTCGGCGGCGATCTCCTGATCGCCACACGCAAGTGTGAGTGCCCGCACGAGGCGTCCATAATGGGCGCGAAAAAGGGAGTCAACCGTCGCAACGACCGTGACATCTTCGAGTTCGCTCATCGTGGAAAATGCGTACACCACAAATTTGACACGCCGCAAGTGTTACCGAGGTTTCGATCGTCGCGAAGAAATCGGCGCTCTACCTGGGGGAATGTAGCGACCTAGACTCGGGCCATGGATGACATTCTCGATGTCGATCTGCTCGCGTTCGAGCGTGGCACGTCCGTTCAGCGAGCGGCTGTGGTCGATGGCGTTCGCCGCAGTCTGACCACCGGCTTCGTGTACACCCGCCACGACCTGTCGGAGGATCTGCTCGACAGCGCGTACGGAATGCTGGCCGAGTTCTTCTCGATGCCCCAGGAGGTCAAGCAGGGCTTCGTGGCGCCTGAAAGCCATGGTCAGACGGGGTATACGGGCCTGTTGGTGGAGACAGCAGCGTCGAGCGATGTGCCCGACTGGAAAGAGATGCTCAACTGGGGCCGGGAGCTGCCGCCGGGCCATCCGCTGCGAGCGCGATACCCCCATCGGTACGGCGCGCAGGTACTGCCCGAGGCAGCCATTCCCGGATGCGAGAAGCTGCTGAACCTGTTCCACGACCGCATCGAAGACATCCAGCGCCGGTTCCTGCGGGTGATTGCCGAGGCGATCGGGTGCCATGAGTCACTTTTCGACGAGATGACCCACAACGGGGCGACGTTGACCCGAGCCATTCGCTACCCGCCGATGACCGAGTCACCCGGTGGTACGCACGTGTGGGCCGGCGAGCACGGAGACATCAACCTCATCACGGCCCTGCCGCGAGCGACCGCGCCCGGGCTGCAGGTCAAGGTCGGCGATCATTGGGTCGATGCCGTCGCCCCGGAGGGGCAGGTGATCATCAACACCGGGATGATGCTCGAGCGACTCACCAACGGCGTGTTGCCCACTGGTGTCCACCGCGTCGTCGCCGCGCCGGGGTTCACCGGCGAGCGATACAGCGTGGTGCAGTTCTGCCATCCGACACCGTGGACGCTGCTCACGCCACTGACCAGTTGCATCACGGCCGAGCATCCGCAACGACACTCGGCGATGGTCAGCGCCGACGCGCTCGACATGGTCCTCTACGAGATCAACCTCATCGAGACCGCCCGTCGAGTTGGCTAGTCCGCCGATGGACTTCGCGGTGTAGCGCGGGTTCGCTGCTTCTCGCTCGCGCCGGTACGGTAGACGGCCTGATGAGTGAGACACGCGACGTCGTCCTGGCGATCGACATCGGTGATGCGAAGTTGGCGGCCGGGCTGATGACGATGAAGGGCGACCTCCTCGATCGCGAAGACATCGACATCGACTTCGGGCTGAACGCCGACGCGCTGTTTGCCTCGTTGAACGACATCGTGCAGCCACAACTCGAGCGAGGCAGGACCCACCACAACGCCAGAACGGTTGCCGTCGGCGTCGGCTGCGCCGGGCCGGTGCGGCCCGATGTCGTCGCCGTGTCGCCGACCCACATCCATGCCTGGCGATCGTTCCCACTTCGCTCGAAGCTGGCCACGGCGACCAGTCTCAACGTGTACGGCGACCTCGGAGCCAGGGCGCTGGCGCTGGCCGAAGGATGGTTGGGCGCAGCGCACGGTCGACAGAACTTCTTGGCGATGGTCGTCTCCACCACGGTCGAAGGCGGGATCGTGTTGAACGGCCAGCTCCTCGATGGTGCCACGGGCAACGCCGGCAGCATCGGCCACACCCTGGTCGAGCCCAATGGTCGCCGGTGCCTGTGCGGCTCGCGCGGCTGCCTCGACGCCGAGGCATCGGGTCCGGCGATCGAGGCCATCACCGGCCGGTCGTACTCCGAGCCGACGTACGAGATCATGCAACGCACCGGTCGCCTCGTCGGCCGGGCAGTGGCAACCGCGTGCAACATGCTCGACATCGATATGGCGGTGGTCGGCGGGTCGGTGGCACTCGGATTCGGGGCGACGTTCTTCAACTCCGCGCAGGAGACGCTCGACGAGCACGCGCAGCTGTCGTTCAGCAAGGGTGCGCGCATCATCCCGGCGCGCCTCGGCGGGCGTGGTCCGCTGATCGGCGCCGGCGCCGTCGGCCTACGCGGGCTCCGGCGCGCCAATCGTGCTCGCCACTAGTTGTCAGTAGCTATCGTCGGTCTGCAGTCACCGCGACACACGGGCTCGCTGTTTCAGTGCCGGAAGAAATGGGCATCGGAGTACTCCATATGACGAAGATTCGAAGTGGCAACAGCTCGATGATCGACGACCGTCGCGGCGCCGGTGGCGGAGGCTTCTCGTCCGGCGGACTGGGTGGCGGTGGGTTCCCCTTCCCGATCAAGGCGGGTGGCGGCGTGCTCGGCATCGTCGTGCTGCTCGCCTCGTTGCTGCTGCCGAAGTTGCTGGGCAGCAGCCAGTCCGCGGCCGGGGTTCCGCAACCCGCCGACAAGGGCGCGTCGACAGCGGCATCGTGTACGAGCGATCTCGAACAGGTGGTCTGCGGCGCGACGGAGGATGTGCAGAACTACTGGCAGGCCAACCTGCCGGCGTTCTACGGCGCCACCTATGAAGTGACCAAGACCGTGTTCTTCACCGACGGCACCACTACCGGGTGCGGCCAGGCGTCGTCGCAGACCGGGCCGTTCTACTGCCCGGCCGATCACCTCGTCTACATCGATCCGGCCTTCATGCAGGCCCTCGAGCAGCAGTTGATCGGCAAACCGACCGACCTCGCCGAGCAGTACATCATCGCCCACGAGTACGGCCACCACATCCAGAACCTCGTCGGCATCAACGACCAAGTCCAGCAGGCCCAACAGAACGACCCCGGCCGGGCCAACCAGTACTCGGTGGCGATGGAACTGCAGGCTGATTGCTTCGCGGGGATGTGGGTGGGCGACGTCGCCGCGCGAGGCCAGCTCGACTCGGCCGACGAGATCAATGAAGCCCTCAACGCCGCGTCCGGCGTGGGTGACGACCGCATTCAACAAAAGACCCAGGGACGCATCGACAAGGAAGCCTGGACGCACGGCTCGGCCGAGCAGCGCCAGACCTGGTTCACCCGTGGCTACAACTCGGGCGACCCCAAGCAGTGCGACACGTTCAGCGAGGTTCTGTAGGCGCCAGCGGCATGGTGCCGCCGCCGAACTTGCGGTAGAACCATTCGGCCGGCCCGATGCCGACGCGGCGCTGCCACACCGCTGCGGCGATGATCGCGATCACCCAGAAACTGCCGGCGAAAACCAGGGCGACGTCGAGGCCGGCCGGCTTGACCAGGTGCCAACGTGTGACGAGCGCGTTGAACACCAGGGCGTGCAGGATGTACAGCGTCAGTGTGGTGCGGCCGGCAGCAGCGAAGGCTCGCGTCACCACGCTGGCGCGGGTGATCTCGGCGACCCAACCGATGATGCAGAACGCCGTGATCGACGAGCCCAACGCGCACAGCGTGTAGTTGAGGCTGCGGCTGAACGGGTCGGTCGCCAACAGCACAGAGCGCAGCGGCGTGTCACCGAAAACGTGCTTGGCCAGGTACGTGCCGGCCACCAGCAGCACGCCGGCGGCGCCGAGCACGCGACGCCACGCCGAGTTCAGTGGCAGGAAGCGACCGAGCACCATGCCGGCGCACAGGAACGCCAACCACGGCAGCAGGGGATGTGTGCCATTGACGAACGTATCGAAGACCAGCCGGCGCGGCGAGCGGTACGTCCCATACGAGTACCAGCCACCGAACAGCCATGTGGTGCTGTGCTCGGTCTCGAACGCCCACCATTGCAGCCCCGCCGCGGCGATGGCCGCGAGGCCGCCGATGACGATCAACCATCGCGTTCTCAGTGTGAAGATCAATGCCCCGACGACGAAGAACGCTCCGTAGAAGAACAAGATGGTGCCGTTCCACAACCACTCGAAGAAGAACCCGAAGCAGTACAACAGGAACCCGCGGCGGATCAACGTCCAGCGGTCGAGTGTGCGTCGGTACCGATCGCGACCGATGCGGCCGCGGTTGGTCATCAAGGTGATGCCCATGCCCGCGATCATCACGAACGTCGCCGCGAACCGAGTCGACAGCGGGCCCATCCACGGGTCGAAGAAGCGGTTGATCCCGGACGCCCCGACCTGGCCGCCGCGCAGGATCAGGTAGCCGTGGTAGTTCATCGCGGCAACGCCGATCAAGGCGACCGCGCGGGTCACGTCGAGGTCGATCACCCGCTCGGATGGTTGGGTGCTCACACCCAGTCGACCTCGTCGACGAGTGTCGAGATCAACGGTCGCTGCACATCGACGCGGTCGGCGGTCGCCGGGCACGGCGTGCCGGTGGGAGCGAGGACCATCGAGGTGTGCATGTGCGGTGGCTCGAGCAAGGAGAGCCGCGTGCGCTCGAAGTGGAACGGACTGGAGCCGTTGGGGAGCGGGGCGACGCCGTGCGCCGAGCCGGCACCGACGAGCACGAGGTGACCATCGTCGGAGATCTCGACGAGCTGATAGCCGGCGCGGTCACCCGCCGCGACGGAGTGCACGGCAAGCACGTCGGCGTCGAGGTGCAGGAACGACTTGTCGCCGTGCCACAACGCGGTCCCGACGCGCAGCCGGAACTGGCGATCGGGGTGGCGAGCACGCAGGGCGCTGTAGGCCTGTGGCTGCAGATGGCTGAGCCACAGCGGCTGGTGGACGCCGACGTGCTCGAGCCACGCATCCACCTCGGCGATGCGGTCTGCGTCGGTCCCGGCCAGGGGCAGGTGCAGCGCGAAGCCGATGACGTCGAGCCCTGCAGCTCGGGCCGCGAAGTTGACCGCGGCGACCTCGGGCGGGGTCGCGCCGAACCGACGCATCGACGACTGCAGCTTGACGAGCACCTGGCCGCGCCAGCCGGCCAGGGCGCCGATGTCGTGGAGCGAGCCGACGGTCATCACGGCTGCCGCGCCGGTCGAGGAGGCCGGCGGCGGGACCGGTGACGGAGTCAGCACGACCGGCGTGACGCGGTCGGCGATGTGGTCGAGCTCGTGGACCGTTCCGACGCATACGTAGTCGGCCAGCGTCTTGATCATCGGATGCAGCGTGGTTCGACCGAACCCGTAGCCGTTGCCCTTGACCACCGGGACCAGGCCGTCGACGCTGGCCGCGAGGGCATCGATGTGCGACTCCCACGCGGCGCGCTGAACGGTGAGTCGCAAGGTCATGCCGCATCAACCGTAGTTGCAGTGATCTTTCCGGTGGCGTCTTGCATCGTCATGCCCGGCTATATATGCTTTCACTAATTACTTAGTGGAAGCATGACCTACCCGTGTTCACGGAGAGCGGAGGGAATGATGATCGAGTTCCAACTCGACTCGACGTCGGGGGTGGCGACCTACCTGCAGTTGGTGCAGCAGGTCCATCAGGCCCTGCAGCTCGGCATGCTCGAGCCGGGCGATCAGTTGCCGACGGCCCAACAGGTCGTCGCCAAGCTGGCGATCAACCCCAACACCGTGCTCAAGGCGTACCGCGACCTCGAGCGTGAGGGCCTGGTGCGCGCCCGCCCCGGCCTCGGCACGTTCATCGTCCGGGCGTTGCCCGGCACCGACCCGACCACCCAGGCCCGGTTCCTCGGCTCGATGACCGATTGGCTGCGGTCGGCCCGCTCGGCCGGGCTCGGCGTCGATGACATCGAGGCGATCTACCGGACTGCGGTGCGCAACTGCTTCGCCGAGGGTGTCGCGTGAGCGCGGCGATCGAGACCGACGGGCTCGGCAAGCGGTACGGCCGGCGCTGGGCCCTGCACGACTGCTCGCTGACCATCCCCGAGGGCAAGGTCGTCGGCCTCGTCGGGCCCAACGGGGCCGGCAAGACCACCCTGTTGCACTTGGCGGTCGGGTTGTTGGCGCCGACCGCGGGCACGAGCGTCTGGGCGATCCGGCGTCGCTAATCCCGAGTTGTCTGATCGGGTTTGTCGGACTACCATTTTGGTGTGCGCAGGTTGTTGAACTTCCCCAACCCGGTCAACGAAACGTCGGCCCGTTTGGTGGCCGGCGGCGTCGTCGCCCAGGGCGTCGCATTCCTCGCTGTCAGGCAGTGGTGGATGCTCGTGCCGCTGGTGTACGGCTTTCTCGCCAGGGTGCTCAGCGGCCCGCGGTTCAGCCCGCTCGGCCAACTCGTGACCCGTGTGGTCACGCCGCGGCTCGACATCGACCATCGTTTCGTGCCCGGCCCGCCGAAGCGGTTCGCACAGGGGATGGGGCTCACGTTCAGCGCCGGTGCGCTCGTGTCGTGGGGCTTCGGCGTGCACTTGCTGTCGTACGTGTTGATCGCCGGGCTGATCGTCGCGGCCACGCTCGAGTCGGTCTTCGCTGTGTGCCTCGGCTGCGTGGTGTTCAACCGGCTGATGCGATGGGGGCTGATCTCCGCCGAGGTCTGCGAAGAGTGCAACGACCTCAGCCGGCAGTTCGCCCCGGCCAGTTCGTGAACCTCGGCGCCAAGGCGCCGACGGTGCGCAGCTCGATGGCGCCGATCCACACGCCCGTTCCGTAGGCCACGTCGTCGGCCAAGTGCACGGCGACGTACCGAACGGGGTCGAGCGGGCCGCGTCGCTCAAACCAATCGAGCAGCGGTGCGACGAGTGCTGCACCGAGCAGCGGCAGGCGTGTGCGCGGCGCGATGAGTGCCGTGAGCACGGCGACCGGCCACCACACCCGGGTGATCGCGCCGGCCACCTGGCGGCCTGCGTAGAGATGACCGAGCCCGACGAGGCGAAGCGATTCCGCGGGTGGAAGATCGGGGACCTTCTTGCGCAACGCGACGATCGTGCCGCCGGCAACGGCGACCGCGGCAACGGGGCGCCGGGCGAACACCAGCGCCCACACCGCTGCGCTCCAACCACTCATCCGCAGCGGTGCCACGGCGCCGCGATGCTTGCGATCGAGGGCGGGCGCCGAGCGACCGTAGGCAACTCGCTGGCGGAGCCATTGGGACACGCTCGGGCGCGGTCGATGGTGGACGGTCGAAGCGGGTTCGTACCTGCAGCGATGTCCGGCGGCGGCCAGCCTCCAGACCATGTCGACGTCCTCGCCGGTGCGCAGTGACTCGTCGAAACCGCCGATCGCCCGCAGCGCGTCCGTGCGCACCAAGATCGCCGCCGCAGGGACGTAGCTGATGCGCGTGCCGGCGGCGATGCGGCCGGGTTGATCACCGAGGTCGAGTGGCGATCTGACCGTCTCGTACTCGGCAAGTGCGGTTAGGCCCTCCGACGAGACGACCCGCGGGGCGACGAGCGCGACTCGCGGGTCCGTGAAGTGGCGCAGCAGTGGCTGCAGCCACCCCGCGTCGAGATCGACGTCGGTGTCGACGAAGGCCACGAGTGGTGTGGTCACCTCGGCAAGCCCGGCGTTGCGAGCTGCCGCCGGGCCGCGATTGACCGGGAGTCGAATGATGCGTTGCGCCGCGGCCCCCGACAGCGGAGGCTCGCTGCCATCGTCGACCACGATCACGTTGTCGTCGAGCGCCGCCGTCGGCATGGTGTCGAGCGACGGCACGACGATGGTGACGTCGGCTTCGGTGAAGGGCGAGTCCGCCGGATTCGGGTGGATCGCGCCGGCGTCGACGAGGCGTTCGGTCAGCTTGCTGTGGCGCGGCGGCAGTTCAGCTTGCTGCTCGATGGCCGCTGCCACGCGCTGCCCGGCGGCGGAGAGCCGGAACAGCCGCAGCGGCGAACCGGCGATGACCAGCCCGTCGTACCTGCGGTACGAGCCATCGAGCACGAACGGTGGCGTCACGATCGCCATTCGTCGACCGCCGCGACGAGATCGATGATCAGCCGGGTCAGCAGCGCCTTGCCATGAATGGCCGTGGCCGGGCGTGGATCGCCGAGCACACCGTTGGGGCTCACGGCGCGCACGCCGTTGGCGCGCAGATCGTCGATGAGATCGACGATCGGCTCCGGCCTGCCGGCCTCGGCTCGCGTCATGCGAACCAGTGCCGGTGCGATGGCCAGCATCATCGATGTCTCCGTCTCGCCGGCATGTGCGTCGCCGTTGCGGATGTGGGGCCACCATGCCAGTACCCGGCGACCTTCGCCGAGCAACGTGTTGGCGGCGCGCTGCACCGGCACGGCGTTGCCGCCGTGGCCGTTGACCAACACGACCCCGGCCGACCAATCGGCGCTGCGGACCAGCTCGATGATGAGATGTTCGACGACGTCGGCGCCCAGCGACAGCGTGCCGGGGAACGCCGCGTGCTCGCCGCTGGACGTCACCGTCAGGGCCGGGCCGATCAGCACGTCGCCCGGCTCGAACGATGCCGCCAGACCCTTCGCCAACGCCGTGGCGATGCGGGTGTCGGTATCGAGCGGCAGATGGGGCCCGTGCTGCTCGAACGACCCGACCGGCACGGCGATGATCGGCCGCGGCGTCAGATTCCACAGGTCCGTCCAGGTGACGTCACCGAGCCGCGCGGTCATGCCAAGCCCGTGACGATCATCCGCATCGCCTGCTCGTAGACCTCCGGCCAGTTGATCGCCATCGGCCCGACCGATTTCTGCTCGAGGCTGACGACACCGTGGCAGGTTGCCCACACCAGCGCCGCCGTGTGCAGCGGATCTCCCTGTCGCAGCACGCCGGCGGTCATCGCCCGTTCGAGCCGTTGGGCCAGCAGATCGAGCGTGGATCCGGCGATCAGCTGAGCATCGATGGTCGGCTGGAAATCGGGGACGACGCGGTCGAACATCACCGAATACAGCGTGGGGTGGTCGATGGCGAACTGCCGATAAGCCATCCCGCACGAGGCGAGGTCGGCGATCGGATCGTCGGTGAGCACGACCGAGCTCATCCCCTCGCCGAGGCGTTGGAACCCCTCGATGAACAGGTGCTCGACGACCCCGTCCTTGCCCCCGAACCGCGAGTAGACGTTCATGGTGCTGACACCGGCGGCACCGGCGATGCGCCGTACTGTCAGGGCTCCCGGCCCTTCGGCCGCCAGCAGGTCGCTGGCCGCGTCGAGCAGCAGGGAGCCCACCGAATCGAGCTGCACCATGGGCGCAGGATAGTGGGGGCGTGATGTGGCGGATGTCATGTGGACCTCGTTGGGACGGTGTGATAACAATGTTATGACTTTGTTACAACCAATGCACCCTCGAAAGGACCCCATGGACGAGACCACGACCCTCACCGAAGCGGACCGCCGATCACCCTGGTCGGTCCTCGCCGTGCTGTGCGCCTCGGTGTTCATCATCGTCGTCGACGGCACGATCGTGAACGTCGCCCTGCCCACGTTCGTGCGCGAACTGGGCGCCACGACCAGCCAACTGCAGTGGATCGTCGACGCCTACGTGTTGGTGTTCGCCGGCCTGCTGATGGCCGCCGGGAGCATCGGTGACCGGTTCGGCCGCAAGGGCACGCTGATGACCGGCATGGCTGCGTTCGGCGTCACCTCGATCCTGGCCGCGCTGTCGACGACACCGGCTCAGCTGATCGGCTGGCGTGCTGCCATGGGGATCGGTGCGGCGTTGATCTTCCCGGCCACGTTGGCCGTCTTGGTCAATGTGTTCACCGACGCCCGGCAGCGGGCGATCGCCATCTCGATCTGGGCGGCCACCAGCGGTCTGGCCGTGGCTCTCGGTCCGGTGAGCGGTGGGTTCCTGCTCGAGCACTTCTTCTGGGGCTCGGTGTTCCTGGTCAACGTTCCAGTGATCGCGGTCGCGATGGTCGCCATCTGGCGAGCGGTGCCGACGTCGCGCGACACCACGATCCGCCGCGTCGATCCGCTCGGTATCGCCTTGTCGATCGCCGGCGTGACCGTGCTGGTGTGGGCAGTGATCGAAGGGCCCAAGCACGGGTGGTTGTCGTCGACCAGCGTCGTGGCGTTCGCTCTGGCGGTAGCGCTGCTGACCGCGTTCATCCGGTGGGAGCAACGCAGCGATCACCCGATGCTCGACGTCGGCGTGTTCACCAACATGCGCTTCACGGCCGGAAGCGTGTCGGTCGCCTTCGCCTTCTTCGCACTGTTCGGGTTCATCTTCATGGTGACCCAGTACTTCCAGTTCGTCCGCGGCTACGGCACGCTCGAGGCCGGCGTGCGCACCGTGCCGTTCGCACTCTTCACCGGGATGGCCGCGCCGCTGAGCGCCAAGCTCGCCGAGCGGTTCGGCACAAAGGTGATCGTGGCTGCGGGCCTGGCCTCGATGGCAATCGGCTTCGCCTGGACGACACGCGACACGGCGACCTCGTCGTACTGGTTGGTCGTCGGCCAGATGTTCTTCATGGGTGGTGGGCTCGGTCTGGTCAACGCCCCGGCGACCGAGGCCATCATGGGAGCCCTGCCGCCCGCCAAGGCCGGTGTCGGCTCGGCGGTCAACGACACCGCCCGCGAGCTCGGCGGCACCTTGGGTGTCGCGATCATCGGCAGCCTGTTCGCCTCGGTGTACTCGACGCGCCTCGGCGAACTGCTGACCGGCACTGCGGTGCCGGCAGATGCCCAGCACATCGCCCGCGACTCCGTCGGCGCCGGCGTCGAGGTCGCCCGACGCGCCGGGGAGGCCGCGGGACCGCAGGCCGGTGCCGCCGTGAAAGCCGCCGTCGACATGGCGTTCATGGACGGGTTCCGCGCCGGGTCGTGGGTCTCCGCCGCCGTGGTACTGGTCGGAGCGATGATCGCCGTCCGGTGGCTGCCGAGCGCTGCCGACGAGGACGTCGCGGTAGATCAGGAAGCGCCCGCCCTTCGGCTGACGGTGTGATGATCGCAGGATCTGCAACTGCTCGAGAGGCTGGGCACAGCAACTCGAGTCGCCCTCCGGAACGGGGCGAGCGTCGGGTCTACCACTCCGATCAGGCAGTTCTGGCGCGCGTCAGATGTCGATCAATTGGATTCGGCGACGCGCGGCCGAGGCGAGCAATTCGATGTCAGATCGGTCCGACGTGACAACGGCGCCGCCGCGTCGCAGCGCTGTCTCAGCGACGGTGGCGTCAACGGGGCCAATCGTCGCGGGCAGCGTCCGCCGCAGCGCGCCGGCTCTCTTGGCATGTTCGAGTGAAAGTGCCTCGACTTCACAGCCGTCGAGAAGCCGGGCAAGATTGGGCTGTCGGCCACCTCGCCAGGCCTCGACCACGCAACCTGCTGGCACCACGGGAAGAACGCCACGCTGCATGGCCCGGGCATGCAACGCCCAGAGACGCCGGTCGTTCGCCTCGGCCGCGATGAGAGCACCGGTGTCGTAGACCAGCCCGAGCGGAAGCTTCGGCGACCGGCGCGCCATCAGTGCCGGCCGACGCCGACTCGGTCAAGCTCTCGATCGGCTGCTGCAAGCTCCCCCGCGGTCAGCGCCCCGTGCTCGCGTTCCCACGCCCGAATTGCCCGTAGCCCGCGCCGGGTGGCCAGCCACAAGTCCGCCGCGTCCGCCAAAGCCGCCGAGACAGTGCGGCCCTCCTCCGCGGCTTGCTGCTCGAG
>JANMNE010000430.1:0-15891 GCA_031373785.1 Ilumatobacteraceae bacterium
CGTTCCATGAACTGACGCAGAACGTTGGACGAACTGATCGGGGTCAAACAAAGCCGAATGCCCGGTGGCCTCAGGGGAGCGGGTCCGCAAGGCGGCGAGCCGGGCCACAACTTTGACGGTTTGATCCGGAGCGCAGTTACGAGATGTAGCCCCAGTCGGTGAGGACCTCGATGATCCGCTGTGCCGCCACCGCCGGTGATGCCTCGACAGTCTCGCCAGGTTGCGGCGCAGCGGATGCGTCGGTCAGGGCCCGGAGACGATCGAGCGCCGTGGCGCCGACCGGAGCCGGCAGCACGCGAGCGCGTGGCCGGTAGCGGCTGACCACGACGGCAGTGGCTGCGGCTCCGGCGTTGGCCGTGCTGGCGTAGGGCAGCACCTCGGCCGACTGGGCACTGAGGGCGGAGGGCAGCGAAGCCCGGCGTAACCGGGCGATCGATCCTTCGACCGACAGCACCGCCGGGCCCGTGACACGGAGCACCTCGCGACGGCCGCCGTCGAGTCGCCGGGTCACGCGCAGCGGATCGGCGAAGTCGACACCCACCAAACCCAGGGCTTGCTGGCGGTGTAGCCGAGCAGCGAGGAATGCGGGCACGCTGCCCGTCCCCCGGTCGGTCGAGTAGTCACCGCACCACACCGCGGTGCTGTGGGCGACGACCGGGCTGAGCGCGGCTGCGACCGACGCGCTGTCGAGCTCCTCGGCAGCATCGACGCGAATCGCGGTCTTGACACCACACGCCACGGCGGTTCGCAGGCTTTGGTCCGCTGCCGCGCCACCGACCGTGATGGCGATGACCGACGTGCGTGCGTGGGCGCCATGACGCAACGCCATCTCGATCGCCGCTTCGTCGGCTGCCGACACTCCCGACGTCGCCGCGCCGGGTATCCACTTGATGCACACCGCGATCATCAGGTGCTCCGGAAGATGACGCCGAATCCGCCTTCGGGGTACGACCAGCTGATCGCGCCCTCGTGATTGCACACGAGGTAGCAGGTGCCGCACTCGAAGCACTGCTCGTAGTTGAACACGATGCCGCCGTCGCTCGTCGGCACGAACAGGTCGGCCGGGCAGGCGACGATGCACGCCTTCGTGTTGCAGTCCGCGCAGACCTTGCCGTCGACGACGATGTGGGGCTGGTCGTGCACCTTGAACTCGGTCGATGCCATCCGATCGGTGAACGAGACCTCAGGCCACGTCGTGTCGCGCTCGATCATCCGAAGCTCCGGAATGCGTCGTGGCCGTCGCGCACCAAGCTGCCGATGCGCACACCGGCACGCTTGCGTTCCTCGCGGATGATGCGTCGCAATCCCGGCTTGGCCAGTGGGTTGTCGACACGGAACATTCGCTCGGCGATCCCGGTG
Organism: Ilumatobacteraceae bacterium; assembly: GCA_031373785.1. Taxonomy (GTDB): domain Bacteria; phylum Actinomycetota; class Acidimicrobiia; order Acidimicrobiales; family Ilumatobacteraceae; genus JAENVT01. Next base: position 1,360 of record JANMNE010000430.1, read on the forward strand.
AGCATCGACGGGTAGAGGTATTGCACTCGATCACTGAGGGCGAGCTCCGGGGCGCGGCGCAGCTTGCGATGGTCGCGGAGCACGAACGTCTCGCTGAGCCGGCGCGCATACCCGCCGAGCCCGCGTTGGCTGACGTCGCCGTTGGCGATGGCCTCTACGGCGGTCTGCCCCGCGTACATGCCGCTGCCCATGGCGAAGTTGACGCCTTCCAACCAGATCCCGGCGGCCAGGCACAGCGCCGCAGCATCGCCGGCGATCAGCAGGCCGTTGCCAGTCATCTCCGGCATCATCGAGAGCCCGGCCTCGGGGATGAGATGCGCGGAGTACTCCTTCAACTCGCCGCCCTCGACCAGCGGGGCGATCGCCGAGTGGCGCTTCATCGCCGCAATGATCTCCTCCGGCCGGGTCTGCTGGGCGGCGAGCTTGGGCAGCTTCAACACCACACCGACCGCGATGGTGTCGAGGTTCGTGTACACGAATCCGCCGCCGTTGACGGCGCCGGTGCAGCCGATGATCTCGATGTCGACGCCGTCGCGATCGCGCACACCGAAGCGTTCGTCGATCACGTCCTTCGGCAGGGCCAAGGTCTCTTTGACGCCGAGCGTGAAGTTCTTCGACTGGGGGGTTCCGTAGAGCCCGGCCTCCTTCGCCACGAAGCTGTTGACCCCGTCGCAGGCGATGACGACGGTGGCGGTCACATCGCCGTCGGGGCGATCGGTGCGCACGCCCGAGACGGGGTGGCGCGACTTGCGGCCCGACTCGCGCAGCAGGCCCGTGACGGTGGTGTCGCACAGCAAGGTCGCGCCGGCGGCCACGGCGTGGCCGGCCAGCCAGCGGTCGAATTCGGGTCGATAGGTGGTGGCGCCGTTGTAGGGCGGCCGGCTCCAGCCGTCGTTGCGGAAGTCGACCGACAACGCCTGTGTGTCGGTGAGGATCATCGTCGATCGCCGCGTGACCCACCGTTGGACCGGGGCGTCGTTCCACCATTCCGGGATGAGCTCGTCGAGGATGCGCGGGTAGACGACCCCGCCGTACATGTTCTTGCTGCCGGGGAACGGGCCGCGCTCGACCAGCAAGGTGCGGAGCCCGCCGCGCGCCGCCTCGATCGCCGCGCACGACCCCGCCGGGCCGGCGCCGACGACGATGACGTCGAAGTCGGGCTCAGCCACCTGCGACCCCGATCAGGGCTACGAGCTCGTCGAGAACGGCGTTGGCGTCGGCGACCACCGCGACGTCGGCCAGCTGCATCATCGGGCAGTGCGGGTCGGTGTTGACGCTGATGATGTGCTGCGGTTGACCGATGCCGCTGGTGTGCTGCACGGCGCCGCTGATCCCGAAGGCGATGTACAGCTGGGGCTCCACGATCACACCGGTCGTGCCGATCTGCCGTTCATGACCCACCCAGCCCCGGTCGGTGATGACCCGCGTCGCGCCCACGCTGGCGCGCATCGCGGCACCCAGTTCACCGAGTTGATCGAACCGACGTGGGTTGTCGAGGCCGGCGCCGCCGGCCACGATCCGTGATGCCTCCGCCAGGTCGATCGTGGTCGCATCGGCCGGGAGAACGACCTCGACCGTCGGGTCGTTGCCCTCGGGCGCCTCGACGGTGCTCGAGGTGACGATCGTGGGCGCATCGAGGTGATCGACGCCGCGCACGCCGGGTTGGAGCGTTGCGACGAAGGTCGCGGCGGGTTCGAACGAGTGCAACTCGGTGCCGGCGCGACGGACGAGCTCGATCCTCGACGGCGACACCGCCATGGCCATGGCATGCAGCGGTCGTTGCAGTTGCGCGGCGAGCCTCGGGGCGAAGTCGCGCCCGTCGGGCGACGCCGGCAGCACCACGATCATCTCGTCGGCCAGTACCGGGGCCAACGCTTGGGCCCATGCGCCGGGATGGAAGTCGCCGAGCTCGATGGTGGTCACCCGCCGGGCCACGTGCTGCACCTCGGCGGTGGCCACGGTGGTACCGGATCCGACCAGCAGCGCGCGGCCGTCGCATTCCGAAATGGTCTCGTTGGCGCCAGCGGGCAACACCCCGTCGCGCACCACGATCACTGCAAGCATTGCCGTCAGGCTAAACGGCTCGGCTACGCGGGGAGCGCTTTCTCCACGCAGATCGACGTCGCCGACGCGGTGTGCTCTCCCCAGCATGGGCACGGGCGGAACCCGAAGTTCTCCAGCAACGGGAGCTGCCGGGGCCACGTCTCCAGCAGCAGCCGCCGCAGCCCTTGTCGTCTCGCGGCGCGCTCGAGCTCGGCGATGATCGCCGCGCCGACCCGTATCCCGCGCGCTGATTGGGCCACGAACATGCGCTGGATCTCGGCAGTCGTGGCATCGGTGCGTCGATATGCGCCGAACGCCACCGGCTCGTCGTCGAGCTCGGCCACGACCAGGGTGCCGCGACCCGCGCCGATGTCGTCACGCCCGAGGCGGAAGGCGCGATGACCGTCGCCCGAGCCCTCGAGGTCGTCGTTCAAACGACGGATCAGTCCCTGAGCACGAGCGTCGTCGAGCCCGACCGGTTCGATCGCCAATGGAGGATGGTTCTGGCCCATCGCGAATGCGTAGGGCGAGGAACCGAACACCTCGATGAAATCGAGCCGCCGTTTGGCGTCGTCGGTGGTCGGGAGGGTGCCCGCCGGCATCCACCAGAGCGCGGTGCGAGTCGAACCCTCGACGAACCACTCGGCGCGACGCCGGAAGAAGTCGCGATGGATGCCCCGGTAGGCGAAGGCCTTCAAAGCCTCCAACGATTCCCACACCGTGAGGTTGACGATGATCAGCGGATCGTCGAAGACCTGGATATCGGTCGCGTCGCCGGAGTCCGACTGCAGGCGCCAGACGTAGCCGGGCGAGCCCTCGCCGGCGCCGTTCACGGTGGGAAGGGCGTCGGTGAAGTCGGCGGAGCGCGGATCGTCGATCGGGTGACGCAACGTGGCGACGTTCAGTTGGGCGAGATGGCGCTTCACGGTGTCGGCACCACCGGCTCGGCCGACACACGGCGCTTCTTGCGGGTGTGACGGACGATCTCGATCAGCACGTTGGTGGCGATCGCCAGGCCGAACGCGAGCAGGAACGCCTTCGTGTGGTCGTTCTCGAACGCCTCGCCACCGATGCGGCCGAGCAGCGCTGCGTAGGTTGCCCAGATCAACGCGGCGATGGCAATCCAGCGGATGAACCAACCGCGCCGCTGCCGAGTGATCCCGCACGACAAGGTCAGCGCCGTTCGCCCACCCGGGATGAACCGCGCCGTGATCAGCAGCAGGCCGCCGCGCTCGGCGATCTGGTCCTCCGCCCACGTCATCTTCTTGGCGAATGCCGGCTTTCGGCTGGCGCGACGCCGGAACGCACTACTGGCCCGCAGCCCGATCTGGTAGGCGGTGTTGTCGCCCAGGAACGCGCCGACTGCCGCAAAGCCGATCACCGCATAGATGTTCTGGTTGCCGAGGCTGGCGGCAACACCGCCGATGATCACGCAGGTCTCACTGGGCACGATCGGGATGACCGAGTCGAGGAAAGCGATGACGAGGATGATCAGCAGGAACCACCAGTGGCTCGAGATCCGATCGAGCCAATCGGTGAGATCCGTGACGATTCCGGCAATCATGTCCCGCGCAGACTAGCCAGCGGTCAGGCTGCTTCGGATCGCCTTTGCCCGGTCGTGCGCCTCATCGGCGGTGGCGGCCGTGACGGTGATGTGGCCCATCTTGCGGCCGGGTCGAGCGGCGCTCTTGCCGTAGAGGTGCAGCGATGCGTGCGGATCGGCCAAGGCGCGCGACCAATCCGGCTCGCCATCGGCCCACAGGTCCCCGAGCAGGTTGACCATTGCCGCCGCCGGAGCCGACAGCGACGGGTCGCCGAGACCGACGCCGCAGACCGCACGCACCTGTTGCTCGAACTGGCTGGTGCGCGCCGCATCGAGCGTCCAGTGACCGCTGTTGTGCGGTCGAGGCGCCAGCTCGTTCACCAGCAGCTCGCCGCCGACGATGAACATCTCCACGGCCAGCACGCCGACGTATTCGAGCGATGTTGCTATCGCTGTGGCGAGTTCTGCGGCGCCGGGTGCGGCGAATGGAACCACGGTGCAGTCGAGGATCCCGTCGACATGGGTGTTGTGTGCCACGGGGTAGATCGCGGTCTGACCGTCTGCGGCGCGCGCCAGCACAACGGAGACCTCGCCGTCGAGCCGCAGTCGCTGCTCCAACACGCACGGCTGGTTGTCGAGTTGTGTCCACGCCGAATTCAGGTCGTTGTGGTGGGTGACGGTGATCTGGCCTTTGCCGTCGTATCCCATGCGCGCCGTCTTCAAGATCGCCGGGTAGGGGAAGTCTGCCGCAGCCCGGACATCTGCGTCGGTCACGATCACTGCGAACGGCGCGATGGGAATGCCCGCATCGCCGAGGAAGACCTTCTCCATCCGACGGTCCTGGGCGATCGCAACCGCGTGAGGCGACGGGTGCACGTCGGTGTGTGCGGTCAGCCAATCCATGGCAGCAGATGGCGGGTTCTCGAACTCGGTGGTCACCACCCTGCACACCGAGCCCAGGTGCCGGAGGGCCGGCTCGTCGCCGTACGCAGCAACGAGGTGCTCGTCGGCGACCCGCCCCGCCGGGGCGTGGGGGTCGGGTTCGAGGACGATCGTTCGGTAGCCCATGGTCCGCGCGGCGATGACGAAGTAGCGGCCGAGCTGGCCGCCGCCGAGGATGCCGAGCGTGGCTGGCGGCGTGATCACTGCGGCGGAATGATGGCCGCAGCCGCGTCGTCGTGGCGTCGGCGGCGATCGGCGTCGAGTGCGTCGGCCAGCGCTGCGTCGCCGCCGGCGATCATGGCGACTGCGAACAGGGCAGCGTTGGTCGCCCCGGCTTCGCCGATCGCGAACGTCGCCACCGGGACGCCTGCCGGCATCTGCACGATCGAGTACAACGAATCCTGACCACCGAGATGGCGTGATGCCACGGGCACGCCCAGCACCGGCACGGTGGTCTTGGCGGCGAGCATTCCCGGCAGGTGAGCCGCGCCACCCGCTCCGGCGATGATCGCCCGCAACCCACGCTCGCGGGCCGATTCGGCGAACGCGAACATCTCGTCGGGCATGCGGTGCGCCGACAGCACGCGCACCTCGTGGGCGAGGCCGAAGTGCGCCAGCACCTCGACCGTCTTGCTCATGGTCGGCCAATCGCTGGACGAACCCATCACCACGGCGACCAGCGGGCTCTCGTTCACCGGCCCAGTATGGCTGCTGGGTGAATTCGCCCTTGCGTTCTCGATCTACATCCAGTAATCTACAACCATATGGTTGTAGATGAGCGACGAGCAGCGGAGGCGGAACGGACCGATCTGCTGTTCCATGCCCTTGCCGACTCGACACGCCGCGACATCGTCCGCCTGGTGCTGCGCGGCGAGCACTCGGTGTCCGACCTGGCCCGCCGCTACCCGATGAGCTTCGCCGCCGTGCAGAAGCACGTGGCCGTGCTCGAGCGGGCCGACCTGATCACCAAGCACCAGCGCGGCCGCGAGCGGATCGTGCGCGGGCGGATCGATGCCGTCCGCGACGTCAACCGCATGCTCGACGAGCTCGAGGCCACCTGGCGCGATCGCATGCACCGATTCGGCGACGTCCTCGCCGAACCCGACCAAGGAGACAAGCCATGAGCGTCACCGACATCCACAAGGACCCGACTGCCCTCACCATGACGGTCGCCAGTGAATGGGCTGCGCCGATCGCCAGCGTCTGGCAGCTGTGGGCCGACCCGCGTAAGCTCGAGCGCTGGTGGGGCCCGCCCACGTACCCGGCCACCGTCGTCGAACACGACCTACGGCCGGGCGGCAAGGTCAGCTACTTCATGACCAGCCCGGAGGGCGAGCAGTTCCACGGGTGGTGGAAGGTCGTCGCGGTCGACGAGCCGCACCATCTCGAGCTCGAAGACGGTTTCGCCGACCCCGACGGTAACCCCAACGAATCGATGCCGACGACGCAATCCACGGTCACCTTCTCCGAGTTGCCGGGCGGCGCCACGAGCATGCGCATCGAGACGCGGTTCCCGTCGCCCGAAGCGATGGTGCAGATGATCGAGATGGGCATGGAGGAGGGCCTGTCGGCGGCCATGGGCCAGATCGAGGCGATCCTCGCCACCGGCTGATTCGGTCAGATGGCCGCGCCGGCGCGGTCGCCTTCGATCACCGCGGCGTGCGCTCGGCGAGGCGCGACGCAATCGCCGATTCGCTCGACGCTGATGCCAGACGCAGCGAGCTCGTGGTACAGCCATTCGACGGGGCCCGCCGGTACGGCCAGCACGACCCAGTCGGGGTCGCGGGTCACCGTGACCCCGGTGGGGTGATGCAGCAGGTTGATGGTCCGCCGCGGGCCCGGCTCGCCCATCCCCATGGCGACGAGATCGGTGGACTGCACGATGCCTTTCGCTCCGGCCCGCATCCACCAGTTCTCCATGTCGAGGGTGATGCCGAGGTCCTGCCCGACGACCATCCCGTTCGTGACGATCTCCACGCTGCACCCTCGATCGGCGAGCAGTTCGGCCACCGATGTTGCGTGGTGGAAGCCGAGTTCGTCGATCACGACGACATCGCCCGTCGGGCTTGCGGTGCCGTCGAGGACGGCACGAACATCGACGACCCGCTCGGCGTCGTCGGGGACCCACCACGGGCGCTGCGGCTCGGCGCCCATGGCGATGATGACGTGATCGGGCCGCTGCTCGGCGACCAGCCCCGGCCATGCGCTGACCTCGTACTCGATGGTCACACCCAGCCGCCTGCACTCGGTCAGTTGGTTGCGGATCATGTCGCCGAGCTCGGCCCGGTTCGGCACCGACGCGGCCAGCCGCACCTGCCCGCCCGCGTGGCGCTCCTTCTCGTACACCGTGACGGCGTGCCCGCGTCGCGCCGCAGCGATCGCCGCCTGCAACCCCGCCGGCCCGGCGCCCACGACGATGACGCGTTTGGGGGCCGGGACCCGACCCCGCTTTGCCGCGATGGCCGCCTCGTTGCCGGTCCTCGGGTTCTCGATGCAGCCGAGCCAGCGGTTGAGGCCCATCCGGCCGACGCACTCCTGGTTGCACGACAGGCACAGACGGATGTCGTCGGTCGCGCCGGCCTTGGCCTTTGCGGCAAAATCAGGGTCCGCGATCTGCCCGCGCACCACGCCGACGAGATCGCAGTGCCCTTCGGCGAGGGCTCGCTCGGCCTGCAGCGGATCCTTGAACCGGCCGACACCGACGACCGGCAGGTCGACGGCCTTGCGAATGGCCGAGGGGATGAACATCGCATAGCCGGGCGGCACGTGCATGCTCGCCTCGATCATGAACAGGCTGGCCGTGGCCACGCCGATCGAGGTGTTGATGTAGTCGACGTTGCCGGACGCCTCGACCAACTTGGCGATCTCGACCGCATCGTCGATCGTGGTGCCGCCCTCGATCAACTCGTCGCCGCAGATGCGTACCCCGAGGGCGAGCCCGCCGCCGATCGCCCGACGCACCGCGGCGACGATGTCGACCAGCAGTCGGCAGCGGTTGGCCAGCGATCCGCCGTACTCGTCGGTGCGCTTGTTGGTGGCCGGCGACAGGAAGCCGCGGACGATCGACGAATGGCTGCACTGCAGTTCGACCCCGTCGAACCCGCCCTCGGCACAATGCCCGGCGACCAGCGCGTACCCGGCGACGATCTCGTCGATCTCGGCGTGAGTGACGGCCTTCGGGACCTCGCGAAACAGCGGATCGGCAACGGCGGATGGCGCCCACACGGGCAGCCGCGAGTACATCGAACCGGCCTGCCCCCCGTTGTGGTTGATCTGGGCAAGGATCGGCACCCGATGGCGGTGGACCGCATCGGTAATCATGCGGTACCCGGGGATCACGTCGCGGTGGAACCCGTGGATCAACTTCTCGTACGGCCAGTCGGTCGGGTGGGTCGAGTGCTCCTCGGTGATGATCAAGCCGGCGCCGCCGGCGGCACGGGCCTCGTAGTACGCGGCGTGCTGTTCGGTCGGCTTGCCGTCGCGGGCGTAGTTGGTGAGGTGCGCGCTGAAGACGATTCGGTTGCGTGCGGTGATCGGGCCCAGTGCCAACGGAGTCCACAGGTACCGATAGGCCATCGCGATCACACTACCGAGGCGCGTATCGCCCGCCTGGCGACTCGGGTCGCGTAACGTTGCCGCGTGGAGGATGGTGCCGAGCAGGCTTCGGCGAAGCGACGAGGGACCCGCACCTCGGCGTTCGGGGTCGGTCGACGCGAGGGGCACGACTCGACGCCCTTCTACGACCGGTTCCAGGCGCCGGCGATCAGCACGGACGATCAGGTCGCGCCGCCCAAGGTCGTCGATCGCTTGATCGTCGGCGATGCCCGGCACATGAGCGATGTCGCCGACAACAGTGTCGCCCTCGTCGTGACATCGCCGCCCTACTTCGCGGGCAAGGCCTACGAGGAGGCGCTCGGCGACGGCCACATCCCGGCGACCTATCTCGACTACCTCCAGCAACTCCGCGACGTGTTCGCCGAGTGCGTGCGTGTGCTCGAGCCCGGCGGGCGCATCGCCGTCAACGTGGCCAACCTCGGTCGGCGCCCGTACCGGTCGCTGTCAGCCGATGTCACGACCATCCTCCAAGACGACCTCCGACTGCTGCTGCGTGGCGAGGTGCTGTGGATCAAACAGCGCGGTGCCGCGGGCAACTGTGCGTGGGGCAGCTTCCAGCGTCCGGGCAACCCGGTGCTGCGTGATCTCAGCGAGCGCGTCATCATCGCCTCCAAGGGTCGATTCGACCGGGCGATCTCGGCGAAGGATCGCGCCAAGATCGGCCTGCCGTCGATCAGCACCATGACTCGCGACGAGTTCATGGAGGCGACGGTCGACGTGTGGGAGATCCCGCCCGAGCGCGCCAGTCGCGTCGATCATCCGGCGCCGTTCCCGGTCGCCTTGCCCGAGCGGCTGATCCACATGAACACGTACGTCGGCGATCTCGTGCTCGATCCGTTCGTCGGTTCCGGTACGACTGCGGTCGCCGCACTGCGTGCCGGTCGGCACTACATCGGCTACGACACCGACGCCACGTATGTGCAGAACGCGCAGCGACGACTCGACTCCGAGCGCGTAGATGACGACGACGAGTGCATCGCTCGCCCCGTCGAACTGCTGGCCAACGACGGGCGTCAGACCGACCCGTTTCGTGGCGGGTGGTCGTCGAAGGAGGTCGCCCGGTTCCTGCTCGCCGAGGCCGGCTTCACCGACATCGACGACCAGTCGTCGGTCGTACCCGGCGTGATGCCGACACTGCGTGCCACCGATCGAACCGGCCAGGTGTGGTGGTTCGATGTCGTGGGCGGGCGTACCTCGAACCGCCCGGGCGCCCAGCGGCTCGAACCGTTGTGGCGAGCGATCTCCAAAGGGGCAGTCATCCGCGAGGCCGATCCCGACGCCGGCTTCGCGATCCTGACGGTCGGCCTGCCGAGTGCCGCGTCGGGCGGGCGTGCCCTGGCCGCGGTGACGGGGCTGGGCAAGACCGTGGCGGCCGTCATCGACATGATGGCGCAGGACGCTGTTTCGATGCTCGCCAGGTTGGGCACGATGCCAACCCGGCCCAGGTGAGGCTCGGTTCTCGGAGCTGTGGCCTGGCGTCATAGTCTGGAGCAAAGCTTCAACCAAGGGGTGATGCCATGGTTCCGCCAGCTCAGACCTCGCTGACCGACCACATCACGTCCGCAGCTCCGGACCGCGAGATCGATGGTCCGGTCGCTGTGGCCATGAGACCGGTCATCGAAGGCAGCTTCGGTCGCACGATTCCCATCCGATTCGAGTTCTGGGACGGGTCGATGTTGAATCCTCCCGGCCAGACGGTCGCCACGCTCCGCTTCAATTCTCCCGATGCCATCCGGCGGCTGTTGTGGATGCCGAACGAGTTGGGTCTCGGCCGAGCATATGTCTCGGGCGACATCGATCTCGACGGCGATCTCGTCGATGTCGTCGTGGCATTCCGCGACGCCAAGCCAGAGGTTGCGAGCACCGGACGACCGTGGCGTGTGCTGCCGACAGCCATGATGGCGGCGAAGCGCGTTGGCGCGTTGGGGCGTCCACTTCCGCCTCCACCCGAGGAAGCGCGGCTGCGCGGTTGGCGGCACTCGCTGCGGCGTGATGCCAACGCGATCGGCCATCACTACGACGTCGGCAACGACTTCTACGAACTCGTGCTCGGCCCGACGATGACGTACTCGTGCGCCAGGTTCGCGCAGCCCGACGCGACGCTGGAAGACGCGCAGACCGCAAAGCACGACCTGGTGTGCCGCAAGTTGGGCCTGCACGAGCATCCTGGCGCACGGCTGCTCGACGTCGGTTGCGGATGGGGCTCGATGGCGATCCACGCCGCGCTGCACTACGACGCGAAGGTCGTGGGCATCACGATCAGCAAGGCACAGGCCGAGCGGGCTCGGAAGCGCATCAGCGATGCCGGCGTCGCCGACCGCGTCGAGATCCGCCTACAGGACTACCGCGACCTCGCCGGCGAGACGTTCGATGCGATCTCGTCCGTCGGGATGTCGGAGCACGTCGGGCACGGCAAGATCGACCAGTACTTCGCCACGCTGCGTTCGGTGCTCGTTCCGAAAGGCCGCATCCTGAACCACGCGATCTCCTCGGTGGGCGGTTCGACCCTGGGTCCGCGCTCGTTCATCGGTCGCTACGTCTTCCCCGACGGTGAGTTGATCGATGTCGGCAACGTGGTGCTCAGCATGGAGGAAGCCGGCTTCGAGGTGCGCGATGTCGAATCGCTGCGCGAGCACTACGCACGCACGCTTCGGTACTGGGTCTCGAACCTCGAATCGAACTGGGATCAAGCAGTGGCCATGGTCGGCGCGCCTCGTGCCAAGGTCTGGCGCCTGTACATGGCCGGCTCGGCCGTGGGCTTCGACGACGGTGGGATCGGCATCCACCAAGTGCTCGGCGTGGTACCGACCGACATGGGCACGGCCGGCATGCCGACGACCCGACGCGACTGGGGTTGATCGTCAGAACAACAGTTGGCTGACGGTGTAGATCACCAGACCGGCCAGCCCGCCGACGATGGTGCCGTTGATGCGGATGAACTGCAGGTCACGACCGACCTGCAACTCCATTCGTTCGCCCGTGGCCTTGCCATCCCACTTGGCGACGGTTCCGGCGATGAGGTCGGCAACCTCGCCGCGGTAGTGGTCGACGACGTGGCCGGCTGCCCGCATCACCCAGTCGTCGACCTTTGCCTGCAGCGCTGCCTCCGTCGCCAGGCGTTGTCCCAACCTGGCCAGCGATTGGTCGAGTCGCCGGCGCAGTTCGCTGTGCGGGTTGTCGAGCGCGTCGACGGTGTTGCGCTTCAACTCTCCCCACACCGAGCCCAGCCACGCCCGCACATCGGGGTGGGCGAGCAACTCGATCTTCAGCTCTTCACCCTTGGCCAACAGTTCGGGATCGCTGCGCAGTCGATCGGCGAACGCGACCACACGGGCGTCGATCGAGCGCCGCACCTCGTGATTCGAGTCGGTGCCGACGTCGGCAAGGAAGCTGTGCACCGCGCCGTAGATCTTGGCGAACAGCCGGTCGTCGATCGACTCGGGGATCCACCACGGCGATTCATGCTCGAGGCGTTCCCTGAACGTGGCGCGGTTGTCTTCGAGGAACCCGCCGAGACCCGTCAGCACGGCGTCGAGCAGCCGTTGGTGGTGGCCGCCCTCGACGGCGAGGTCGATCGCCTTGCCGACGAGCGGCGCCACGGGGGTGGCCCGCACGCGTCGCTCGATCAGCGTCTCCACGGCCATGGCGACATCGCGGTCGTCGAGCACCTCGAGCGCCCCGCGCAGGAGGTCGCCCACACCCTCGCCGGCCTTGGTCGCGTTGCGCTCGTCGGCCAACCAGTCACCGAGCCGCTTGCCCACCCTGGCGCCGGCCAACCGCTCGTGGAGTACCTCGCGGGTCAAGAAGTTGGTCTGCACGAACTCGCCGAGCGAGCGCCCGATCTGGTCCTTGCGATGCGGCACGATCGCGGTGTGGGGAATGGGGATGCCGAGGGGGTGGCGGAACAGTGCTGAGACGGCGAACCAGTCGGCGAGTGCGCCGACCATCGCCGCCTCGGCAAACGCTCGGATGTAGCCGACCCAGCCGTGTTGCTCCTCTTGCCAGCGAGCAACGAAGAAGATCACCGTGACCACTGCGAACAAGGCCGTGGCGACGACCTTCATCTGTCGCAACGCAGTGCGGCGCTCGAGATCGGCTGCCGACATCACTTCCACTTGGCCCGACCTTACCGGCGATGTGCCTGCCAGGTCGGGTGATCGGCGATCGGGGTGATCTCCAGATCGAACCGGGAATCGGTCCACGTCCGCAAGGCATCGAGCGGGTGGCCGCGGCTGGTCACCAGATGCCGGGCGAGGCGCCCCTTGGCCATCTTGGCATCGTGCCCGGCCGCTTTGCCGTTGCGCTCCACGAAGGTCACCGTCACGCCGTCGACGTCGGCCGCACAGCACGCGGCGCGATGGTCGTTCGGCAACAGGTCGACGACGAACCTGCGGTCCGCCCATCTGGTCAACGGCTCGGCGAGGGTCGGCCGCCACCATGTACAGAGCTTGCCGTACGGAGCAAGTGAGGCGCCGATCTTCAATCGATAGTCGGGAGTCGGGTCATCCAATGCGACCAGACCGAGCAACCCCGACACGACGACGACCGACGACATCGCTCTCCGCTTGGCATCAGCAGCCAGCGAAGCAACATCGAGCCCGTCCCACACCACGCCCGTATAGCGGCGCCACGCCGGCAGCGATGGTGCCGTGATCAACGCGACGTTGGCGAGCCGCGCTTCGACGAGATGCTTTCCACCGATGCCGAGCAACTTCTCGTTGCCGCCCCGCACCCTGGCGAGCCGCCGCACCAGCACCGAGCGGCGCGCCTCGAGGTCGCAGAACCGGCCCCCATCCGGAGACCACGGCTGCCCGTCACCGCCGTGTTCCTTGCCTTCGGATGGGGGCAGGAGGAGACCCAGTGGTACCGCCGCTCGTGCCATGGCGCATGTCTACCCGAGCCATGGCGCCTGCCCTGCGTTTCAGACGGCGACCATCATTTCGGCAACCTGCGGATTCGTCCGCAACTTGCGGATGATCCGATCGCGCGTTGGGCCGAGGCTGCCGATCGGCCTGCCACTGATCTTGCTGATCTGGCGATAGTCGTAGGCCCGGTCGTCCATCATCAGGCTCAGTACTCGCTGATCGGTCTCGCGCATCTCCGCTGCCGCCCGGTGCACCACCGTGGCCCGCTCGCACCGCTGCAGGACCTCGTCGGGGTCCTGCACGTCATCGGCCATCGAATCGGCAAGGGCGACCACGTTGTCGGCGACGATGCAGCGACTGTCACGGCGTTGAATGCGGCGCGCCGAGTTGAGCGCGACCGTCCAGAGCCACGCACCCACGCGCTCTGGATCGGCGATGCGATCACCGAAGCGGACGAAGTTCAGCCATGTGTCCTGCACGGCATCGTCGACATCGGTTGCGCAGCGCAACACCCGACGCGCCGCCGCTTTGACCAGTGACTCGAAGATGGTGATCAGCTCGGCCAACGCCTTGGCGTCGCCGTCGAAGTGGCGCTGAACCAGGACTGCTACTTCTTCAGGTGTTGCGTTCGTCCTCATGCGATGAACGAAACCACAGACCAAGGTCTGCAGACCACGCCCATGTGCGTGTTGTAACACGCAATTATGCGTGTTCGTGTATCTTGACCATCATCGTCGAGAACATCGCCCTCTTTGCCTCGCTTCCCGAACGCGAGCGCACTGCGCTCGAGGCGCGGTGCCGGCACCTGAAGATCCCGGCGCAGGCCTATCTCTACCACGAGGGCCAGGCGGGCGACGCGGTCTATGTGCTCGTCAGTGGACGGGTTGGCATCTGGAGCGGCGGTGAGCGCGGCGACCCCGTGCTGCTCGCCATCCTCGGGCCGGGGGAGATGTTCGGCGAAATGGCGATCCTGTCGAACGAGCGGGTGCGCACGGCGACGACCCAGGCCCTGTCGAAGGTCGAGGTCATCCAGATCCTGCGCACCGACATCGAGGCGCTGCGACAACGGTTTCCGCGGATCTCCGACGTGTTCATCGAAGCACTGCTGCGCCTCGTGCAACGCTTGACCACGCAGGTCAGCGAGCTCTCCGAGCTCGACAGCTCGACGCGTCTCTACCGCCAGTTGTGGCGGCTGGGCGAGGTCTTCGGGACTCGCCGCGCGGATGCCGAGCTACCGCTCAGCCAGCAGCAGCTGGCCTCGATGACCGGTGTCGGCTTGCGCATCACCAACCGGGTGCTCAACGAGGCGCGCGCCGAAGGCATCCTGGAGACCGGCAAGCGGCGCATCATCGTCCATGACTGGGCAATGGTGCGCCGGCGTGCAGGTCTGCGCTTTCGGAGCGGTTGACGTACAGCCCCTGCTCACCGACGGCGATCCGTGCCGCGATCGCCACGACCGCGGCTGGGATGGTGGCGTGCCACCCGAACAGCTCGGTGGCGATCACGACCCCGGTCGCACTGGCC
>JANMNE010000012.1:0-16750 GCA_031373785.1 Ilumatobacteraceae bacterium
GGGCTGCGGTGGTCCGATGTCGACTTCGACGATCGTTCGCTGTCGATCATTCGCACCCTGACGGTGGTCGACGGTCGCCCCGTTGTGTCCGCACCCAAGACTGCAGCGAGTCGTCGATTGGTGTACCTCGATTCGAGCACCGTCGATGCGCTCCGAGCTCACCGCGACAGATCGACGGTGTCGCGGGACGGCTACGTGTTCCAATCCGGCGATGGACGACCGGTGAACCCGGCCTCGTTCAGCACCACCTTCGATCGACTCGTCGCTCGTAGCGGTCTGCTGCGTATCCGGCTCGACGATCTACGTCACACCTACGCGACGCTCGCTCTACGGCTCGGAACTCACCCGGTGCTGTTGAGTGAACGGCTCGGTCACACCTCGATCGCCGTCACAATCGACCGCTACTCGCACGTCATCCCCAGCATGGACAGGCATGCTGCCGATGTTGTCGCACAGAAGATTCTGTCTCCCTCGAATTGACCGCTTGCACCGAAACCTGACAGCCCTCTCCGGCAGGAAGCCGGGCGTTGATCAAAGCGAGTCATGCATCGACGTCAACAGGATTCGCGGCGACTACATGTATGGCAGCGACTACATGATCGGATACGTCGCCGACAGCTTTGGCTGGAACATCGGTAGGGTCCCTTGAGTCCGCTGCTGACGTGGTGATCGGTGGAACGGATCCCAGGCCTGTCGTCGCACCTTCGGTGTCGGGATACAAAACGAATCGTGATCGATGGATGATGAACGCAGTCTGAACTCTGCGGACTAGAGATTGACGCCAACAACGTCTTGTCCTTGTATCCGGTGACCGGCAGGGGGCCGGCCGACTTCACGCCCTGGTGCGTATTGTCTTCACAGCTTGGGATCGTTATGGGTGCAAGTGGTGACGCTGTCGGGAGTGACGCCGTTGCCGAAGAAGGATGGCTCGATCGATCTGCTCAACGAAGGCGGTGTCGTGGTATCGCACTTTCCTGCTGGACTGCGGTGGGATTCGAACCCGGACATTCCTGAGGAGCAACGCCGAGTTCCGGTAGCGACTGGCCTCGTTGGAAAGGCGGGGGCATGGGTCCTCGAGGTACGTCCTGACTGGGCATGGCTATCGAACCCGAAGACAGTGTTCCCCGTCACGATCGATCCGACGATCTACTCGACGGTTGGCACGGTCGGCGATGCGTACGTAGTGAACAACGTGCCCAACGGCGGCTACGACGGCGCGGCGCAATGGAGCAGCACGTTCGGGATCTACATCACTCGAAGCGGCTATTCCAAGCCCACCGCGGGATCGCCTTGGAACGAGTACCGCTCGTTCTACCAATTCGCGAGGCCGGGTAGCGGAGGCGCTCGGCGCGCCCGAGCCAACTCTCTGCTACTTATCTGGCGTTGCGCTCGACCACGGTGCGGAAGAACTGGTCGACCGCCAGTTTCGTCTGTGCGGTTTCGGCGTCGTAGACAGTGCGGGCGTGCTCTCGATAGTCGCCGAACTCGTTGCTCTGCCCGAAGGAGAGCATGAACCATGCGAGACCTTCAGCGAGGTCCAAGTGCCGCAACAGCGTGTCGAGAGAAGTCTTCTTGCCCCTCGTGGAAAGTTTGCCAGGCTTGTCGCCGGGCGCGGCATAGTACTCGTGGCTCTGCTTCATCACTGCTGCATACTGCGCGAGCGCGACACCGGTTTCGTGGTGTTGACCCATGAGAAGGGTCGTGAAAATGCGTAGTTGCACGAGGTTGAGGAACAGGGGCAAGCAGTCGATCCCTCTGTCGTGCGTCCAGCTGGTGATCTCCGTCTCGAGGTACGCCGAGAACTCACGTAGCTGTTCGAGTTCGGCGTCGCCGGCGGCGGGTTCGAACCTGAACTCGATCGAGGTCTCCCGCGCGCCAGGCGCGAGTGACGCGGCAGACTCAGCAATGCGCTGTCGATGGATCTCGATGTCGCGTTCGAACTCTTCGGGCGTCGTCAGTGTGAACCGCTCCGACAAGTGTGCGCGCAGATCGTCGACTGTCTGTTCGGGCGTCGAGGCCTTCTTGCGCCATATCACCTTGTCACCCCAATCGCGTTGCATCGCGTCGCGCAGTCCGAGCTGGGACTCCTTGTTCGCAATTGCCTCGGCGTCGAAGACGATTGTGACTCGCTCGCGACGGCCCTCCTGGTCGAGTTGGTCTAGCTCCCACAGCGCGCTCTCTGTAATAGAGGACACATAGACGACGTAGTGGTCCATGCGGTCAACGAGCTGAACGAGGTCGCGCTGCCACCGTGAGGCGTTCATGTAGATACCACGTATCCGCCGACGGGCGAGGCGGACGACTTCGCTGTAATTGCCGTAGAAGTAGTTCTGAGCGTCGATGGTCTCCGCCCATAGATCGAGAGAGCTCAGCACCTTGAACACCTGAACGTCGTTCTCTCGCGGATCCAACAGGTCACTGAGCGTCATCGTGAATGACGTGGTATTCAGCGAATACGCTCCGACGGCGGCACCCGACTCCGCTACCGACAGCTCGTAGTCGTAACCACGTAGATAGAGAACCTGTTTGCGGTCTGTCCGATTCATCAAGTCACGGTTCGCGGCCTTGTGTGACGCGAGGATGTAAAAGTAGATGCCATTGATGTAGGCGAGGCCGTCGAGGTCGATGGCGCCGAAGTCGAAGAGCATTGAATAGCGTCCGTTATCCGTGGGTTCCCCGAGGTCTGCAACGACGCCAAGTTCGTTGTAGCGAGCGAGGTTCCCAAAGAGCAGCGCGAGGTAGTCGTGGAACCATCGATGGACGAAGTAACCGTTGAGCAACCGTGTCGCATCGTTCAAGAAGCGCAGATCGAGAGCTAGCGCCGGCTCTCCGGCATCACGCGGTTCCGTCTGCTGAGGTCGGCGCCACGATTGATTTGGCATCAGCATCACCCTGCCATTTCCGATGGTATGGCTCCATCGTTTCAAATCTAGAACAGCTCGGAAAGTGGATACGGCGGCAGGTGCTACCGTGCGCTTGGCTCTGGGGGGCTACGTGGCGAACCGTACTCATCGAATCAGCCGACGCATCGGTGTTCGCTTTCTGCTTGCAGCCCTGCTCGTCGTGGCCGGATGTTCCTCCGATGACGACTCATCGTCGTCGCAGACGTTGTTCCCCCCCACGACGGCGAGCCTTCTCTCTCAGCTGGAAGTGAACTGCACGTTCACCAACGACGACGGCACGTGCGGACAATTTCAGCTCCAATACACCTGCGCGGGGTGCCAGGCAGAGCTGCGCACCACGTTGGATATCGCCGACGAGATCGATCCGAAGCAGCTCACAGCGGATTTCGACCTAGGTAACTGGAATGACTTGGTGGCCGATGCGAACGACGGGCGGCTGAATGTCGTGGTCGATGACTTCGCCAAGTCACAACTGGATTCGCTGATACCGAAGTTCGACGATGCGATACGCGTTGTGGCGGCGGGCGGTGTCGAGTGCCATAGGTTGCCGAAGATTCCCATACCCATCTGCTTCTGACATGAGAGGGCCAGGGGTTCATCTACGGGCTCAGTTCGACGCCAATAACGCTGTCGCGTATTTCAAGACGTTCGATCACAGGGTCGAATTGCCGTGGTTTGTCGCGGCGCCGGCGTACCCGATCCTGATCGGACTTCGAGTCGCGATCTTCCTCGGCGCTATTCCCGTTGCTGCACTGCTGAACCTTCGGAAGTGGAAAGCCGATCCCGAGCGATCGGCGATTCGTGCGGCCGCTGCTGAGAAGTTTGTTCTCGTCCTGCGCACCTTTGGACATGACGGAGAGTTCCTCACTACATCACGCTTCGTCCCACCGGGCCATGTGCTGCCCGAGGTTCGCACGCTCGAGTCGATCGTCGGAGACGTGTCTGCAAGCCTCGGCCTCGGGAGTGCCGTTGGGTTTCACGATGCTCAATCGCGGAGTAACCCCGTCGGCGTGCGGTACTTCGAGGTAGCGAACAACACCTGGGAGAGCGATTTCGAATCGCTGTTCCCGAAGGCATCGGCAATCGTCGTCATGCCGACCCCGGGAGTCACGATCGGAGACAGCCTTGGACGAGAGCTCGCAGCCATCCGCGAGCTGGGTCTCGCGAACAAGGTTGTAGTCATGGCGCCGCCTGACAACGACCGGGAAGCTCGACAGGCGACGTACGTGATCTACGAGCGGCTCGGGTGGCCGGTTCCGCAAGCGGTGCATCTGGCCGCCTACATGGGCGACGACGGTCGCTTGCAGCTCCATCCGTCGATTGGGAAGTACGACTACGAGCTCGATGCCCGGTACGAGCTCGCCATCAACCGAGCCCTGCGAACGGTCAGCGTGGCGCGCCCGAACTAGCAGAGGGCCGGACAGGGGCGTGCAGCGAAACTCAGAGGGTGATGGTCAATCCACCTGTATGCGCGTCGCCATAGTTCGTCGTGTACTTGTACCGGTCCTGGAGAGTGGCGTTCTCCCATAGGTCGTTGAGGTCGGTTCGGTAGTTGAAGTGCAACGTTGGTCGAGGACCACCGAGCAAGATGACGCGGGCGATTGCCGCGCGGTCCGGGTGATAGAAGATGCTGCCATCGGTAGAAACGAGGTAGTTGGAGCAGCCGATGCAGTCGAGCAACTCACGCGTGGTTGCGTTCGCGCTGCCGTGATGCGACAGCTTGAGCGCGTCGAGTCGCAGCCGCTCTCCCTCCTTGCCCCTGTTGGTTTGCAGCAACCGGATCGAGCTGGCCAACACATCGGCATGGGCGTCGCCCGTGAACAAGACCGCGCGGCCCCCGAACTCTGCGAGTAGCGCAATGCTGCTCAAGTTGGGAACGCTCGAATCCTTCGTCGGTCCGCTCGCCGCGAGGGCCGCGACATCGAGTGCTTCGGGTGCTGCGAGAGGCGTCGGTCGGGTTCGGTGCCCGAGCATCAATTTGGCTGGATTCAGATCGCGCAGCGCGGCACGCCACTGTCTGGCGAGTCGCCGCAGGCCGTTCGCGGTTGGGGAGAGAACAGTGAGTTTCATGCCGCCTGCGAGTGTCATCTGAGGATGCGGGTCGCCATCTGTGAGGATCGGTGGAGGCGGGTCGTGTTGCCGATCCGTTCGGTTCCAAAGGGATGACAAATCGCGCTTGTCGAGCAGATCGGAGAACTGCTCGCCCTGGGCGACGCTCAGGAAGCCGCGCAGTTGATTCCAGCCATTGAACCAAACGTCGTTGAAACGACGGGCCACGTCCGCGTTTGTGAAGAGGGGAACTGCGCCGTTGATGTGGTCGGCGTCAATATGAGTGAGGACGAAGAGTTCGACAGCCGACACGTCGAGGACACGTTCAGCCACTCTGTCCGCGATGGCGACAGCGCCGCAGTCGATCAAGAGACGATGCGGGTTGTCTGCGTCATGGCCATAGGTCACCCACAAGCAATCACCGTTGTTGGCTGGCATCATCTCGATCTCCAACAAACCAGTGGTCGCTCCGGCGGGCTCTGCCCTCAACAACCCTGCCTTCGGTGCACCGAACTTCGTATGAGGCACGAGGGCTGCTCCGGCCACCATCGCCGTTGTGGACTCGACAGCCGCCGGTACACGCGGGGCGCGTGGGGTGAACACCTCGACGATCGCTGCGGCCGTGGCCAGAACGCCACGCGCGCCGTCCCAACGATCCCTCCGATCGACACCATGTCCTTCCAGGACCTCGACGAATTGATCGGCGCCCCACCAGGTCAAGTAACGGCGCATCTGACGACGCGTTGCTTGCACGTGCTCCGATTCGAATCCCATCGTGGTCACGACGTTGCGGGCGCATTCGAGCGCGTCGGCTGACACTGATTGCCGCGACTCGGTCGAGGTGGTGGCGAGCTGCAGCAGTGCCAGTTCGATCAGACTGACGTTCGCCCAGGCGCGAACGCTGGGCTCTGCGTGACCGAGATCGAGTCCCGCCGTCAGCCGAGCGGCGCCGCGCAGATCCTCGTCCGGTTCGACCCCTAGGATGCCCTGCATCAGCAAGACCTGTCCGATGATCCAGTGGAACGTGGCCTTGAAATGAGTGTGCGACTCGATGTTGGTCAGCATCGCCGCCATGGTCGACGTGTACATCTCGAGCGAGGTCTGCAGGTTGTTGAAGCAACGGCTGAACAACTCGTGTTGTCGTTCAGTGGTGACATCCGGCGCGAGTGCGAGCCAATAGTCCACCTCCGCCATTCGTTTGAAGCCTGCGGCCCGCAGGCCGTTGCTTTCCACGGCATACCCGCCGGTTGAGGGCAGCTCGGCGCGTGCCTCGGCGACCGCACAAAGGTGGGCAGCGAGCGTCTTGTCGGTCGGCGACGAATAATCGTCGGCAAACGGCCGACCGAGCAATTCAAGCGTTTCAGATCGCTTCTCGTCAGACGTTGCCAAGTTCTCGAGTTGAATCAATGCCTTCTCGTGAGCTCGCCGCGTCTGCCAGTAGCGGAACTCCTCGAGCTGGGCATCGAACTCAGCGGGCAAGGCTTCGTACACCACGATGCTTGCCCACGCGTGCTCCTCGGTGAAGCTGGTTGCCAGCTGACGCCTGACTTCGCAGATCGTCACTAACGGATGCTCACCGATCAACTGTCCTCGGTAGAAGAGTTCGGCAAAGGGCACCGACGCTTCGATGGTGATCGGGAACTGGGATGCCACCACGAAAGGAATGCCGGCTGCGTGAAGATCGTGAGCCACACTTCCGCCCGGCGTCATCACCGAACCCTGGCCAGCGCTGTCGCAGCTTGCCAGAGTGACGACCGTCGGAACGCGGGTGCCCTGGCGCGACAACGATGACAAGGCCAATGCAAGCTCGGCGCCACGAACCACCTGACCACCGAGCGCGATTCCAAAGCGATCCGACCCACGGTCTTCGACCTCCGCCCCGTGAGCGAGGACGTGCACGTGTGTGAATTCGTCGCCGGCCGCAGCGAATTGAATCTCGTCGAGAGTGGCATCCTCGAGAACTGTCAGGTAGTCACTCGTCCATTGGCGTGGGTTGTCCTCGCTCCGCTTGAATCCGTCGGGCTGCCACTTGTCGAGCACACGTACGAACACATCGAGGTGTTCTTCGAACGGGACGTCGTGACCCGAGATGAAAAGGATCTTCGGCTTCATCGGCCAGCGGTGTGAGACGTTCTGCTCCGAGCGGACATGTCGCGTGATGCACACCGGATTGTCGGCTTGCAACGCCAACCATCGATCGCCCGCACTCGTGGAGTTGACGGGAAGCTTCGACATCTCGAACGGCAACAGGGCGAGCTCAGCGGCTGACATCACGATTCGGAGATGAGTGACAACGTCCGTGTTCGCTCGATCACCGCTCAACGCTCCCGGCAGACCGGGAATCGAGCCGAGCATCAACGCAAGGTCCGTTCCGGTGCGATCGCGGACGGTCGCCGTGCGACTCGCTGTGTTCGCGGATGCGACGTCGTAACGGAGGTCCTCCAACAGGTTCTGAATGTCCGCATGCTCGTAGGGAACGTGGACGACGCCAGCCGGAAACTGCCCACAGATGGCGAGGTAGTCGGTCAATGGTGACAGCAACTGGTTGTGCCGCGGACCTCGGCGAAGGAACTCCACGGTGACTTGTCGTATCTCGGGGTTCACGCTGCGCTCCTCAGATCTGCGGTATCCGGCGTAGCCGGCCGCGAGGTTGTGGCGCACTGGTCAGATCGAGCACGACACCTTCGTGATCGGCGTTCGCTTGATCGATCTCCTGCGCCAACTGGCTGAGCGTCGTTGTGATGGTCTCGGCAAGCTCGCGCTTTGCGGTGGTCTTCAACCCGTAGCTGGGAGGCTTGGCCGCGTCGATCTTCAGTACGGCAAGGCCTCGCTGATAGGAGGCGATCCAGTCGGGAAGGACCGAGAGCAGGGCGCGATATCTGACCCAGCGGTGGTTGTCCCACCCCGTTCCGCCGTTCGCGTAGTGAGCGGTGTTGAATTGATCAACCATCACGCGTCCTGCGGTTTCACCTCGCTCAGCGAGTCCCTTGATCGTCTCGGTGCTCATCCGCAGATTCATCCCGCCTTCCGACTCGCTCTGCAACACGCGAACGATTCGATCGCGGTACCCAGGAAGGTCGAGATGAGAGTTGTCCTGCCAGTTGCGCGCAGTGTTGATTGCAGCGCTGGCGAACCCGGTCACCGCAGCGAGGCCTTTCGTGGGCAGTTCGGTGTATGGGGGCAAGATTCCCGAGCGGTTGCTCTTGGCCCACTCGACGTTCTTGGTCTGATCCGTCGGATCGGGCTCGACTCCTTTCGAGAAAGAGCCGAGGTTGATCGCAAACGTTGGCCGCGAGGGCAGCGCTGCATCGAACAGGTACACCGGAAAGTTGCTGCAGAGACCGCCGTCTGTGAACCACACCCGGCTGAAGTAGAGCTTCGCGGAGGTGTCGCCTTTGCGAAACTTGGTGGTGGCGTCCTTGTTCCTCTTGTCTCTTCTGTTGATCGTGTACAGCGGTACGGCCGCGATCAGCAGCGGAAAGCTCAATGACATTCGCGTTGCGACGATGACCGGCAAGTGTTGTGAATCGGGGAGCCGGCGCAACTTCCTCAACGCCGCTTGCTCGGTCTCCCACTGCCATGCCGTCTTCTTTGCCGGGTCGTCGTCGGCCTCCGGATCACCTGCCTCTGCTGCTTGATCGGTTGCAGAGTCGGACGGTTGCTCTTCAGAGTCGGGCGCGCGCTCGAGCGCGGCCACGACGTACTCGGGAAAGAGTTGCCGCCACTCCTCGGGATCGAAGAAGAACCGGCGTGCCTCGACCGGCATCTCGAACGGTGTGCCTTCGGAGAGGCACGTCGTGATGAGCCGAAGGTCGATATCGCGATTGGAGGAGTCACCACCGCCGTCCTTTCCGGCCCAAAGTTGCCCGAACGTCAGCGGCGCGCCGGTCGACGACAGTCCGGCAATCGCGTCGATCTTTGTCGACAACCAGTCCGTGAAGCCAGGCTCATCCTCCTTGGTGCTCAACCCCGAACAGATACCGAATCGATTGGCAGGTATCTCGACCGTGAAGAGTCGATAGAGCCGCCACGACACGGCGACTATCCAGCCCACCAGCATGAGAATTGCTCCCGCGACGACAAGCACGACTCCCGCCCCGTGGCCACCGACAGCACCGACGATCACGCACAACACGCCGGGCGCGACGCCGAAGAGGCCAGCAATCGGAAACGAGCGAATCGTTCGCCGAACGATCGCGAGAAATGCCGCCGCACCCCGTCGTTTTGGGCCCGAACGGTCGCTGCCCGTGGCCACGAGCATGAGGTCCAACAGCTTGCGCGTTCTGCGTTGAGGCTGGAACAACTTGGCCAGCTTGCCGTCGACCAGTTCATCGGGCAACCCATCGAGTATGTCGAATCCACCGTCACCGCGACCGTGTTCTGCCGCTGCGCCGAGGGCAGCACCAATTGCGCCGGCAGACGCACCACCGATGCCTTTGAACCGGTAGTGCGTCCCCAAGAGACGCAACGCGCGCGGGTACACCACGCCTGACGTGATTCCGCCCTTCATCACCACGTCGCACGCCTGGTCGGGCTCGGTCCTGGGTGCGTTCGGCGTCACCGTCGTCATCTCATACCTCCAGGCGTGCCAGCCATGATCGGCTGCCATTCTGTCACCAGCCGAGGATGGTCTTTTACGTCTCGGGTTGCGGTGCGACGGCGGTGTGGATCGCCTTCACATAGGGGATGTCCGCCCGTTGGATCTCTTCGGTCAGCTCGTCGAACGGAACCATCGACTTGTGATCACCTTGCCCACGGAGCAGCATCCAGACGCGCCATGCGTCGTGCACGTCCCGGGCGGTGACGTCGCGACCTTTGGAGCTGCCCAGCATGGCGTACAGCAAGAAGAGCGAATCCAGATCGCCGTCGGGCAGCAGCTCTGCAGGCGTTGCACTACGGATCCGATGAGCAAGCTGCTCGAGATCGGTCATCCCTTCGAACGTTAACGCCGCGCGCATCCAGCGATGCGAGTTGCCACAACGAATTCCGGAATCGGCTGTGTCACACGGCAACTAAGCTGCGGCCGCCGGTAGGAGTCGGAATTTTCATTGGCCGTCAGTGATGGCGCCGATGTTGCCCGAAGGGAAGATCACTCGTGTGGAAGCCTCGGCCGCGTTTCGTCGTTCCGCAACATGCGATACTGCGACGCGCCGAGCCAACGATGTCGCTCACCGATCTGCTGATAGTGAAGCGAGAGTGCGATCGCGCGAAGCGCGAATGTTACGGGGGCCTTGGAAGCGCCAACCAAGAATTGGCCAAGGGCGCCATTGCAGCCAACCTCTTCTCCCTCACGGAGACCACCATCCGGGGAATCGAAGCTCGGTACGGCGAGGAGGGACTCTTCCGCCTCTTCTTCCTCGTCAGCGCAAACGGCGAGCGTGTGTGTGAACATTTCCTACAGATGATCGAATCCGAGTTCGGGTCCGCTACTCGATCAAGCGAGTCGTTCATCTTCAGATCTTGATCCTCCCCCATGGGAAGTGCCTCTCGATTCCGCCTCCGAGCGGGTCAACTCGCACGTCCTGAGACCGTCGCTGTCTCGCAAGCTCTACAATCCGGGCTGGCACGACGACCAGCACGTTGTGTACGGGCTGGGTGGACCAAGAATTCTTGTGTCGCACCCCTTCAAGGCGAGCAATCGCCAAACCTACGATGTCCACGGCAATGCCTCTGAGATCGTTGCGGACCTCATGCTTCGCGGTTTTGAGGGCCGCTTTCTTTTCCTCGACGAATCCGGGGTTCTGGATGAATTGCTGTGCGGTGTTCCCAGATGGCTGCTCTGGTTCTCGCTTGTGGCGACACAGTCTGATCTCGTGATATTCGTTACTGAAAAGGGTACGGAACTGAGCGCGTCGCAGCGTGCCGAATTGAGCCTCACGCCACCCAGGGTCAACAAGATCGCTATTGAGATTCGCAAGTTGTCATCAGCCACGGATTTCGGCCGACCAGGCGTCATGGCCTTTCAGCGAGAACACGATCAGAGGATTTTCGACTATTCAAACGGACTTCTGCTCGACTACATCTCCAGCCACTATCCGCGAGATCGCTACGTGGTAGTTGACGAAGCGGGAGACGCTGGTACTTTGCCCCTCGACCTGGATCTCTACCGCATTCAGTTAGTTGACCCGTGAGCAGGAACTAGGCGAGTTTTGGAGGTGATGTCATCATGCCGGAGTCCCGTCCTCTCGTTTTTCTGAGCTACTCACATGAAGATCGAGAACGCGTCGCCCCCCTCGTCAAGCGAATGGCCAGACGGGATTGGAACGTGTGGTGGGATCGCGAGAATCGGATAGGTGCACGGTGGCGCCACGTTGTTGCAGACCGACTCGAACATGCCGACTGTGTCGTCGTTGCCTGGACTCGTACGTCAATCAAGAGTGACTGGGTTCAGGATGAGGCTCAGAGCGGCGCCGATCGCGGCGTGCTCATTCCGCTGCGTCTTGACCGGGTAGAGCCGCCGCTTGGTTTCCGCGCATTCCAATATTCGGACCTCGTCGGATGGAAGGGGGGGGAGGCACGGCGAGGTCGACAGACTCGTGCGCGACGTTGCCCGTCTCATCAGCGGCGTCGTCGATGTTCCCAGGGGACCAGACCTCAAGTGGGGCCGCCAGTACGCGCAAAGTGGTGTGTCCCAGGCGCAACGCTTCTTTAAGCAGATACGGGCTCAGTCCGCCATGTTCAAGGCCAACCCTGAGGCTGCTGTCGCCTTGGGCCATGCCTTGAGCGAAGTTGATAGCACCATTGCAGTGGCGCATCGGGCCGTCGACGATTTCCTTGCCCCCCTGACGACCCGGCGAGAGATCACCATTGCTCGATACCGCCCACTGGCTACCGGCCGCTTGGTCTCCGACGTCGAAGCCAAACGTGGTCACTGCACCGAAATCGCTGAGAGCTACATCGCTGAGGGCGGACTACGCGACAAACTCCCGGTGTCCATCGAAGCGGATGTGATCGAGGCGCTGGATGACATCTTCGAAGGACTCGCCGGGTCAGACGCGGATCTGTTCTCGGCCATGGCGGGCATCGGCCAGCAACTCGAGAGAGAGTCGGCCGCCATTGTCAACATGCTCTTGAGTCGCCAGCAAGCTGCGGCGGAGGCTCGCCTTCAACGAGCAGACAAGCTACTCGTTCCACTTATTCGCGACCTCAACCGAGCACACGCTGAATTCAATCGCCTTACCGGGACTTTGGGCCTCACGTCGGCCTGAAGTTGCCCACCCCGCGCCCGACATGATTCCTCGGATCAGCGAGTCAGTAGTCACCGTCGACGACAACGTCGCCGCTCGGCACCATTGCCGCCGTGTCGCTGGCCAGAAGACCGCGCAACGGGCGACGTCGTCGGGTACAGCGGCGAGTCCCGCAGCGTTGGGCAACGGTCTTCGCGTCCATTGCAGCCGCGAAGGCTTCGTCGACTTCCCTTGAGGGGACATCACGCCCTCGGTCTCGACCATCGTCGGCGACATCGAGGCAACTCGGGTGGAGTGCGGCCCTAGTTCGATGGCGAGCACCTTCGTGATTCCGGCGCAGGCGTCTTTCGACGCTGGATAGTGGGGCACGCTGGGGCCGAAGGCGTCGGTTTTGGGATCATGACGCTGCTCGACGCGGCCAAACCCGATGGCCAACCTCTCGTCCGGTTGTCGAGCGCCGAGGACTTCTACTTCGACCCTCGCGAGGGCGAACCCAAACCGCCGACATTCGTCGACGACAAGTCGACCGATCGCTCTCGGCTGTTTGGCCAGGGCGCCGAGATCACGGTCGAGCGCGCCCACGTGATCGTCGACTGAACGCCGAGCCTGGGACTGTGCTCCTTCAGGCGTGCTCCCGAGTGGCCGTGACGCGCACAAGAGGCGCACAGGATTTGCGACTACTCAGCGCTACGAGAGCGAACTCGAAAGACTGCACGGACTGAAGCCGCAGACCACAGCACGCAACAGGGCGGGTCGACGCGGTGCGGCGAGGACACCTCCTGGGCAGTCATTTGTGCCGAGACGACTAGCAGCCCAGCGCGTAGTTCAAGGCAGAGCAAACTCGCTGCATCGTGGTGTCGTCGACCCGTCCGACCCGATGCGTGAGCAGCGTCTGCGTCACGGTGTGCACGCCGTCGCAGTTGACGGCTGACTCTCGTTCGAGTCCGATCGTGCCGTGATCCAGCAAGACCTCGGCCCCGATGCCGCGGATGCTGGTGGTGATCTCGGCAACGGTGACGAGGGCGCGAACGTCGATGACCTCGGTGCGGGTGAGCACGAGCACCGGCCGACGCTTTCGGCCGACTTGCGTGATCCAGACCTCTCCTCGAGTCATTCGTCGCTCCAGGCCTCGGCCTCGGACCAGAACGCGTCCGCTCTCTCAGGCTTTCTCTGGTAGGCCGAGCGGTCTGCCTCGGCCAGTGCTTCGCGCACGGCAGCGGCGACTCCTTGTCGCGCGGCCAAGGAGATGTTGATGTCGAGTTGGCGGGCCTGATCTGCCAGCGCTTCGTCAAGAGTGAATGTCGTCCGCGTCGTCGTCATAGCATCAGATGCTAGCAGAAATAGCTATCTCAATAGTGACACATCAACGCTAGCATCTGCCTTCTCCTGTCCCGACGCTCGTGCCGCCGGATTGTCGAGCGCCAGACTCCTCAGCTCGCAGTGGGGAGCGGGTGGTGTGCGCCCGGCGAACCTGGTTGTCCGGTCGACGTGCCGGTCCGGGAAGTCGGTGGTGTTGTCATCGGACGCTTACTTCGGGTCGTGGCGCTGTTTCGCGGCGGACGACGGGTAGGACTTCGGTGGCGAGGAGTTCGATGGAGCGTGCCGTGTCGGCGAAGGGGAGGCCTCCGAGGCCGATCTGGGCGAGGAATCGGTCGTGGCCGAGCAGTTCGTGTTCCCACAGGATCTTGTCGATGACCTCTTGGGGGCTGCCGGCGAACAGGGCGCCGCGTGGCCCTGCCCACGCGCCGAACGCGTCGCGGGGGAGGAGTTGGCCGCGGGCGCCGGGCATGTTGTTGCCGATGTAGCGCGAGTAGTACGGGTAGAAGGTGTCGCGTGCCCCCTGGGATGTGGGCTCGATGTAGAAGTGGCTGGTGACCCCAACGCGGAGCTCATCGGGCGTGACGCCAGCGTCGGCGGCAGTCTGGCGGTACAGCTCGGCGAGTGGGGCGAATCGTTCGGGCTGTCCGAGGATGGCGAGGTAGAGCGGGAGGCCGTGGCGGGCGGCGCGCACGACGCTGGCGGGGGTGCCGCCGGCCGCGATCCACACCGGCAGCTCGTCTCGGACGGGGCGTGGGTAGATGCCGGCGTCGACGAGCGGTGCCCGGTGCCGACCGGACCAGGTGACGTGCTCGTCGCGGTTGATGCGCAGGAGCAGGTCGAGCTTCTCTTCGAACAGCTCGTCGTAGTTGGCGAGGTCGTGGCCGAACAGCGGGAAGGACTCGGTGTAGGCACCGCGGCCGGCGGTGATCTCGGCGCGGCCTCCGGAGATGAGGTCGACGGTGGCGAAGTCTTCGAACACCTTGACCGGGTCCGCGGTGGACAGCACGGTGACGGTGCTGGTGAGCCGGATGCGCTCGGTGGCCTCGGCGATGGCGGCGAGCACGACGGCCGGCGAGGCGATGGCGAAGTCGGGTCGGTGGTGCTCACCGACGCCGAACACATCCAGGCCGGCCGCGTCGGCGAGTTTGGCGAGGTCGATGAACTCGCGCAGCCGGACCGCCGGGTTGATCGGTCGGCCGGTAACCGGATCGGGGGTGATCTCGCCGAAGGTGAACAGCCCGATCTTGAACCGGCGGGGGAGATTCATGATGGTGTCTCGCGCTCGGTGGTCAGGTCGGTGAGCCAGTGGTGCAATTGGCTGACGACGGCTGCGCTGATCCCGTGCCCTGCCGGGTCGCGCACGCCGGTGGTGGCGCTGCCGGCGTCGTCGCGGAGGTATGACCAGGTCCGCTCGAGCAGGTCTCGGGGGATCACCATGTCGGTGTCGCCGTGGGCGACCAGGACCGGAAGTCCGGCGAGGCGGCCGGGTGTGGTGGGCACACCGGCCTCGAAGGGCAGCGTCCCGAAGAGGATCGCGGCACCGTGGTACCTGCTCGGGTCGTCGAGGATGAGCCCGCCGGCGAAGGCGGCGCCGCCGCTGAACCCGACGAGCACGACGGGACGTCCGGCCGGGGCGACGTCGTCGAGCCAAGTGCGGAACCACCCCATGGTCTCGGTGAGCGACTCGGCGATGGGGCGGCCGATGCCACGGTTGGCGAACCAGGCGTAGCCGCCGCCCTCGGCGATCGGCGCTCGCACGGCGGCGTAGTCGAGGTTGGCGGGCAGGTGGTCTGCGAGGGCGATGATGTCGGTTTCGTTGGACCCGCGGCCGTGTAGCAACACGACCAGCGGGCGTTGGTCGTTCTGCTGGCCGCGCCAGGCGACGATGGGTGGTGCGAAGGTGCTCATGACCGTGCCTCCTCGGTGTCGGGTGCGAGATGCCCGGCGGTGCGGACGCCGCTCCAGCACTGGACCTCGCCGGCGAGGTCGAGGTGATCGATAGGTGCGGCGTTCTCGTACGGGCCCCACTCGGTGCGGGGGAGCATCCACATCAGCTCGAACTCGTTGCCGTCTGGGTCGGCGCCGTAGATGCTCTTGGTGGCGCCGTGGCTGGATTCGCCGGTGTAGGCCCCGGCGTCGACCAGGACTTCGCGTGCGGCGGCGAGCTCGTCGATGGTGTCCAGCTGCCATGCCAGGTGGTAGAGGCCGATGCCGCCGCGACGCTTGGGTCCGCCGGCGGTGCCGACGCCGAACAGGCCGAGATCGTGATGGTTGTCCGACCGGGGCAGTCGCAGGAAGGCGGCGTTGGCGCGAGGTTCGCGGGCGACGACGTCCATCCCGAACAGCTCGGTGTAGAAGCGCACCGACGCGTCGAGATCGGAGACGAACAGAACAGCGTGATTGAGGCGGACGGGTGAGAACGACATGGAAGGCTCCGAGGGGAGAAGAGCCGGAGCGGGTGTGACCCGCTCCGGCAGGGGTCAGCGGGCTGCGTCGGTGCGGATCGCGGATACTTCGAACTCGAGAGTGATCTTCTCGCTGACGAGTACGCCGCCGGCCTCGAGCGCGGCGTTCCAGTTGACGCCCCAGTCCTTGCGGTTGATGGTGGTCTTGCCGTCGAGCCCGATGCGCTGGTTGCCGTAGGGGTCGACGGCGGTGCCGCTGTATTCGAAGTCGACGGTCACCGGCTTGGTGACGCCCTTGATCGTCAGGTCACCGGTGACCCGGTAGTTCTCGGGGTCGACCTGCTCGACGGCGGTGGAGGCGAAGGTGATCTGCGGGTAGGTCTCCATGTCGAAGAAGTCGTTCGAGCGGAGGTGGCCGTCGCGGTCGGGGTTGCGGGTGTCGATGCTGGCCGCCTGGATGGTCAGCTGCAGGTTCGAGCTGGCCGGGCTGTTGGTGTCGAAGTAGCCGGTGCCCTCGAACTCGTTGAACGAGCCGCGGACCTTGGTGACCATGGCGTGGCGGGCGACGAAGCCGATCCGGCTGTGGGTGGGGTCGATGGCGTAGGTGCCGGTCGAGATGGCGGGGACGGTGGCGGTGGTGCTCATGTGCTTGCTCCTTCGGAGTGGTTGATATGTCTTCTAACATAGTGGACACTTCATCTATTCCACAAGTAGCATGAAAGTGTGAACGACGTCCGCTGGCTGTACGAGCGAGAGGAGCGGGCGTGGCGGTCGCTGCAGTTCATGCAGATGCGCCTCGAAGGCGAACTCGCCCGTCAGCTGACGGCCGACTCGGGCCTGTCGTATCCGGACTACCTCGTGCTGGTGGCGCTGACCGACCGGCCGG
>JANMNE010000027.1:0-63412 GCA_031373785.1 Ilumatobacteraceae bacterium
GCCCTGGGGTCCGAGCACCATCTTGCCGGTGGCCACGTCATACTTCGAGCCGTGCCATGGGCACACCAGACAACCTGCCTCGTCGATGCTTCCATTGGCGAGGTCAGCATTGAGGTGCCGGCATCGCCGAGTGACCGCAAACAACTCGCCGTCGGCGTTACCGACGGCGTACCGGCCGGCACCCTTCACGGTGCCGGGGGTGAGTTCAGACGCCGGCCCCACTTTGACTTCGTCAGACATTGGCTTCAACCTCTCCTGCCGTTCCCGAACAACTAGATCCTATTCCTCGATTCGGGCCGTTGGTCCACCTCGTGGGCCAACGGCTCGGGAGCTATCACTCGTCGTGGCGTAGCGGCAGTCGTCTGACGCGGATGCGTTCGTTCGTGATCACGGCCACCGCGCCGGCGGTGAGATCGTCGGCGAGGTCGTCGAGGTGTTCGAGAATGACCTCGGCCTGTTGTTCTGCGGTGCGGTGGTGGCGGCTTCGGAACAAGATGACCGAGGGTGACTTCTGTCGCGCAAGCGCGAGGAGCGCTCCGAAGTGGGTGTCACCAGAGATGACGATGCGTTGCTCGTCGCGTGCCACGTCGAAGGAGCGCATCATTCGTCCGCGTGTTCGAGTCCGCGCTCGTGTCGGGATTGCCCACGGCGCCCACGCCGGTGCCCACGGATCCGTTGCCGTGAGAACGACGGTTGATTTCTGTGGATCAATGCGCGGGTCGACACGTCAGCGAAGTGCCGGCTCGTGGCAGCGACGGGTATTCATCGGAACCGACCCTCGCTGCATGCCCTGCGCCGGTGCATTGAGATTCGACCGCTAGCTGCGAGCGAGTTCCCGTTCGATGAACGCGGCCATGCCTGGTACGGAGAACGCGATCTGTCCGTGCTCGGGTGCCCACACGAGACCTTTGGCGATCAGGTTGGCGCGGGCCGGTCCGAGCGAGTTCTGGTTCTTGTTGAGTCGCTTGGCCACCGCGCCGGACTCCGAGGGGCTGTCCTCGTCGGCGGCCATCGCGGCCATGTAGTCACGTTCGGCGGGCGTGGCCCGATCCCACCGGGCCCGAAAGAACCCGTTGTCGAGCTTCTCGCGCCCGAGCGCAACCCCGACCTCGGCATCCGCGACGCTGATTGGTGACCGGGTGGCAGTGTTCCATGAGGTCTGCCCGAACTGTTGAATGAAATACGGGTACCCGCCCGACCCGTCGAGAACCGCGGTGACAGCAGCAGGTTCCCATTCGACGTGTTCGCGTTCGGCCGGCAGAACCAACGCGCTGGTTGCATCGCTGTCGTCGAGACGTCCGATCGAGCGGTAGTCGAACAGGCGCTCCGCATACGAGACGGCGTCGGTGAGGATCCGTGGCAGGTTCGGGAGACCGGCGCCGACCACAACGAACGGCAGGTTCTGTTGACCGGCCTGATGGCAGGCTTGGCAGATCGCGGCAAGGTCGCCGTCGTCGAGGTGTTGCATCTCGTCGACGAACAAGGCGACACCGGTGTCGATGCCACGGGCGTCCTCGGCAAGGTCGAGGGCCAGATCGGTGAAATCTGCGTTCAATGACCCGGACGCGCCACGGTCGTGGAACTCGACTCCGCCACCAGTTCCGAGGACCGTTGCCGAGAACGACTTCAATGTCCCGGCCGCTTTGCGCATCTGTTTGCCGAAGTTCGATTTCCCGGTCTCCTTGCGTAACGCTTCGTCGAGCGCGGCGGCGGCCTGCAGACGAAACGGGGTCCGGGTCGAATGCAGGTCCGCCTCGATGTTGGCGACCACCCAGCCGTCTCTGCGGGCGTTATTGGCGAGCTCGTTGAGGAGCACCGTCTTGCCGACGCCACGCAACCCGTGCAGGATCATGCCTGGTGCAGGTCGGCCGTCACGTGCCCGGTAGAGAATGACAGCGAACGCTTCGATCTCGGTGTCGCGTCCGGTGAGCGCCGCCGGGCGCAGCCCGGCGCCGGGCGAGTACGGGTTGTGCCGTGGGTCCATCACCGACAACTCTAGCAACATCTACCGATATCTAACAGAGTATTAGATATGGTTAGACTTTGTTAGATATCGGCGTTGGTGATGCTGTTGTCCCGGTGGTCGACCGTGGTGCGATCCATCACGCCGTGGTATCGATGTGCCGGTTGGTGAGCAGGCGGTTTCGTTGGCGGGCGCGATGGTAAACCGGTATACGGTCTGGGCGGACTGGACGGACGAATTCAACGCCTCGTGGCGTCGGTCGAAGAGACCGACCTCGACCTCGCCACCTATTTGTGGCTGGCCGCATCGACCGGGGCGCGTCGCAGTCAGATGCTCGGTTTGCGATGGGGAGACATCGACTTCACCCACTCAGCGATCGGGTTCAGCCGCGCCTACGTCGACGGGCCTGCTGGTCCGGTGCTGCGCGCCACCAAGACCGATCGCACCTACCGCGTCGCTGTCGACGAGGCCAGCATGCAACGACTCGTCGATCATTGCACCAGAACGGCGCTTATACGGGTGATCCATAGGAACGAGAGTCCCGACTCGATTACTTGCGCGATCGTGCCCGGCGAACTCGGGCGCCTGACGAACGCTGTTCGCCAGCGGCGCGGCGGCTGATCGGACGCGTCGACGACTCGAGCCGGTCCCTTGACGTTGGAACGGTCGTCCGTTACCGTCTCGACCGACACGGCCGCGTCATCACCACTAGCCCTGAGGCCCTGTTCCCATCAGATCTGATAGGAGACGTCGATGTCGACACCGAATGCTCGAATCCGCCTCCGCCGGCGAGCCCTGCTCAGGCTGCCGGCGGCCCTCCTGCTGGTCTCGTTCGCCGTCCCGGCGCCCTCGGCCTTTGCGGCGTCGGCGCTGCAGATATCGGCGGACCCATTCACGCAGGCCACCTGCGCGGCATCGAACACTACGAACCACCACGCCAACGTCGAGCCCGACAGCTTCTCCAGCGGATCGACGATCGTCGCCGCCTACCAGGTCGGGCGCATCTTCGACGGTGGCGCCTGCGCCATCGGCTTCTCCACGTCGACGGACAACGGAGCGACGTGGACGACCGGCCTGCTGCCCGGCCTTACGAAGTACACGGGTGGTGGCACGTTCGACCGGGCCACCGACCCGGCGGTCGCCTACGACGCCCAGGACAACGTCTGGATGATCTCCACGCTCCCGCTGACCGAGGCCGGTGGCGTCAAGGGCGTCGGTGTCCTCACGAGCCGCTCCAGCGATGGCGGTCTCACGTGGGGCGCCCCGGTCCCGATCCCAACCACCGCCGGCATGATCTCGCCCGACAAGAATTGGATCGTGTGCGACAACACCGCGACCAGCCCGTTTTACGGCAACTGCTACACCGAATGGGACGACAACGGCGCCGGCAACCAGATGGAGATGAGCACGTCGACCGACGGCGGCCTCACCTGGAGCGTGGCCGCGACCAACAACTCCGGCATTATTGGCGGCCAGCCGGTCGTCCGCCCCGACGGTACCGTCGTCGTACCGACCGCCAACGCCAACGAGACAGCGATCGGCGCGTTCAACTCCACGAACGGCGGCGTCAGCTGGAGCGCCGTCACCACGATCGCCACGATCCGGCACCACACGGTCGCCGGCAGCTTGCGCGAAGGTCCGCTACCCTCAGCCGAGATCGATGGCGCCGGCACAGTGTACGTCGCCTGGTCGGACAGCCGGTTCCGCAGGGGCGGCAAGACGAACGACATCGTGATCGCCCATTCGACCAACGCCACCGGTACCAGCTGGTCAGCGGTGAGCCGTGTCCCGATCGACGCCACCAACAGCGGCATCGATCACTTCATCCCCGGTCTCGCGGTCAACAAGGCGACCTCGGGCGCCACGGCGCAGCTTGGTCTTACATACTACTTCTACCCGTCAAAGAGCACCCAGCTGAGCGTCGGGTTCATCTCCTCGGCCAACGCCGGCTCCACTTGGACCACGACCCCGACGGTCATCAGCGGGATGACCTCCACGTGGGCGGCCAACACGAGCCAGGGGCGCATGGTGGGTGACTACATCTCGACCTCCTACGGCTCGGACAACCTCGCCCACGGCATCTTCGGTGCGGCCAACACGCCGACCACCGGCGCCGCGACGAGTTGCACCACGAGCGCCCTTGACAACTGCGCCGCCCCGATCGACACCTTCACCCCCGGCCTGGCGCTCGGCAGCGCATCGTCGGCCGGCGACGCGGTGCTCTTCTCGGGCGTGGGCGGAGCGGGCGCGGCGAGTCTGTGGAACGTCGTGGACAACAACGGCAGCAAGCATCGTGACTAGCGCCGCGCCGGGCACCACGCGTTGGCGCTCGGCAGCCGCTGACTGAATCGGTCGACGAGCAGCGGGTGGTGGCAGGGAGACCTGCCCCGCCAGCTGTCGCGGCCACCTCCCGTTCGGCGATTCTGACGCGCCGCGCTCGGCTTACCGTAGCGAAGTCGCCGTCCGTGGAGCTCGGCAACCAGGTCCCGTCGGGGCTCAAGACCAAGCCGCTCGGCGCCTCGCGAAGGAGGTACTCGGTCGGCGCGACGGGGCTCGTGTGGCGCAATCGTAATCGCACCCTCCTCCACATCACCTCTTCCCAGGTCGATCGCGGTACGGTGTGCGTAACCGCTGCCCCATACCGTTCCTCGCTTGAGGTCGCAACGGGTACCCCTGAAGCCTGCCTGCTACCTACCGCCGGTTGTGCTGCTGGTCAACCGAGTACGCAACGGCTCGGGTGCGATCACGACATCAACGTGGTCGTCAGCGATGAGGTAGTACCAGTGAATCGGGAATCCTTTGACTGGACCGGAGCGGAGAGCACGAGGTGTCGCACATCTCGCCAACGAGCGGAGAGCCGATGCCGGGCATGCGTTCGATGGACCGAAGCGAAGCCAATGCGGAGTCGAAGAACCGCTCGGCCAACTTGTTGCCGCCGGCCGAGCGGTAGTGCGCTGTCTTGTCGATCAGGTCAGCCTCGGCCAATGGTCGCAGCCGTGCTTGGGTCACGTAGGCGTGCCCAAGGCCCGGTCTCGCAACTCAGCAGCGACGCGGCGATTGAGCGGGCGTCCAGGGCCCGATTCCAAGCCTGCCGTGATCAGGTCGCGCAGGCGCTTCTTCGCTTGGTCATCCTGGTCGCGGCGCACGAGATCACGCAGGTACTCGCTGGCATTGCCGTACTGGCCGGACTGGACACGTTCGTCGATGTAGGCGCGTAGCGACTCGGGGAGGGCGAAGCTCATCGTGTTTCCACTCATTCCAACATGATGCAATCAGTATCAACAGTTGTCGACCGGCGGAGAGCACGAGGTGTCAGGTGCGCGTTCCTGAACCCGCCCCCCATCGATGGTGTCTCTCCCTGCGCCTGGGTGAGGGTCCGCTTCGTCGCCGGCCCGGTGCGATGGTAGACCGGTATACGGTCTCGGCGGAGTGGACGGGCTGGGCGGACGAGTAGGCGGACTGGAGACCACGTCACGGGGGCTGGGCGGAGCAGGCGGACGGATCTCTTCACGTTGCCACGGTGAGGGTCCCGTCGTCCGCTCCATTTCGCGGAGGCAAGTCACGAAATCTCCGGTCCAGCCGAACATTTCGTGACTTGCCTTGCTTTCGCCGGCAGGCACTTCTGAACCGCCCCAGGTCAGAGCAGTCACCGTGCGGAAGGGTGTAGGTTTCATTCAACCCGCGATGCTCGACCGATCGAGCCGACGTCGGGAGCAATACTCCGGACCCTGGTAGCGCGTCGATTTCAGTGCCGGAGGTTTTCGTGGGTTGTTTCGATTCTTCGCAAGTGATGCCTCACCCTCTTGGCTATGAGCATGGATGAATGGTGCCAATCGTCGGGAGCGTGAGGTGCGATACCGGAGTGTCAGCGGCTAGGAGTGGGTGTGAGCATCGACAGAGATCTGCCTTTTGAGGAGACGCTCAGACTGAAGGCTGTCGGGCGGACGGGCCTGGTGAATCAGGCCGATGAGACGATGGATCGTCTCGCTGGGTTGGTTGTGAGGATCTTGGGGTCGGCGGTTGGTTTGGTGTCGCTGGTCGACGATCGACGTCAGTTCTTCCCGGGCCAGGTTGGTTTGACGTCGCCGTGGTCTGAAGTTCGCGAGACACCGCTGTCGCAGTCGTTGTGCCGGATGGTGGTAGAGACCGGCGTCGTCGTACAGATCGATGATGTCGACTCTGATGCACGGACGTTGCTCCATCAGGCCCGATCAGTATTCGGTGTTGGAAGCTATCTCGGGGCCCCGTTGGTCGATGTTGATGGTCGTGTGTTGGGCAGTTTGTGCGCGATTGAGAGAGCGGTGCGGGTGTGGACCGTGGACGAATGCCAAATTTTGGCCGATCTGGCCTTCGGTGCGTCTTCGGCACTGCGTGCCCGGATCGCGGTCAGCGAGGCCGAGATCGCGAAGTCGATCGCCGATCTCGCTAAGGCTGAAGCCGCAGCCGCCAAATCGATCGCCGACATCGCTAAGTCGGAGGCGGCAGCCGCCAAGTCCATCGCCGAAGCCGCCAAGGTGATCGCCGATGTTGCCCACAAGCGGGTGCAGCTGATGGCTGATGTGAGCAGTGCCCTGATCTCGACGATGGATCCTGAGTGGTCGATTCGGCGGATGCTCGAGACCCTGGTCGCTGACTATGCGAGTTGGGCGATGGTCTTCAATCGCGCCGACGGCGAGTCCGAGGAGCGGTTGTTCGTGCGCCACCACAGTTCCGATATGAACGATGCGCTGATGGCGTTGTCCGCCGACGGCTCGCGGTTGTTGCGGGACATGGGCTTGATCCAGGAGGTGATCGACGGCGGCGTCGATCGCGTGATGCTCACCGCTGCCGAGGCCCGCGACGCTGTCCTGCTCGAATCGGGTTCGAGCGCCGAGCTGTTGTTGAAGCTCGGGATCGGATCTGCGATCGCGGTTCCGATGACCCGAGCAGGCGGCGTGATCGGTGCGTTGGTGCTGATCGGCGACCCGGGCCAGCCAGATTTTGACGATGTCGATCTGCTCTTGGCCGGCGACTTGGCGCGACGGGCGGCAATGGTGTTCGACCATGCCCGGTTGTTCATCCGCGAGAAACGGGTCGCGTCGGAGTTGCAGCACAGCCTTCTCCCCGATCTCCCGAACGTCGATCAACTCGACGTCGGTGCGGTGTACACGGCTGCGTCCGATGGCATCGACGTGGGTGGCGACTGGTACGACCTCGTCCCCGTCGGCGCCGGCTCGTTCGTGGCCAGCGTCGGCGATGTCACCGGGCACAGCATCCGCGCTGCGGCGGCGATGGGCCGACTGCAAGTCGTGCTGCGCATCTTTGCCGCTTCCAGCACCGGTCCCGGTGAAATGCTCGATCGGGCCGCGGACGAAGCGCCAGCATTGTTGGCCGACCTCCTCGCGACGTGCGCTATCGTCCGCCTCGACCCCCAGCCGGGCTCGGCGTGGACGGCCACATTCGCGAACGCCGGCCACCTCCCACCGCTGCTCATCGACGCCGACGGGAACGCGTCGTTGATTCAACTGACCAACGACCCGCTGCTCGGCCTCACAAACGAGCACCGCCACCGGCACACCGAGACAACGATCACCATGACCGCCGGCAGCACGCTGGTGCTGTACACCGACGGTCTCATCGAGCGACGCGACGAGAACATCGACATTTCGTTTGAGCGGCTTCGAGCCACAGCGTCAATGTCGACGGACGGCGTCACGATGAAACGGTTCTGCCATGACCTCGTGCAGCGGGTCGTCCCCAGCGGAATGGACGACGTCGCCGTCATCGCCATCCGCGTCTGAACGAACGCACAGCTCTGAACGAAGTCGAGCGTGTCCAATCGATTCGCCAGATGGGGGGACACCGAGTTCTATGTAAGCCCGCTAACCGACTGTCGCTCAAGGAGCTGACGCTGAGCATTGTGGCTTGTCGAGAACGTCGCACAGAGTCGCGTTCTGGGCCCGGCGCTGCGCTCATTCCCGGGCGCATTGGGGCTGGTGTGCCAGGCCGTAGTTGAAAAGTCTTACGTGCTGTCGTAGCATTGTCGTATGTCAGTCATGAACTTTCGAACCGACGAACGCTCTGAACGAGCGCTCGCTGAACTGATGGCCGACGGATCGACTGCATCAGACGCCATTCGTCAAGCCCTCGTTGACGCCGTGCGACTTCGTCGACGTGAACAGATGCGCGCCGAGTCGTTGGCGTTGATGCACGATGACGCAGACCGCGCCGAAAGCCGCCAGGTGTTGTTGGAGATGGACGAGCTTCGTGCGTGGTGACATCCACCGACTCCGTGCTCCTCGAGGCACTCGAGGAAATGAACAGCAAGGAAGCCGGTACGCCGTCATTGTCCAATCGGATGACCTGATGCTGTCGACCGTGCTCGTCGCACCTACGTCACGTTCTGCGCCACCACGTATCTTTCGTCCGACAGTCACAATCGATAACGAGAAAACCCAGGTCCTGATCGAGCAGACCTCCACTGTTGCTCACGAGCGGCTCGGCGAGTTCGTCGGACGTGTCACCTACGGGGAACTCGTCGCTCTCAACGACGCGTTGCGACTTGTCCTCGAACTGGATTGACATCAGTTGGGGTCTGCCCCCAGGTTGGTTGACTCCCGACGAGTCAGACACGTCAGCAAGCCGGGCGACGTACGGTCTGTCTCGGCGTGGACCACGGACAGCGGATTCATCCGTCGGTCATGCTCACGCGGCCCCATGAGTTGTCTGTGCGGTAGTCGGTGGCCCAACCGGCGACCTGAAGATCGAGCACGCCCGTCGTTCGGTCGATCTTCGCCTCCAGCGTCAGGTCGCGCACGAAAGCCAGCTGCTCATTGCGGTCGTCCTCGTCGTAGATCGCCTCGCTGTACGACGACGATCGCCACCAGTGATCGTAGGTCTGGAACGTCCCGTCAGTCACCAGCCCTCGCAGCCTTTCGACCTGATGCCAGGTGTGTTCGACCAACTTGGCTGCCAGTGGAGTGCCTGCGACCGCGTCGACGTAGGGGCGGAGATGTTCGTGCACGGACGCGACGCGCTCTTCGAATCGCACCGAACCATCCTGGGCCGGCATCTCGATCTCCTCCGCCTCGAAATCGGAGCTCGCATCTGGCTGCACGGCCGCGTTCGACCAGTCGTATCGCCCAGGATTGCCGGTGTTGATCTGATCGGCTATGTCGTTCCAGTAGTCGATGAAGCCTGCGTGCTCGGGATTCGCGGGATCGAGAGGAGCCGGGGGGTTGGGCAGCGACGAGAAGTACGCCTCGTTGGTGAGCGCAGACAGGACCTCGTGATGGGCCTGGTGCCACTGCTTGATCATCAGTTCATGGGACGGGTCGTCCGGATCGAGCCGCGGCGGTGCGGCGGGAGCGAGCTCCCGGAAGCGCACGTCGACCTGGGCGAGCATCTCGTCACGGGTGGGTAAGGGCATGGGCGCGACGGTAGTTGGTTCGTCTTGCCCAAAAGTCCCGACTTCCCGCGGCGCGAGCAGCACGCCCTGGCGAGTCGATTGGACACAGATCGGGGCATATCGTCGCATCTGGCGTGCTCGATGAACGGCCCAGAACATGTTGGATCGGCCCCGAGCCCGATCGACGTGACAACTCCTGGTCGGTGATCTGTCACACGCACAATCGCGAGGGTGACGGAAATCGGTCGACCCCACTCGGCAGAATGGAGGGTGTCGGAACGCCTCGCGTTCCCGCCATCTGCGATCCCCCAGCTCATTGGAGTTGTCATCACCATGTACTCATTGCGATCGAACATGCACGCACACCGCCGCCGTTTCGGCGCTGCCTTCGCCCTGCTCGCCTTGGTCGGCGGTGCTGCTGCTTGCAGCAGCGACAGCAAGTCTGCTGCCACCACGGAGGCGGTGGCGACCACGAGCACCGAGGCGACCACCACAACGGAAGCCGTGACGACCACCACGGAGGCG
The DNA here is from genome assembly GCA_031373785.1 of Ilumatobacteraceae bacterium. Taxonomy (GTDB): domain Bacteria; phylum Actinomycetota; class Acidimicrobiia; order Acidimicrobiales; family Ilumatobacteraceae; genus JAENVT01. The sequence continues at coordinate 9,876 of JANMNE010000027.1, forward strand.
GCGACCACCACCACGGAGGCGGCGACCACCACGACGGTGCCTGCCGAGCCCATGTACCCGCTGACAGGGGTGAAGAATCCCGATCCCGTGCTCGCCGCTCGCCCGGCGCTGATCGTCAAGATCGACAATGCCGGCGGGGCGCGCCCGCAGAGTGGGTTCAACGAAGCCGACCTGGTGTTCGAAGAGATCGTCAACGATCACATCACGCGCTTCGCGATGGTGTTCCAGAGCAGCGACACCGATCCCGTCGGGCCGATCCGTTCGGGTCGGCACCAAGACGTCGACCTGTTCACCGCGCTCGACCATCCGCTGTTCGCGTGGAGCGGTGGCAACCGTACGGTGACCGACCAGATCAACAGCAGCGAGCTGGTCAACATCGGCCCGAGCCGGGCGGCGGTGTACCACCGGGTGACGGATCGCAAGATCCCTCACAACCTCTACTCGAGCACGGCCGCCCTGTACACGCAGACGCCGCCGTTCGCTCCACCGGCCAAGCAGCAGTTCGCCTACCGCGAGCCGGGCGTGTCCGCGGCGGGCATACCGAGCGCCGGTGTGACAGTGAAGCTCGACTCCATCGATGCCGGCTGGGACTGGAACGCAGCGGACGGCGTGTACTACCGGACGATGGAGGGAAGCCGGCACATGGACCGCAACAGCGGTCAGGTGAGCACCAACAACGTCGTCGTGCTGGCGATGGAGTACCTCCCCGGCATCTCCGGCAGCCCCGACGCGCAGACGCTCGGCACAGGCGAGGCGTTCGTCTTCACCGGCGGCAACTACATCCACGGCACCTGGACTCGCAACGACATCCACGATCCGTTTGCGCTGGTCGCCGACGATGGCAGCGTGATCAAGCTGCAGCCTGGACGCACATTCATCGAGTTGCCTCGGCTGGACAGCACGCTGCCGCTCGGTCCCGGCTGAGTCGGTTCAGCGAGCTCGCCGATGGTTATTCGATGAGCTCGACCTCGACGAGGTTGTCGCAGAACGTCGGGCCGTTGGCGAGGTCGCCGAGGGAATCACTGGTGAGTGAGTTTGCGCCTCCAGAAGTTGGATCGGCGCCCCAGCGACCGAACGGGATGGCAACCGTTCCCGCCAGAACGCTGTCGGTGATCGAGGCCGTCAGCCGAATCCGGCCGAGGTCGTTGTGCACCCAGATCTCTGCCCCGTCAGTGATCGCTCGCGCCGCGGCGTCGTCGGGGTGGATCTCCGCTGTCGCCCGCGGTTCTGCGTTGAGCATGACGGGCAGGTTGCCGTACGAGCTGTTGATCGAATAGTGACGCTTGAGGGTCAGCAGCCGCAGCGGGTACCGGCTCGACGCCGATGGCGTGCGGGCCGGTGGGCGGTACTCGGCGACGGGGTGCAGACCTGCCGCGGCGAGCGCGGCGTTGGAGAACGCGAACGTCGACTCCGACGCGACGGCGGTGCCGATCGGCGGACCCACACGCGCGAATCCTTCGGCGCGTAGTCGCTCGGCTCCCAGACCCGCAGCGGCCGCGGGTGAGTCGGCGAGCGCCAGTTCCATCAGTTGATGATCATCGAGTTGGAACACCTCGTCTGCGAAGCCCAGCCGCGCAGCCAGCAGCCGAGTCACCTCGGCGTTCGACTTGGACTCGCCCACTGGGTTGATCGCTGCCTCGTTCCACGAGAGGTAGGAGAAGCCCCACGACCCGACGAGGTCCGCATGCTCCAGCATCGTCGTGGCCGGAAGCACGATGTCGGCGTAGCGAGCCGTGTCGGTGAGGAACTGATCGTGGACGACGGTGAACAGGTCGTCGCGTGCGAGGCCTTCCAACACCTTCTGCTGATCTGCGGCGATGACCGCCGGGTTGCTGTTCCAGACGTACAGGGCTCGAATCGGGGGATCCATCGTCGGGTCGTTGAGGACCCGGCCGAGTTGGATCATGTTCACCTCCCGCGTCCCGGCGGGGGAGAGGTCGGGTCGGCTGAGCGCCGGCAAGTTCGTCTGCCCGATCGAGACGGCGCCGGCGATGCCCCCGGCCGGCCACTGCCATTGACCGGTCAGCGCCGGCAGGCATTGGATCGCTCGCAATGCCGAGCCGGATCCGGTCGATCGCTGCATGCCGACTCCGAGTCGGATCGTGGCGGGGCGTGCCGTCGCATACATTCGTGCGAACTCGACGATGTCCGCGGCCGGAACACCGGTCTCTGTTGCGGCCCGATCCGGCGTCCACGGTTCGACAGCCGACTTGTATGCATCGACATCGGTCGTATGCGCCGCGAGGTACGCCGCATCGTCGAGGCTCTCGCTGAAGATCACGTTGGCCACGGCGAGGGCGAGCGCACCGTCGGTGCCCGGGTTCGGGCGGAGATGGAGATCGGCGTAGCGCGTGGTGCGACTGCGATAGGGATCGACCACCACCAGTTCGGCGCCGTTCTCCTTGCGAGCGCGCCGGATCAGTTCCCACGTGTGGATCGATGTCGAGACCGGGTCCATTCCCCAGACGACGACAAGTTTCGCGTCGGGCAGGTTCTCCGGGTCGGTCCACGGCCAGCGCGTGATGCCCGACAACGCGAACCACTGCGGTCCGCAGATCGATCGCTCCAGCTTGGTCGCGCCGAGCCGGTTGAACAGCGCCTGGGTGGTGCCGAACGCGTCGAGCAGTCCCATGGATCCGAGATACGAGTAGCCGAGGATCGACGTCGGACCCACCTCGCCCGCGAGCTGTTGCCAACGCGACGCGATCTCCTCGAGCGCCTCGTCCCAACTGCACGCGGCGAACTCGCCGCTGCCTTTCGGCCCGGTGCGCCGAAGCGGCGTGACTACGCGATCGGGGCTGTACACCCGCTCGAGATAGCGGTCGACCTTCACGCACAGATGCCGGCCGGTGACGGGATGCGAGCGGTCGGCTGTGATCTCGACGGCGCGGCCGTTGGCGTCGACGGTGACCACCGCGCTGCATGCATCGGGACAGTCGTGCGTGCAGGTGACTCGTACCAGATGGTCTGTCACGTTGCTCCAATCACTCGATGAACCATCCTCTCACGCCTTCGCACAGTAATTCCCGAGCGCGGTCGGTCCGCACAGTGAACGGTCGACACTTTGCACAACCTGCTCAGGTGGGTCGGTGGGGCCTGCTACGGTCGTTTTCCGGCAGCGCTCGACGCTGCAAACCACTAGCGCCGAGCCTCCATCAAACCAGGGCCGCTTTCGTCCTGCTTGGCTCTGATGTAGGCGAGTCGATGAAAAGGAGACGAGACGTATGAAGCGAACAATCCCCTTCGCCGCGATCGCAGCAATGGTTGCCGGCACCTTGGGAGGAGGTGTGCAGATGGCCTCCGGCGCGGGCGCGACCGGGCAACTGGGGTTCGTCCCGATCGTGCCCTGCCGCTTGATGGACATGCGGAACACTTCCGACAACGTCGGGCCGCGTGCCACGCCGCTCGGACCGGCGGAGACCTACGTGGTCAACGTGTGGGGCGCCAATGGAAACTGCGATGTTCCCACGACTGCGCTCGCAGTGTCATTGAACGTGACGGTCACTCACGGAACGGTTGCGAGCTTCCTCACGATCTTCCCCAGCGACGCTCCGTCGTTGCCGGTCATCTCGCAGATGAACTGGTTGGCAGGGGGATCGCCGACGCCGAACAAGGTCGATGTCAAGTTGTCCGCAACCGGAACGCTGAGCTTCTACAACTTGACCGGCACGGTCGACGTGATTGCCGATGTGATGGGCTACTACGAGGCCGCACAGGCCAGCTCGCCGCCCGTTCCGGGTGGCGGGACGCCTGGTCCTGCCGGTCCTGCCGGTCCTGCCGGTCCTGCCGGTCCTGCTGGGCCCGAGGGTCCCGCCGGTCCTGCTGGTCCTGCTGGTCCTGCTGGTCCTGCCGGTACTTCAGGTGGCGCCGGAGCGACGGGCCCCGCCGGCCCCGCCGGTCCTGCCGGTCCTGCCGGCGCCAAGGGTGACGCGGGCGCAGCTGGTGCCCAAGGCCCAGCCGGCCCGGCTGGTCCCGCCGGCAGTGTCGGGAGCGTCAAGGTCGTCACGACCGCGATCATGGTGACCGCCGACGAGCAGTCCAATGTCGGCAGCGCGACTGCCAGTTGCGCGGACGGCGATGTTGCCATCAGCGGCGGCGTCAGCACCCAGACCGACGGCTGGTCGGTGCGCGCCAGTAATCCGAGCTCGACGGACAGCGATCCGACGGGATGGTTCGGTGAAATCGTCGGGAACGACGAAGGTGGGCACGACGGCGACGGTCAGGACGACGAGTCCAGCGACGGATCCAGCGACGGATCCAGCAGCGGATCCAAGTACACGTCCAGCAGCGGATCCAGCGATGGCTCCGACGACGGCTCCGACGATGAAGGCCATGGCGATGGAACGGCAAGCGGCACGGTCTACGTGCTGTGCATGACGCCGTAGAGCAGTAGTGCGAATGGTGACCCGGGCCGCCGGCCCGGGTCACCACTCCGGCGTTCAGGGCGCCGACGCGGCCCGAACCACGAGGTCGCTCATCAGCTCGATCGACAAGGAGTCGCTGTTGAGGGCGAGGTCGTAGTGCGTCGGGAGTTCGTCGCCGACGCTGTAGAAGAGTTTCAGATACGCGGCTCGGCGGGCGTCGCTCTCGGCGATCGCCTTGGCCGCCTTCTTGGGATCGAGTGAACCCGCTTCCGCCGCACGCCCGGCACGCGTTGCCGGTGACGCCGTTACCAGCACGCGCAGCACCGTGTCGTTCCCGGCCAGCGCGAAGGAAGCAGCGTGCGACACGATCACGACCTCACCTTGCTCCGCGGTCTCATGGATCGACTTCTGAATCAGGGCCCTCAGGGACTTGGGGTCGGTGCCAACGCCGAATTCGATGGGGCCCGCGCCGGACGTCATCAGGCCGGCGGCGCCTCCGGCGACCGCCAGGTTCCGGGTCAACCGGTCGATGACCTTCGTCCGTCGCTCGGCATCGGCGAGTTCCTCGACCGACACGCCGTTCGCCTCCGCGGCCTGCTGCACGATCTCCTCATCGACAAATCGGTAACCCAGACTGCCGGCAACCATCCGACCCACCTCGCTGCCGCCGGCACCGAGGAGATGGGAGATGCAGATCACTCGTCGCGTCATCGGCGCAACGTATGACCGATCGGTGGGCCAGTCAAGGAGTCAATGCGGGTGTCGATGCGATGGCCCAGTCGGCCGCGCGCAACGCGCCTGACCCGACAGTGTGGCGTCGCGCACTCGGGTTGACTTGTTACGAGTTTGTGTCGGAGTTAGCGTTGCGCCGACATGAGATTGAAACATTTGGGGGGCGGGTCGGTCTCACGTCGCCGAATCGGCCGGGTGGTCGTGGCCATGGCGCTGGTCGCCACGATGGTTCCGCCTCGACTGGCGGCCGCATCCAACGCCCCGGTGTCGTCGGACCAAGCGGCTGCCGAGATCCTTCGAGTGCAGGTCAAGGCCGACAAGACGGCACAGCGATGGTCCGAGGCTCAGGCCCGCCAGCAAGACGTTGCCGCGCAGATCCAGACGAGCCAGGCCGAGATCGCAGCGGCGTCGGCGCAGTACAGCGACGTGCAGGCCGGTCTTGCCAAGATCGCCATCGATCGATTCACCGGCGGCGCTGCCCCCTCGATCCTGTTGGTCACGGGCGATGTGACCGAGACGATGCAGATGAACGTGCTGAAGAACATCGCCCTCGATGTCGGTGCCACCGATCTCGACACCTTGGACGCGGCCCGAAGCGACCTCGACGTCCGCCAAGCCCGCCTTGACGCGCTGCAGAGCCAGAACGTCCAGCTCGTCGCCGACCTCGCGGCGCGCCAGACCGAGATCGATGCACAGCTCTCCGATCTCGCCGTGCTTCGTGAACAGTTGAAGAACGACGAGGTCAAGCGGGCCTACGAGGCGCAGCTCGCCAAGAAGAAGCAGGACGAGGCGGACGCTGCCGCCAACCGGGAAACGAAGGCGGCAGCGGAGCTGACGGTCAGCGCTGCAGATGCTCCCGCCCCCGCCCTCGTCCCCGCCGACGTCGCGCCCATCGCTGCGCGAGGGGGAGGGGTGAAACCGGTTCCTCCGGCGTCGCTGCCCCCCGCACCCACTCCATCGCGGCCCAGCCAACCGACCCCGGCCACCGATCCAGCCCCCCATCCAGCCCCCGATCCAGCCCCCGATCCAGCCCCCGATCCAGCCCCCGATCCAGCCCCCGATCCACCACCAGCCCCGGAGCCAGTGATCTCCGGGGGATCGTGGGTCTGTCCTGTCGCCGGTCCGAGCGCGTTCGGCGACACCTTCGGGGCGCCACGTCCGGGCGGCCGCAAGCACGAGGGGGTCGACATGATGAGCCCGTACGGCACCCCGCTGGTCGCGGTCGTCTCGGGGTTCGCGAACATGCGAACCACCAACCTCGGGGGTAACTCCATCTCGCTCGCCGGTGACGACGGGAACCGGTACTTCTACGCCCACCTGTCGTCATGGGAGGGGTCGTCGCGCAGCGTCGCCGCCGGCGAGGTCGTCGGCTATGTCGGCCACACCGGCGACACCACTGCCGATCATCTCCACTTCGAGATCCATCCCGGTGGGGGGTCCGCCGTGAATCCGTACCCGACGGTCCGCCAGTACTGCTGACCGACGTAGCCATCATGACCTCGTTCGCAATCCGTGGCGCCAACATGCAGGTCATCGTCGATGGAACACGCATCGCCGCGGTCGATCCGCTGGGTGGCGAGCAGGCTGACAATGTCGTCGACGCGACGGACTGCTGGGTGTTGCCGGGTTTCGTCGATCTGCAGGTCAACGGTGCTGCCGGGGTCGATCTGGCGACGGAGCCAACGCGAGTCGGTGAGGTCGCCGCGTTTCTCGTGCAGTGTGGGGTCACCTCGTTCATGCCGACCGTGATCTCCTCGTCCGTGACGGCGACCGAAGCCGCGCTTGCGGCGATCTCGGAGTGGGCACAGCACGAACCTCACGGCGGGGCGCGGTCACTGGGCGTGCACCTCGAAGGGCCATTTCTCAATCCGGTGCGAGCCGGAGCGCATCCGGTGCATCGCCTTCGCCAGCCGACGCTCGAGGCCATAGACGGATGGCGACGCGACACCGGTGTCGCAATGGTCACCATCGCGCCCGAGTTGCCGCATGCCCGTGCAGTGATCGAGCGGTTGGTGTCGACGGGGGTCGTGGTCTGCGCCGGCCACAGCGACGCCGACGCGGCCGACATGCGCGCCGCCATCGCTGCCGGGGTCACGGGTGTCACCCACCTGTTCAATGCGATGAGCCCGATCACCGCTCGGTCGCCCGGTGCGGCCGGCGCAACCCTCGCGGACTCAGGCTTGATCGCCGGGCTGATCGTCGACGGGCTGCACGTCGACCCGACGATGGTGCGCCTGGCGTGGCGGGCACTGGGACCGAGCCGTATCGCGCTCGTGACCGACTCGATCTCCGCGCTCGGCCTGCCGCACGGCGCGTATCGCGTTGGTGAGACGTCGGTGATCGTCGATGCGTCCGGGGCGCGCACGCCCGGCGGCGTGCTGGCCGGCAGTGTGCTGCGGTTCGACGAGGCAGTGCGCAATCTGCTCGCGTTCACCGACTGTGCGTTGGCCGAGGCGTCGATGGCGGCCTCGGCGACGCCGGCTCGGCTGGCGCAGCGAAGCGACATCGGCCGCCTCGTGCCGGGCTGCGCGGCCGACATCGTGTTGCTCGACAAGCAGCGACAGGTTGCGGCGACGATCGTCGACGGGCGCGTGGTGTTCGATCCGTACGGGCGTTGCGGCCCTGCCTCGCCGGATGGAGCGTGACGTGGAGATCGTGATCCAGCCAGACGCCGGGGCCGTCGCTCGGCTCGTCGCCGATGCGGACGCGAAGGCCGAGCCGATCGCCCGTGCCGTGGAGGGACCCGTGGCGTCGATGTGTCCGGCCTCGGCGATCCAACTGCATCCGCATGCCAGTGTCGTGGTCGACGAGGCTGCGGCGTCACGATTGACGCTGACCGACTACTACCGGTCGACGTTCGCTGCCAAACCGACGTGGCAGTCGCTGTAGCCGTCAGCCGGCGAGGTGCGCCTGCAAGGTGATCTCGGGCACGCCTGCCAGGGCCTTGCTGACCGGGCAGCCTGCCTTGGCCGCCATTGCGTGTTCGGTGAACGTGGCCTCGTCGATCCCGGCCACTCGACCAATGGTGACCAATTCGATCTTGGTGATCGTCGGAGCACCGTCGACCATTCTCAGCGTGACCGAGGCATCGGTCTGAACCGATTCTGGCGGGGTCCCGGCCTTGGCCAGGATGCTCGACAACGCCATCGAGAAGCACGATGCATGCGCTGCGGCGATCAATTGTTCCGGATTGGATCCGGGGCCGTCCTCGAAGCGGGACTTGAAGGTGTATCCACCGCTGATGCTGTCCCCAGCGGTGAACGTACCAGTGCCTGTCGGCAGGTCGCCTTTCCATTCGGCAGAGCCTTTGGCCGGCATGATGGCCTCCTCGTGTGGTGTGATCGACGGAGCCCCATGATCGCACGTCGCGGCAGGATGATGCATGTCGCCGAACTCGTGCCTGGCTCAAACGATGGTTCCGCCGAACGGCGGTGGGCCGAGGATCTCAATGCCGCCGTTCTTTCTCGCCGACGCTTGCACGCGGCCCATGTCGACTTCTCCCGAAGCGATCAACTCGGTGTCGCCTGCGGCGACGGGGTCACTGGCATCCCAGTAGAACGCCTGGCAGCAGCCCGGCGTGTGGAGGCACAACAAGCGTGCGCCATCTGCACCGGAGACCTTGAAGGCATGGGGGACGCCACGCGGCGCGCTGGCGATCCCGCCCTCGCCGACGACGTGCTCGACGCCGTCGAGGTGCATCAAGATCTCGCCCTCGAGCACGATCATCGTCTCGTCGGACTCGGGATGGATGTGCAGTGGCGTGACCTTGCCAGAGGCCATGCGATCCTCGAACAGGATGAACGCGCCGTCGGTCTGTTCGGCTGTCGCCTTCCAGATGTGCAGACCGCCACCGTAGAACCAGCGACGTTCACCTTCGTCGGCTCCTCGTACGAATGACTTCCGTGCCGTGCTGGCGCTCATGCTGTCTCCCGACTTCGTGGGACCAATGTCCCATGAGGAGAATGACATACCATGAAGGCGATGTCAACCTCATACGAAGATGGCGGACGCAGCGCTCAGAAGGCCCGGACGCGTGCCGCACTGGTGGCGGCCGCTCGTGAACTGGTGGCGGCTGGCGCCTCCCCGACTGTGGAAGACGCTGCGGCGGCAGCCGAGATCTCGCGTAGCACCGCGTATCGGTACTTCCCGAGCACGCGAGACCTGCTTGTCGCCGCGCACCCCGAGATCATCGCCACGTCGATGTTGCCGCCCGACCCGCCGACTGATCCATCGCGGCGGCTCGATGCCGTGGTCAAGAACTTCAGTGCGATGATCCTCGACACCGAGGCACAGCAGCGAACGATGTTGCGACTGTCGCTGGAGGCAACTTCGGCGGAGCGAGTTGCGCTCCCATTGCGTCAGGGCCGCGCCATTGCATGGATCGCGGAGGCCCTGGACAACGTAGAGGGCGATCTTTCCGACGACCAGATCGCTCAGCTGGTACGAGCCGTCCGCGCCACGATCGGGATCGAAGCACTCGTCTGGCTCGTCGACGTCGGCGGGCTGTCGAGAAGCGAAGCGGTCGCACTCATGCGTTGGTCCGCTCAGGCGCTCTTGCGCCACGCGCTGACCGATCCGCCGCCGGTGGGGTCTTCCTGACGCGTGGAACTGGTGGTCGTTGCTTCATTGCGTCCAGCGCAGCGATCGCGTTTGGTCAGGGAGCGCTCTTGACCTCGTCGTTCGTGCGACCCGACTTCACCGAACGAGGGTGCTCCTCGGGGTCCCAACCGGGAACGGCGTGCTCGTCGTGTTTGTGCAGCAGCAGCCATTGCTCTTCGCTATCTCTGGAACCGCGCCGCACCAGCGCGAAGTGACCGTGCAACTTCTCGCCGGTCAGGTCGAAATGCAGATCACCGGCTTCGGTCGCGGCGATCGGATCCTTTCCATCGGTGATCGACCACGTTCCCCAGTCCCAGACGATCACGTCTCCGCCGCCGTATTCGCCGCGGGGGATCACCCCTTCGAAGTCGAAGTACTCCAGTGGGTGGTCTTCGACGTGCACTGCCATGCGTTTCACGTCGGGGTCGAGCGTCGGTCCCTTGGGCACCGCCCAACTCAGCAGCACGCCGGCGGCCTCCAGGCGGAAGTCGTAGTGCAGGCGCGAGGCGCGATGACGCTGCACCACGAACCGATGACCGTCCTGTGCGGGAGCGGGGCTACCGGCGGGCTCCGATGTGACGTCGAAGTTGCGCTTCCGCCGGTAGGGCCGCAGCCGTTCCGATGCCCGTTCGGCCATCAGCCGGCCTTCCTCGTGGCCTTCCGAGCAGTTTTGTGCGGAGCCCTGCGGTGCTTGGCGGCGTCGACGCTTGCCTCGAGCGCGGCCATCAGGTCGAGGACGCGGGCCGCTGGTTCTTCAGCGGTCCGGACCACTTCTTTGCCTCTGTCCTTCGCCGTGATTCGGTGTCGCAACGCCTCGGTGTACGTGTCGTGATACTGCTGCGGTTTCCATTCGCTCGACAACCCTTCGATCAATAGCTTGGCCATCTTCAGTGCCTTCGGATCAGTCTTGCCGCGACGGGGCATTCCCTCGATCTCCGAACGTTCGACCACTTCGTCGGCGAACCGCATCGTCGACATCGCCAGCACGTCATCGAGCGGACGGACAGCGACGAGGTGTTGCTTGTCGCGCAGCACCACGGTCCCGACTCCGACTCGTTGGGTGTCGTCCATCGCGGCAACGAGCAGTTGGTAGCTCTTCTTTGCTGCCTCGCCAGCGGGGACCAGCCAGTAGGTGTTCTCGTAGTAGATCGGATCGATCTCCTCGAGCGCGACGAAATCGGAGACCTCGATCACCCGCGTCGACGCCGGGCGAAGCGCGTCCATCTCCTTGTCGTCGAACGTCACATAGCGACCGTTCTTCACCTCGAAGCCCCAGGCGATGTCGTCCTTGTCGACCTCCTTGCCTGTCTCCTCGGCCACCTTTCGGTAGCGGATGCGCGACCCTGACTTCTTGTCGAGCTGATGAAAGTGCACGTCGTGGTCGCGCACAGCGGTGAACGCCTTGACGGGAACGTTGACGAGACCGAAGCTGATCGAGCCGGTCCAGAGTGATCGAGCCATCACTGCTCCTTTCGAGGGGCGGGTTGATACTTCCCACGTCGGGGCCGCGCCAACCGCGGTCGACGTTTGGTCCGAGAATCGTGAGGGAACAATGGGCCTGTGGCCGGCAATGCATCCCATCTCGTGTTCGGGTCGGATCAGGAGCCGGGCATCCGCCGGCGGGGCACGAAGCGGTTCTCGTACGTCGACGAAACCAACGGCCGGCCGGTCAGCCGAGCCGATCTCGAGCGCATTCAATCGCTGGCCGTGCCACCGGCTTGGACGAAGGTGTGGATCGCCGCCGATGAGCGCAGCCACCTCCAAGCCACGGGTCGCGACGCCCGCGGTCGTAAGCAGTATCGCTACCACCCGGCGTTCACCGCGAGTCAGGCCGACGACAAGTTCGCCGACCTCGTGTCGTTCGGCCACGGGCTGGCATCGCTGCGTGGTCGCGTCGGCCGCGACCTCGCTCGCGACGATGTGGACCACGACCGGGTCGTGGCCACGGTGGTGCGCTTGCTCGACATCACGAGTCTGCGAATCGGCAACGCCGAGTACTCGCGGACGAATCACTCGTTCGGCCTCACCACGCTGCGCAACCACCACGTCGACGTTCGTGGTGCGACGATCCGGATGGCCTTTCGAGGCAAGTCGGCACACGAGTTCGATGTGCGCGTCGACAACGCTCGCCTCGCCAAGATCGTCCGACGATGTCAACACCTACCGGGTCAGCAGTTGTTCGAGTACCGCACGCCCGACGGTGAGGTTCGTCGGCTCGGTTCGACCGACGTCAACGCCTACCTGGTCGAACACGCCGGTCCCAGAGTAACGGCCAAGACCTTTCGAACGTGGAACGCGACGGTGCGGGCCGCCGACTGGCTGGCGGCGGCAAGCGAGCACGATGAAACCCCGACCAACCGGGTGTTGAACGAGATCATCGATGAAGTGGCCGATCACCTCGGCAACACGCGCGCGGTGTGCCGCAACAGCTACATCCACCCCGCCGTCGTCACCGGCTACGTCGAGAGCACGCTGCAGGCCGCGTGGCGACGCCCGACCGGTTCCCGGCCTGCGGGCCTCACGGTCGCCGAGCGCAAGACTCTGCGGCTGTTGCGCGGGGCCGAGCGAAAGGCACGAGCAAGATGACGATGGCGGCGACCGTTTGCCCATTGTCCACTCGATGCTCACCCGGAGGTCACCTTCAGTTGGCGTTGGTTCCGTAGAACGTTGCCGAAGGTGCTCGCCCGTCGATGCACCCGGACAACGAAGGGACCGAAATGATCACACGCAAGATCACCAAGGCGGCCTTGATCGCCGGAGTCGTCAGCGCCTCGCTGATGGTCGGCGCAGCGCTGGCCGGCAGCGACGTGGGCAAGCAGAACCAGCAGCGCCTCGAGGATCACGCCAAGGAGCTGTTCGGGTTCAAGAAGCCTGTCGTCGCCTCCTCGACCGTTTCCGCCGACCTCGCTGCGGCGAAGGCTGATCCAACCAAGCTCGTCACGCTCGCCAAGGGCCTGAAAGCCCGCATCGTGACATCCGGCAATGCTGCACCCACCCTCGATCAGATGGTGCTGTGGCCTCCGACAGGCAAGGCCACGCACATCATCGCCTGCAACGAGCAGGGCACCACCAATCCTGGCGTGCAGCGCATCAGCCTCGACACCGGGATCGCCGAGACGATCCTCAGTGGTACGACCTCCTGTGATCCAGTGCGCGTCACGCCGTGGGGCACGGTGATCGTCGCCGAAGAGGCCGGCGCAACCGGTCAGATGCTCGAGATCGTCAATCCGCTGGCAACGACAGGTGTGCTGTTCGACCGAGTCGCCGGCACCGTGAGCGGCACCGATGCCGGCAACGTGGCCGTGCGACGCAGCGTTGGCACGCTGTCGTTCGAGTCGATCGCCCTCTACGACTCGGGCCTGATGTACTACGGCGACGAGAACCGGCCGTCGAATGGTCTGCAGGGTGGCGCCTACTTCAAGTTCGTGCCGACCACCCCGTGGGACGGTACGACCATGGTCACTGATCTGTCGACCTCGCCGCTTGCGTCCGGCAACATCTACGGGCTGCGCGTCGGCAAGCGTGGCGCGGCCGGCACGCTGAACAGTGGCAACGACTATGGGCAGGGCACGCAAACAGGCCTCGGTGCCTGGATCCCGATCTGCCAGGGCGCAGCCTGCAACGCGCTCAACCTGCGCACGGCCACCGTCGCCAACAAGCTCACCGGCTACTACCGCCCGGAAGACAGCGAGATCGATCGTCCGGCACTCGCGGCCGGCCAGGTCAAGTGGTGTGCCAACGACACCGGCAACGAAGGCGAAGACCACACGTGGGGCGAGACCATCTGCGTCACCGACGGGTCACTTGCCGATGCCCTCGGCAACGCGGCGTCGCCGGAGGTGCAGTACTTCATGATCGGGACATCCGACGAGGCCATGGTCGACAACATCGCCCAGCAACCCGTCACCAACAACTGGCTGCTGCACGAAGATGGCGACATCGCCGCCACCAACAAGAACAACGACCTGTTCATCTGCCTGCCAGATGGCGACGACGCCGACACCTTGACCGATGGCTGCGTTCGCATGGCCACGTTGAACGACCTACCGACCAACGATCCCGCAGCGGCGAACCACGGCGAGGGCGCCGAGTGGAGTGGTGGCTTCTTCGACCCGAGCGGCAAGCACTTCTTCGTCAGCGTGCAGCACAACATGACTGGCTTCGGCGTGATCCTCGACATCACCGGATTCGAGAACATCGAGCACTGAACGAGCTCCGCCGCAGGGGTCCGGGGGAGTGTTCCCGGACCCCTATTCTCATGCGCATGGGAAGCATGCCGAGCGTGGTCACCTCCGAATCGAGCCTGCGGGTCGAACCGTCACCGAAGCGGGTGCGGGTGATGCTCGACGGTCGTTACGTCGCCGACTCGTTCAGCCCACTGCTCGTGTGGGAGAAGCCGTACTACCCGACGTACTTCTTTCCGCGCAGCGACGTCGATGAAACCATCATCGACAGCACGCACAGCTACATGAGAGCCGACGGCGGGCTTGATGACTACGTCGCCTTGCGGTGGCATGAGTTCGACCACTGGTTCGAAGAGGACCAGGAACGTGTTCGGGCACGCCCGCGACCCGTACAAGCGCATCGACATCCTGCCGAGCTCGCGCCACGTCGTGGTCAGCGTCGACGGTGTGCTCGTCGCCGACACCAAGCGCCCGACTCTGCTGTTCGAGACGAGTCTGCGGCGGCGCATCTACATGCCCTTGACTGATCTACGGATTTACTTACTGGTTGCCTCGACCACGCTTTCTCAGTGCCCGTACAAAGGTGAGGCCATCTACTGGAGCGTGCAGACCGGGAGATCACTGCACACCGACCTGGTCTGGTCATACCCTGCGCCGATCTGGGAGTCAGCCCCGATCGCCGGGTTGGTGTGCTTCTACGACGAGCGCGTCGACATGACGGTCGATGGCGTTCCGCAGACTCGGCCTGTCACGCCGTACGCCTGAACCGGTTGCGCCTATCGGCGGTCGCCAGTCGTGACCGATTCGGTGGAAGTTGCCCGATCTTTCGATAGCGCTGAGCTGGTCGCGGTGCTTCAGATGACGAGTGTGGTCCCGCCGTCGACGACTACGACGTGACCGGTGATGTACGAGTTGCGGATGAGGCCGATCACCGCCTCTGCACAGTCGTCGGGGGTCGCCGAACGGTGCAGGGGTGTGGTCGCCGCGACGGAAGCGTGCTGGTCGTCCCATTGCGATGTCCACGGAGTTGCGACCAGGCCGGGCGCGACCGCGTTCACTCGCACCGGGCCGCACGACTTGGCGAGGAGGGCCGTCATGTGGTTCAGCGCGGCCTTTGTCATCGCGTAGGCGATCGATGAACCGATCGGCCTCAAGCCGGCGATCGACGTGATCGTGACCACGTTGCCGTCGGGTGATTCGCGCAGGTGTGGCATCGCTTCCTTGGTGAGCCACCATGTGCCGAACACGTTGACCTCGAAGGTCTTGCGGAAGATGTCGTCGCTCAGCGCATCGAGGTCGGCGTGCGGCACGCGGGTTGTCCAGCCGGCGTTGTTGACGAGGACGTCGAGTCGCCCGAACCGTTCAACGGTCCGGGCGATCAGCTCGCGACCCTGGGCCTGGTCGCTGATGTCGGCCTGCACGTACATCGCCTCGGTCGGCAGCGAATCCCTGACCGCATGGCCCGCCTCGATCGACGACGACGAGTTGACCACGACCCTGACGCCGAGCTCGGACAAACGGCGAGCGGTGGCCTCGCCGATCCCGCTCGACGATCCGGTCACGATCGCCACCTTGCCATCGAGACCGTTCATCGTGGGTCCTCCTCCGTCTGCGATCGACCGAGCCTACGATCCCGGATCGTTCAGTGCCTCGATCACGGCGCCGAGCGTGATTCCCGTGGTGTCCTTGAAGGCGGCCAGTCGGTCGTAGACGCCGGCGGCGGCCGCGGCGAACCCGTCGGGCAGACCATGCGCCGTGAAGCTGGCGGCGATCTCGTCCATCTCGCCGACGAATCGCCAGGCCTTCGGCGCGTTGCCGGTTGCCGCGCGCTCCGATTGCGTGGCCAAGCCGGGCAGTGACGTCGCCCACTCGGCGAGCAGCGCATCCTCCACACCTTCGGCGGCCGCCAGGGCGCGGATCGTCAGCAGCAGCGCGGCAGTCCCTTTCGTCCACGCCGCATAGCAGACCTTCACCGCGGAGGCCGCGCCGGCGCCACCGTCGACGAGGCGGGTCTCGAGCAGCGATCCGGCCCACAGGTCGGCAACCTGTGGCGCCGCGTCCCCGGAGAGGTACAGGCGCGTCGAGCCTGCGGACTGCACCGGTGGCCCGACGACGCCCCCGTCCACGAAGCGGTCGAACGTCGCGCCGATCGCTCGTGACGTCGCCGGCGAGATGGCGTTGACATCGACATAGATGCCGTCGAATCCCGCGGCAACCACGTCACGAGCGACAGCGGATGCGGCGCCGGGTGGGCACACCGAGATGATCACGTCTGCGGCGGTGGCGAGGGCTGCGAGCGATCCGACATCGACCATTCCCGCTGTCTCGGCTCGCGCCCGCGTGGTCTCCGAACGGCCGTCGCCGCACCACAGACGGGTGCCACCGCATGCGGCGGCCAGCGATGCGCCCATCGCGCCGGGGTGCAGAAAGCCGACCGCAGCCGTGACGCGGGTGCGGGGTGGTGCCACCGGGCCAGTTTGATACCTGAGCAGCCCGGCTACCAGTCATTCCGCATCCACGCACCCCAAGGAGACGAACGTGAGCGCTCACCTGTCGGATATCCAGAAGCTTCGGGACAACGCACGAGCACACATCGAGCGCGGTCCGCTGATCATCCGCTGGCTGGCCGACACCGACATCACCACTCGCCGCCTGATGGAGAGCATTCTCGCCGTCGAGGAAGAGCACGCCGACGACTTGTTGACCTTCCTGAAGCAGTTCGGCGTCAGCCTCTGAGCTCGGGCGTCAGGCGACGGTGAACGCCGTCATCGACAACGAGCCCATGGCATATCCGTCGATCAGCACCTCGGCCCCGTGGCCGGTTGCGCCGGCCAGACCGGCGATGTACAGCAACGGGATGAAGTGATCGGGAGTCGGAGCGGCGAGCCGGAAGTACTCGTTGTCCTGGAGCCCTGCTGCCGAGCCCGGGTTCGCGGCCATGGTCGAGATGGCTGCCTCGTTGAATGATCTCGCCCAATCGAAGGCGCCCTCGGGCTCGCTCCACTGGATGAGCCCGAGGTTGTGCACCACGTTTCCGCTGCCGACGATCAGCACTCCGCGCGACCGCAGTTCGGCCAACTGGGCGCCGAGGGCGACGTGGTACTCGAATGGTTTGGAGGCATCGACCGACAGTTGGACGACGGGGATGTCGGCTTCGGGAAACATGTGCACCAGCACCGACCAGGTGCCATGGTCGAGCCCCCAACTGTCGAGATCGCTGCCGACCCACGTCGGCTTCACCAATTCGGCGATCTCGGCGGCGAGATCGGGGTCGCCGGGCGCCGAGTATCGAACGGCGAACAACTCGTCTGGGAATCCGAAGAAGTCGTGGATCGTCTTCGGATGGGCCATCGCCGTGACGGCGGTCGCGTTGATGTACCAATGTGCCGAAACCGCCACGATCGCCCGCGGTCGAGCGATGCCGGCGGCGAACGCCTGCCATGCGTCGGTGTAGCGGTTCGTCTCCAACGCGTTCATCGGGCTTCCATGGCCGATGAACACTGCCGGCATGGTCGCTGGCGCAGTCATAGCGTTCCTCCACTGGTCGTGTGACCCACAGTATCGACCTGCCATCTAGCGTGTGGCCGTGGAACAGGCGGCGACAGCCGAAGTCGAGCCCGACGGCGGTCGGTTCTATCGCATCACTCGGGCGGTGATCGGCGCCATCTATCGCCTGTTGATCCCGGTGAAGGTCACCGGTGCCGAACATCTCCCGCTGCACGGCCCGGTCATCCTCGCCGCCAACCACATCTCCTTTTTCGACACGGTGGTGCTGATGTTCTCCGTGCCCCGGCGCACCTACTTCGTCGGGAAGGCCGAATACATGAACTCATGGGTCACCAAGCGGCTCTTCCCCGCCTTCGGGCTGATCCCCATCGAACGAGCAGCGGCGCGCCAGGCGATGGCTGCGCTCGGGGTTGCGGCGAACGCATTGGACCGTGGTCACGTGCTCGGCATCTATCCCGAAGGCACGCGATCGCGTGACGGCCTGCTGCATCGCGGTCACTCCGGTGTGGCCCAACTGGCGTTGATGACGGGCGCGCCCATCGTTCCGGTTGGACTCGTCGGCACGGATCGGATCCAGCCGATCGGCGCTCGCGTGCCGCGGCCGTTCCGGCGCGCGGAGATCAGGTTCGGTCCGGCGATCGACCCGGCCGCGTACGGGGGACCGTCGCGTCGACGACGGCAACTGTTGACGAGCGATCTGATGGAGGCGATTCGGCAACAGTGCGGCCGCCCGACCTCCGACGATTTTGCCAGCGACGAGCCGCCCTTGATCCGTGGCGGGAACGAGTCGGTGTATCAGGTGCACCGCGTCACCGGGCGAGGCGTGACATGGCACCAGGCCGCCAAGTTCGCAGTGGCCGAAATGTGTGGCCGGCACGACGATGCGCGCGTCGGCGAGGTACGTCGACTGCAGTGCCACGTCGAGCGAGACGGCGCGGTCCGGCTCAGTGCGGAGCTGGCCATCTCTGTGAAATTCCTACCTGTGCAAGGAGCACCAGCATGAATGACAGCGTCTATCAGGTCGTCGAGTTGATCGGTTCCAGCAGCGACTCGTGGGAGTTCGCCGCACAGAACGCCGTACGCGAGGCCTCGAAGTCGTACAAGGACCTTCGTGTGGCCGAGGTGATCGAGATGGACGTGCTGATCGAGGCAGGTGCGATCATCGCCTACCGGACCAAGCTGCGCCTGAGCTTCAAGTCGGGCACCTCCGCCTGAACCGCAAGCGCCGTTAGGCCCGGGCCCTAGGTCCCGTGGGCCAGATTGCTCGGGACCTTCGGCCCTGTCTAGCGGACGACCCTAGGAACGATCGTGGAGCCAATCTACCTGGAGGTTCCCATGCGCCGTCTGACTCGATCCACTGCAGCTGCAATCCTGATGTTCGGCCTGGTGGCCGGATGCGGGAGCGACAGCAAGAGTTCGTCTGACACAGCGGCACCCGCCGCCGGAGGCGATGTGACGGTTGCGCCTGCTGCCGATGGCACGCCGGTGTCGGTGATCGCGGCTGACACATCCGACACTGCACAGACCCTGACGGTCGATCCGCTCACGGTCAAGGCCGGGGCTGTGACGTTCACCTTCAAGAACACCGGCAACCGTCAGCACGAGATGGTCGTGTTGAAGACCGACGAGTCGGCGGACGCACTGAAGGTCGACGCTGAGAACAAGGTCAGCGAAGACGCCAGCGTCGGTGAGATCAGTGAGACCGATGCCGGCAAGACGGTCACCTCGACGCTGACCCTCGAGGCCGGCGCATATGTGCTCGTGTGCAACATCGAAAAGCACTACGCGCAAGGCATGCGTTCGGCGTTCACCGTTACAGCATGAGTTGGCCGCGCGCCGTAATCGCGGGTGCGCTGTTGGTGATGGTGGCATTCGCCGTGCTGGTCTACGTGCCGGACGTGCTGGTCTCGATGTCCGGTGTCGGGCGGAGCACACGGGTCTTGCTGGCGACGTCGTGGTTCATGGTTGCAGGCTGCGCACTCCTCAGGGGGCTGCGCAGTCTGCAGGCACGCGGACTGCGTAGATGACGCCGGTCACCCCCGATGCCCGCTGGCTGTGGGAGAACGAGCCCTGCAGGGCGGCGTGCCCGGTGCACACCGATGCCGGCGGGTACGTCACCGCCATCGCCGAGGGTCGCTTCTCGGATGCGTATCAGATTGCTCGGGCGCCCAACCCGTTCCCGTCGATCTGCGGGCGGGTGTGTGCGGCACCATGTGAGACGTCGTGCAGGCGCGGAACCGTCGATGCCCCGGTGGCGATCCGTGCCCTGAAGCGTTTCGTATCGGAGCGCTACGGCGTCGAGAGCTTCGGCGGCGCGACCGAGTGGCACCGGGGTCATGGCGCGGTGCCTGCTGCGGGGAAGACCTCCGTCGGCATCATCGGCGGTGGCCCGGGTGGTCTGGCGGCTGCCCACGACCTGCGCCTCGCAGGTCACAGCGTCACGGTCTACGAAGGCGAGCAGCGTCTCGGCGGGATGATGGTCATGGGGATTCCCGAGTACCGGTTGCCGCGCTCGCTGATCGATCGCGAGACCGAAGCGATCGTGTCGCTCGGCATCGACGTGGAACTGGGCTGCAGAATTGGACGAGATCTCACCTTTGAACAACTCCTCGAGCGACACGATGCGATCTTCCTGTGCGTGGGCGCAGGCCGTGGTCGTGACCTGAACATCCCCGGCCATGAACTCGACGGCACGGTGTCGGCGATCGAGTTCCTGTTGAACGTCAACCGCGGATTTCGGGTCGAGCTCGGCGAGAGCGTGGTGGTCGTCGGTGGTGGCAACGTGGCGTTCGACGCGGCCCGCACCGCACTGCGCGCCGCGGCGCTCGATGAGCCGGCGCCCGATCCGACCATGCTCGGCGCGAGTGCGGGCGACGATGCCCGCCGGGGATTGACCACCACATTCGACGCCGCTCGGGCAGCGGTGCGCGCCGGCGTGAAGCACGTGACCGTGATCGCCCTGGAGTCGTTCGAGGAGATGCCGGCAGCACTCGAAGAGATCGAAGAAGCCGAGGCCGAGGGCATCACGATCCGCTACCGCCGTGGCCCCCACCGACTCGTGGGGGAGGGCAGAGTCACCGGCCTCGAGACCATCGGTGTGGTCTCGGTGTTCGACCCGCAGGGTCGCTTCTCACCGACGTTCTCGCCGGGCACCGAAGAGGTGATCCCGGCCGACACCGTGATCCTCGCGGTCGGGCAAGCGCCAGACGTCGCATTCCTGCCGGCGGATCTCGGCATCGAGCTCACCCGGTTCGGGGGCGTCGCTGTCGATGCTTCGTTGCGATCGACGCACCCCAAGGTCTGGGCAGGCGGCGATGTGGCGTTCGGCCCGCGCAACCTGATCGATGCCATCGCCGACGGTCGTCGCGCTGCCGCGTCGATCGACGCGATGTTGACCGGTGGAGACGCACCGTCGACGCCCGATGTCGCCATCGAGTTGGAAGTCGAGCCGTTCTTCCGTCGCCTGGCAACGGGCTACGACGGCATCGCCCGAGTGACGATCCCCAGCGTTCCCCGCGATCGGCGGGTCGGGTTCTCGGAGGTCGAGACCGGGTACGACGAGGGCCACGCCGTGTTGGAGGGCCTGCGCTGCCTGCGCTGCTTCGACAACATCATGCTGCACCCGGATCTGTGCATCCTGTGTGGTCTCTGTGTCGACGTGTGCCCTGTCGACTGCATCAGCATCGTGCGTGCCGACCATGCGGGTGTCGGCGTCGAGAGCCAGTCGGCGCTCTTGCTGGACGAAGAGTTGTGCATCCGTTGCGGCCTGTGCGTGAACCGCTGTCCGCCATCGGCTCTGGTCATGGTCAATGCCAAGGAGGTTGTCTCGTGAGCGATGTGTTGCCCGACAAAGCGCAGCCAGCGCCCGAACGTGATGCCCTCGAGCCCGATGTGTATCCGGTTCGGGAGGGCATCTTCGCACGGGTGCGGCACACCGAAACCTGGCGCTCGGTGTTCCGCCACCCGCACCTCGACACACCTCGGGGACGGGCGCTGCAGTCGTTCTCCAACGTGTTCTTGCACATCTATCCGGTGAAGGTGCCGGCGCGTGTGCTGCGGTTCCGCTACTCGTGGCGTCTCGGCTACATCGCCGCGGTGCTGTTCGGGATCCTGGTCGTCACGGGTGTGTACCTGATGTTCTTCTACACGCCCTCGGTGACCTCGGCATATGGCGACATGCAGCAGTTGCGCACCGGCGTGGGCTTCGGTCAACTGGTGCGAAACGTGCACCGGTGGTCGGCGCACCTCATGGTCCTGGTGGTGGTTGCCCACCTCGTTCGGGTGTTCCTGGCGGGTGCGTACAAGCGACCGCGACAGTTCAACTGGGTGGTCGGCCTGGGACTCCTGGTCATCACCTTGATCTTCTCCTTCACCGGCTACCTGTTGCCGTGGGACCAGCTCAGCTACTGGGCTGTGACCGTCGGCACCAACCTCGTGGACTACGTGCCGGTCATCGGGAACCTGCTGAGTGGCTTGCTGATCGGCGGCGAACAGATCGGCCAAGCCACGCTGGTGCGCTTCTACGCGTTGCATGTTGCGGTGCTGCCCGGCGCACTCGGCCTGTTGTTGATGGTGCACATCTGGCGGGTCCGCAAGGACGGCTTCGCGGTGAAGCGCGGCGGTATCGGTGCGTTCTCGGAGGGCGCGTCGGAGGTCGCGATGGATCCGCCCGTTCCAGCCGAGACCGCCATGGCCGAGACGGCCGTGGTGACCGAAGACGGCCGCCGAGTGCGACTGCTGGGTGTCGTCGATCGAGAGTCGGTCACTGCTGAGGAGCGGCTCACCGACGACACCGTGTTCACCTGGCCGCACATGCTCGTACGACACGTCGTGGTCGGCCTCGGTGTGGCCGCCACCGTGCTGGCTCTCGGCGTGGCCTTCGCTGCCCCGTTGAAGGACATCGCCAACCCGAACCTCACACCCGAGCCCGCCAAGGCACCGTGGTACTTCGTCGGGTTGCAGGAGTTGCTGAACCACTTCGATCCACTCGTCGCCGGCATCCTCGTCCCGACCGGCGTGCTCGCCGTGCTGGCGGTGTTGCCGTACATCGACCGGAACCCGGCAACGGAGGCCCGCAACCGCAAGGTGGCCATCAGCGCCTTCGTGATCATTCTGGTGCTGGCGGTCGTGCTGACGGTCGTCGGCCTGGCGTTCCGCGGCCCCGGCTGGAAGTTCGTCCCCCCGTGGGACCACAACTACATCGAGATGTGAGGAGCGACGATGGCCCTGTCACGACGAAACCTGTTGCGCAACGGTTGGAAGGCCTGCGGCGGTCTGCTGGCCTCCGCCGCGGCGTGGACCACGTGGGAGCTGCTGCGTCCGCTCACCACGAACGCAGCCGGCGGCAAGATCAAGGTCGGCTCGGCCGCCGACTTCGCCGCCGGCACTGCGACCTACGTGCGGGAAGGGCGGTTCTGGTTGGCCAACGCCGATGGTCACCTGTTCGCCCTCTCGCAGAAGTGTCCGCACCTCGGTTGCCGCGTGCCGTTCTGTGAGAGCTCGGGTCGCTTCGAGTGCCCGTGTCACGGCTCGACGTTCGATATCGGCGGTGAGTGGATCGAGGGTCCCTCGCCACGTGGCATGGATCGCCATCCGGTGAGCGTCGACGGCGACATCCTGGTGGTCGACACCGACAAGAAGATCACCGGGCCGGACCACGGGGCCAAGGCGTTCTTCTCACCCGCCAAGGGCCCATCCTGCAGAGAGGGGTCGTAGTCGTGCCGAAGCCACAGCGTCGTGATCCCGAGCACTTCGAGCCGGCATGGCTGGAGCGCAGCCTGGATCGGTACTACACCGCCGGACTCGTGTTCATGTTCGTGCTCGTTGTCGCGTTCCCGCTCTATCGCCTGCGGGAACCGAGCCTGCGGTCGCAGGCCAAGACCGAGCAGGCGTCGGAGTACAAGCGCATCGGCGACGCGCTCTTCAACCAGAGCTGCTCGTCATGCCACGGCAAGAACGCCACCGGTGGTACCGCGCCGACGCTGAACTCGAAGCAGTTCTTGTCGGAGACCACCGACTCCCAGGCGGCCCTGATCGTCACCGGTGGCGTACCGGGAAGCTCGATGGCCGCCTGGAGCCAAGATTTCGGCGGGCCACTGACACTCGAACAGATTCGCCAACTGGTCACGTTCCTGCGCTCGCTGGAACCGAACGCGCCGAGTATCCCCGATTGGCGAACGGGCGCGAAGGCGTCGCCCTGACGCCGTACCGTACGGCGGGTGGATCCGAACAGCCTCACGACTGCGGAGAGCATCGCTGATGCGCTGATCGCTTCCGGTTTCGAGCGCGGGGCGTTGCTGGCGCTGACGATTGCGACAGACGTCGGGGTCGCGGTGGCGACACCCGACGGATGGTCGGCCTCGATGGCCTGGGCGAATGCCGTCGAGG
The DNA here is from genome assembly GCA_031373785.1 of Ilumatobacteraceae bacterium. GTDB lineage: Bacteria > Actinomycetota > Acidimicrobiia > Acidimicrobiales > Ilumatobacteraceae > JAENVT01. The sequence continues at coordinate 33,649 of JANMNE010000027.1, forward strand.
CGATACGGGCGATCGAGGTTGCCCTGCGCCCGCGGTGGGTGATGTGGGGGAGTGCGACCGCGCGCGCTCTCGTCGATGGTGGCCTGCGTGTCGCCAAGAGTTGGGACATCGCTGCAGTGCAGCGTCTGCTCGTCGGGGGTTGGCGCATGGACCCGGCGCGAGCTTGGGCGCATCTGCACAACCTCGCGCTCGACGCGCTGCCGGTCGTGGCGGCCATCGACCTGTTCACGCAGCCCCGCGACGGTGAACCCGATGAACCTGTTCGTGCGGACGGGTTCCTCGAGCCGGAGTGGATGACGGTGGACTTCACCTGGTCGCTTGGTCGCCTGGAGAGATGGGCGCTCCTGGCGACGACCGTTGCAGGGTTGCAGGCCGACCGCCTGGCGGCGCTGAGCGAGCGCCCGCAGGCGCCATCCATCGTCCGGTCCGAGTCCGCCGCCGAACTGCTGTGCGTCGAACTGTCGGCCGATGGGCTGCCGATGGATCGCGATGCGGCGGAGGCGATCGTGGCCTCGTTCGTCGGGCCTCGCCCGCGTACGGAGGCCGAGGCCGTGGACCTGCGCCGAGCGCGCGATGCCGAGGTGTTGCGTCATGGTTCGGGCCCCAGAACCGATCTCCGCAACCCTGCCCAGGTAAAGGCCCTGCTGCGCAGCATCGGCGTGGAGCTGCCCGATACGCGTGCGTGGCGGCTGGAGGCGATCCGCGATTCGCACCCGCTGATCGAAGCGCTGCTGGAGTGGCGCAAGGCCGAGCGCATGGCCACGACGTTCGGCTACGCATGGCTCGACGAGCACCTCGGCGCCGATGCTCGCTTGCGTGGGGAGTGGTCTGGATGTGACGGCGCTGCGGGACGGATGACCGCGTCCGCCGGTCTGCACAACATGCCGGCCCTGTTGCGCTCTGCCGTCGTCGCCGAGCCGGGGCACGCGTTCGTTCGCGCCGACCTCGGGCAGATCGAGCCGCGCATCCTGGCCGCCGTCTCCGGTGATCGGGCCCTCGCCGCGGCGACCGCACAAGACGACATGTACATGCCGGTGGCCGAGCAGCTCGGCGTCGATCGGGCGACCGCGAAGGTCGCCGTGCTCGGCGCGATGTATGGGCAGACGACCGGTCACGGCGCGGTGGCATTGCGCGGGCTGGAATCGGCGTATCCCGTCGCCATGCGCTATCTCGCCGATGCCGACGTCGCCGGCCAGGTCGGCCGTGATATCCGCACCTATGGTGGTCGCTTGGTGCGCATGGGATCGGGGGCGGACACCGAGATCAGCGATCGGGACAACCGCAGCAGGGCCGCGGCGCAGGGTCGGTACGGTCGGAATGCGATGGTGCAGGGCGCGGCCGCCGAGTTCTTCAAGGTGTGGTCGGTGATCGTGAGATCGCGACTCTCCACTCTCGACGCGCAAATCGTGCTGTGCTTGCACGACGAGCTGTTGGTGCATGCACCCGTCGAGCACGCCGATGATGTCGCCGAGCTGATCGTCGACTGCCTCGGCGACGCCGCCATGCACTGGGCACCCGATGACGCCGTCAGGTTCGTGGCCGATGTCGCGGTGATCCAGCGCTGGTCCGATGCCAAGGCGTGACCGCCTATCGTTCGGGGCTGACCACGAACAAGGACGACGATGTCGACGAATGAGTCTCCCGAATCGGCGATGCCGCTGATCGCCCATCTCGCCGGTGAGCACACCAGCCTGCTCTTCTCGAGCACGGGCGGTATGCCGGCGCTGGTGCACTGGGGAGCGCCGCTGGGCGAGGCCGATGCCCGACTGTTGGGAGCGGTCGAGCGACCGGTTCCAAATGGCGGACTCGATGTCGATCCGCCGCTGGGCTTGATCGCCGAGTCCAGCGTTGGCTGGTTCGGCACCCCTGGCATCGAAGGACATCGTGACGGTGGCCGTGACTTCGCACCGCAGTTCCAGATGGCCTCCAGCGACGTCAGCGACCGGACGGCTGTGTTCGTGCTGCGCGATCCGGCTGCCGAGCTGTCGTTGACGATCGATGTCGTTCTGCATGCGAGCGGGGTCGCCTCCTTTGCGACCTCGATCACCAACGACGGTGACAGCGACTACGCGCTGGATGCATTCCGGTTGAGCCTGCCGGTGCCGGCGCAGGCGCAGGAGCTGCTGACGGTCGGTGGGCGGTGGACGAACGAGTTCGGGCAGACGCGAACCCCGTGGACCGGGAACTGCGTGACCGTCGAGAATCGACGCGGCAAGACCTCGCACGAGCGACTCGGGGCCGTCTTCGCCGGCACCACGGCCTTTGCCGAACACCGCGGCGAGGTCTGGGGTTGCCACATCGGCTGGAGTGGCAACTTCGAGATCGTGTGCGACGCAGTCACCGATGCCCGCAGATCGCTGCAACTCGGCGAGCTACTCGCATCCGGCGAGATCACGCTCGCGCCGGGTCAGCGCTACGACGCCCCGGTCGTGTATGCGGCCTACTCGTCGACGGGGCTGAATGCAGTGTCGAACTCGTTCCACGCATTCATGCGCGGCCGGCCGCAGCACCCAGCCACGCCGCGCCCGGTACTGCTCAACATCTGGGAGGCCGTCTACTTCGACCACGACCTCGACACGTTGCGCGGGCTCGCCGACATCGCCGCGTCGTGTGGTGTCGAGCGCTTCGTCGTCGACGACGGCTGGTTCCACTCACGCCGCAACGACAGCGCCGGCCTCGGTGACTGGTGGGTCGACACGACCGTGTGGACCGAGGGCTTGACGCCGTTGATCGATCACGTCCGTGGTCTCGACATGCAGTTCGGCATCTGGGTCGAACCCGAGATGGTCAACCCGGACTCCGATCTGTATCGCGCACACCCCGAGTGGACACTGGTCGACGACCGGTATCCGACGGTGTTCGGTCGCAACCAACTGGTGCTCGACCTCGGTCACCACGAAGTCGTCGAGTACCTCTTCGTCCACCTCGACGCATTGCTGCGCGACCATGACATCGCCTACGTCAAGTGGGACATGAACCGTGATCTCGTCGCCGCCACCTCCCACGGGCGGGCGGGTGTTCATCGACAGACGCTCGGTGTCTACGGTCTGTTCGATCGGCTGCGCGCCGCTCACCCCGCTGTCGAGTTCGAGACGTGCGCGTCAGGCGGCGGGCGAGTCGACTTCGGGATCTTCGAGCGCACCGATCGCGCATGGACGAGTGACTCGATCGATGCCCTCGACCGACAGCAGATCCAGCGCGGCTTCTCGTTGCTGTTCCCGCCGGAACTGATGGGTACCCACATCGGGTCGCCGCGGGCGCACACGACAGGTCGTTCGCACGGGCTCGGCTTCCGTGCAGTGGCGGCGCTGTTCGGCTCGCTCGGGATCGAGTGGAACCTGTTGACCGCATCGGATGACGATCGTGCCGACCTCACCGAGATCGTTGCGCTGCACAAGCGCCTGCGATCACTGCTGCACCACGGCGATGTCGTGAGAATCGACCACCCGGATCCGACCGTGTTGGTACACGGTGTCGTTGCCGCGGATCGGTCGCAGGCTGTGTTCGCGTGCACCAGGTTGGCATCTGGCCCGTCGCTGCACACCGCCCCGATCCGGCCGATGCTGCTGGATCCTGAACGGACTTACGACGTCTCCAGTCTTGCGATTCCTCATCAGCGATGGGGTCGGGCTCGTCGTCAGCCATCGTGGATCGTCGAAGGCCTGCAGATGACGGGTCGACAGCTGTCAGTTGTGGGGTTCAGCGCTCCCGTCCTGCTGCCGGAGACATCGATGCTGATCCAACTCACCGCGACGGACACCTCCGACGCCGAGAAATAGCCAGCTCACGGTGCATCAACGCCACATCGTCGAGGTCCGAGGGCCGATGCTCGGGTCGAGGTCGCAGTTCTTCGTCAAGATGGTGTGGTGAAAAGGCGCTAGAAACTGCGGTGAGGATCCGGCACCCTGCGCACCGTGAGATGCACCGACAGACCTAAGTCTTGAGTAGGTATGAATCTCCAACGTATTACGCCCTAGGGCGGACGGCTAACGACTCGTTGACGTTCCGACCATTCCCCGGCAGTCTCAACGGATTCCCCCGGGCAACGGGCATTGGGGAATCAAATGAGGGACGGATCATGTTTGGACGGGATTCCTACGACGCGCGCCTCCGCGCTCGTCGACAGGTAGTGCTGGCGCGGAGTTCGCGCTCCGAGCGTTCGGCCAAGCGTCGAGATGGTGGCCGGAAGCGCCGCACATTCGGCGCGGCAACCGCAGCGTTCGCAGTGTTCGGAACCAGCCTTGTCGCCATCCGACTGAGCGGCGTGACGGGAGTCAACATCGACGCCACCGACTTCATCCTGGCCCCGTAACAAGACCGAGCCGTGGGGGCGGGCCGCCGCCTTGCACCCACGGCAAGGCAGCGACCCGGCTGGTGTGTCGGGACTAGCGGTGGCACCGTCACCGCGACAAGTGCACACCTCGTTCAGCCGGATCGTTGGGATGATGCCCCCCAATCGGGGGCATCATCCATTTTTCCCGTCAGCGAGCTTGGGCAGCGGCGGCCTGGACGGCCGCCAGGATCTTCACGTACCCGGTGCAACGGCAGAGGTTGCCGGAGAGCCCGATGCGGATCTCCTCCTCGGTGGGTGATGCGTTGCGGCTCAACAGCGCGGTCGCGGACATGATCATGCCCGGCGTGCAGAAGCCGCACTGCACACCACCCTCGTCGAGGAGTGCTTGCTGGAGGGGGTGCAGATCGTCGCCGGTCATCACACCCTCGACCGTCGAGATCGGGCGATCGGCGGCCTGCGCGGCGAGGTACGAGCACGAGTTGACCGGTTGCCCGTCGATCAGCACCATGCACGCGCCGCACTCGCAATCGTCGCAGCCTTCCTTGGTACCGGTCAGGCCGATCTCGGTGCGCAACACACTGACCAGGTTGCGGCCTGCGTCGATGGTGACCGGGTAGTCGACGCCGTTGACGTTGAGGTTGATCGAGATGCTCACGATGCTGCTCCGATGCCGAGACTGCGGTTGACAGGGACGGCGATGGACTCGCCGCGGGCTCGGCGCGCCGCGGCGTCGACAGCACGCCGGGCCATCACGCCGACGCAATGCCGTCGATAGGTGTCGCTGGCGCGGAGGTCGCTGATCGGTGCAGCTTGCCGGCTGGCCAACTCGGCGATCTCGGCGAGTAGCGCCGCATCGATCGCTCGCCCGAGCAGCGCGTCGGTTCCACTCACCGCGATGATCGTCGGGGCGACGGCAGTCAGCGACACCGCCAGGGCCACGAGTGTGCCGCTGGAGTCGAGCTCCACCGATGCAGCCGCGCCGACGACGGCGATCTCCATCGCTCTGCGGTACTCGAGGCGCACGTACGCACTGCCCGACTTCGCCGTGCGCGGTGGCAGGTGCACGGCGACGCACAACTCGCCGGCCTGCGCCGATGTGCGACCCGGTGCGGTCCAGAGCTCACCGATGGCGACCCGCCGCGATCCTGTGGTGGATTGCAACTCGACCTCGGCGCCGAGCACGACGAGCGGTGCACCGGTGTCCATCGCGGGAGAAGCGTTCATCACGTTGCCACCGATCGTGCCGACGTTGCGCGTCGACGGTGAACCAACGAGAGCGCTCGCGTCGGCGAGTCCGGTGTATGCACCGACGATCGTGGGATCGACCTCGAGGCGGGCATGCGTGACGAGGGCGCCGACGCGCACGCCGTTGGCGGTGGCATCGATCCCGCCGAGGGCATCGATCCGATCGATGGCGACCACGAAGTCAGGCAAGGGAGTCTTGCCCTGACGGGCGCCGACGACGAGGTCGCTTCCGCCGGCGACCGGGCGAGCGCCTGCGGCGACTGCGGCCAGGGCATCGTCGAGCGTGGTGGCGATGGTGAAGTTCATGAGTGATCGGTCCCCGACATCGTTTCCCACACCCGTTCTGCAGTCATCGGTAACCGACGAACCGGTGCACCGAGCAGCTTGGCCAACGCGTTGGAGATCGCCGCTGCCGTGGCCACGTTGGGTGCCTCGGCTAACCCCTTGGCACCGTGTGGCCCGGCGTTGGGTGTGTTGATCTGCACGAAATGGGTGTGGATCGTCGGCGAGTCGGCGCACGTCTGCAGCTTGTACTCCAAGAGGGCGGCGTTGCGTTGACGCGACTGGTCGTCGTAGAGCGTGCCTTCCGTCAGGGCCTGACCGATCCCCATCATCACGCCACCCTGGATCTGCCCGAGCGCGCCGGTCTCGTTGATGATCGTGCCGCTGTCGTGTGCCGCACCGACCTCGAGCACTCGCACGACACCGGTGTCGCGATCGAGGCGGATGCGTACCGCGTGGCAGGAGAACTGCGGGGCGACGAACGACGCCATGCCCACATCGCCGACGCAACTCGACCCAACCAAGGCAGGTGCGGATGGGGGAGTGCCCGACCCATGCGCGATCAGCAACTCGCCGCCGGCCGCGATGCCGGCGAGCTCGGTGATCGAGACGGTCGAACTCGGTGTGCCGGCGACGTGCGCATGACCGTCGGCCAGCACGATGTCGGCAGGCGATGCCTCGAGGTGCTCGGCTGCCAGGGCCTTCAGTTGTTCGGCGATCTGACCAGCGGCAGCCATGACTGCGCGGCCGTTGTTGAACACCGTCTGCGACCCCGTTGCCCCCATGTCGTATGGGGCGACGGACGTGTCTTGATAGATCAGCTGGAAGTCCTCCGGATCCATCCCCAGCTCTTCTGCTGCCAGTTGCCTCAGGGTCATCACCGATCCGGTGCCGCACTCCTGGGCGCCGGTGATGATCTGGCCCGAGCCGTCGCCGTCGATCTTGATGTACGCGCCAGACGGCACCGAGAAGCTGGGCCACCAGCCGATCGCCACGCCGATCGCTTCGTCGTCGGGCAGGGCGCGTCCGTACCCGACCAACTTGGTGGCCTCCTCGATGCACTGCTGCACGCCGATCTCGCCGTAGGTCTGGCCGCTCGGCCCCTCGACGCCGGTGTCGACGGCGTTGCGCCGCCGGAAGTCGACAGGGTCCATCCCGAGCACCGCGGCCACCTCGTCGGTGTGCGACTCGATCGCCCAACACGACTGCGGCGCGGTGGGGGCGCGGACCGAGCCGGATGGTTGGTGGTTGGTGTAGACGAGGTGGGCAGCGACATGCAGGTTCGGGATGCGATAGGGCCCCGACACGTGCATCGCGGCCAGCTGTGAGAAGAAGCCGCTATCAGCCGTGTATGCGCCGTTGTCGATCGCGATCCACGCCTTGCGGGCCGTGATCGAGCCGTCGTTGCGAACGCCGGTCGTGATGTCGATCACCATGCCTTCGCGGCGGCGGTCGGGAGCAAGGAACTCTTCACGCCGCGAGAACACGAGTCGGACCGGACGCTTGGCGGCGCGGGCCAGTGCGGCGACATGGGCTTCGTAGTGGAAGCCGCACTTCCCGCCGAAGCCACCACCGAGGTGCGGCACGATGATCCGCACCCGGTTGGCAGGAAGGCCCAGGGTCTCGCAGACGCCGGCCCGCGCATCGAACGGAACCTGTGTCGACGTCCAGATCGTGACCTTGTTGCCCTCCCATTGGGCAACGACGGCACGCGGCTCGATCGGCGCGGCGTGGCTGCCATCGGCGACATAGCGGCTGGTGATCACATGGTCTGCCTCGGCCAGGCCGGCATCGACATCGCCTTTGCTGATCGACGAGAACGAGGCGTCGTTGCGATCGCGCACCAGCACATCGGCGGCGCCGTACGCAGCCCACTCCGTGTGCACGAGGGGGGAGTCGGCGCCGAGCGCTGTCTCGAGGTCGGTCACCAGCGGGAGCGGCTCGTACTCGACGATGATCGCGTCGACAGCCTGCTGGGCGATGGCTGCAGTTGTCGCCGCGACCGCCGCGATCACCTCACCCTCGAAGCGCACGACGTCGCGGGCGAACAGCGTGCGGTCCTGCACGAACGGCCCGAAGCGCACATCGGGGACATCGTCGTTGGTCAGCACGGCCATCACACCGGGGACAGCGCGAGCTGCCGAGACGTCGAGCTTGGTGATGCGGGCGTGGGCGACACCCGCATAGAGGAACTTCGCGGCGAGCATGCCGGTGAGGGTGAGGTCGGCGGTGTATCGCCCGCTACCGGTGACCTTGTCGGGTCCGTCGGCGCGGATGAAACGTGGCTTGGTGGCGGCCGTCATGCTCGCCAATATGCCACGTCGGCGGCCGTCGGCGTTCACGCGAGCGTCGTCAGGCGCACTCACCGTTGTCGACCGGCGCGTCGCCGGACAGATGATCGGACAGGAGCGAGGCGCGCATCGCCCAGGCGCGGGCCGCCGCCTGGCGGCTCGTCGCCCACACCAGAGCCACGGCGTGGTGGTCGATGACCACGACGGCGCCCGAATCGCCGGCACGAATGTCGAGGGTCAACTCGAAGCCCGGTCGGATGTGAGTTCCCTGGCCATAGATGTCGGCCGTGCGAATGTTGACGAGTCGCTGCACCTCGACGGGAAGTTGGACCGGGCCCTCGTCTCGATACACCACGACCTCGCCGCGATCGCCCGGCGATGCGTCGCCGATCGACACGGGCGTGGCGACAGAGGGATCGACCTTCAGCACTGCGACGTCGAGGATCGGGTCGAAGTAGACGATCGTCGCGTCAGCCGTGCCGTGCACGCCGCGGACCTCGACGCTCTTCGCTCCGGCCACGACGTGCGCGACCGTGGCGATCCGACCCGGCGCAACCATCATCCCCGCGCCATGGACCTCGATCGAGCTGCACCCGTTGGCGATCACCTGCACCGATGCGTCGGTCAACGTGACAGCGGTCGCTGCAGCGGTTGTCGTCGAGGCCGACGGCGACGTCTCGCCGCCGCACGACATTGCGAGCAGACCGCCGACAACGATCGGTAGGGCGCGACGCTGCAGGTTCATGGTGAGATCGCCAATCTTGTCGCATCGATCGTTCCAAGTACTATCTCGTGCGACGTGACATCGATCCCAAAGCGCGACTACTCCTTGACCGGCGAAGAGTCTCGTCGCGCCGTCGAACGTGGGTTGTCCCAGGCTCAGTGGTATCGCACCGACGTGCCGCGAAAGCGGATGAAGGAGCTGATGCACCGGCGAAACGGCCCTGCCATCCGCGACACGCTCCTGTGGGTCGGTCTGCTCGCGTTGTTCGGTGGTCTCGGCGTGTACCTGTGGTTCTCGGTCTGGTCCTTGCTCTGCTTCGCCGTTTACGGCGTGCTCTACGGCTCGGCGTCCGACGCGCGGTGGCACGAGTGTGGTCATGGCACCGCATTCAAGACGCGGTGGATGAACACCGTTGTGTACTACCTGGCGTGCTTCATGATCATGCGTGACCCCACCGTGTGGCGCTGGAGCCATGCCCGCCACCACACGGACACGATCATCGTGGGTCGCGATCCGGAGATCGTCGCCACCCGGCCGCCCGCGCTGGGGCGCATCGCCGCCGACTTCCTCGGGCTCTACTCGGTTCCGATGGCGTTCAAGCACATGTTCATCCACGCCTCGGGTCGACTGCTCCCGGACGAGGCGACGTACATACCCGACACCGAGCGGACCAAGGCCCATTGGACGGCCCGGGTCTGGTTGGTGATCTACGCGGGGGTGGTCGCGTCATGTGTCGCCTCGGGCAGCATCCTGCCCGCCATGGTCGTCGGGTTGCCGCGGATGTTCGGCGCCTGGCATCACATCGTCACCGGTCTCACGCAGCACAGCGGTCTCGCCGACGACGTGACCGACCACCGGTTGAACAGCCGCACGGTGTACATGAACCCATTCAGCAGATTCGTGTACTGGAACATGAACTACCACGTCGAGCACCACATGTACCCGATGGTGCCGTTCCATGCGTTGCCGGCGTTACACGCCGAGATCAAGAACGATCTGCCCGAGCCGGCGCCCAGCATTGCTGCCGCATTCGGCGAGTTCATGCCGGTGTTGCTGCGTCAGCGTCGGCAGCCGGAGTTCTACATCCATCGCCAACTACCCGACCGCGCCAATGCGTTGGGCAGCTCGAAGTAGGAGCGGACCGTGGCCACGTGGATCCCGGTCTGCAGTGTCGACGACATCGATCGTGAGGACGTGGTGCCCTTCGAGCACGACGGACACGACTATGCGATCTACCGGTCTCCGGACGACCGGTACTACGCCTCGGACGGCACATGCACCCACGAACACGCCATGCTGTGCGAAGGCTTGGTGATGGACCACATCATCGAGTGCCCCAAGCACAACGGCCGCTTCGACTACCGCACCGGCGATGGCAAGGGCGCGCCGATCCGTGACAACCTCACGATCTACCCCACACGAGTCGAGAACGACGTCGTCAGCATCGACATCGGTTAACCATCAACTCTCGACTTCATGTCGAGGTCGAGAGTTCTAGGTGTCGATCAGGGTCAGCGCCGTTGCCATCGGCTCCAGCCGATCGACGCGGTACGGGGCGCGCATCGACAAGATCACCAGGTCGGCTCCCGCTGCCGCGTAGTCGGCGGCGTCGGCTGCCACCGCCGACGGATCTGCTTCGGCTGGCCACATCAGGTGCACCGATCGGCGGATCTCGGCGGGATCGCGGCCGATTTCGGCGCAGCGCTGGTCGAGCAGGTCGCTGGTCGCCTTCCATGTCGCCGGGCTGTCGGAGCCAACCAGGTCCCACATGTCGGCCCAGCGTGCAGCAGCCGGGAGGGTGCGATTGGGTCCCCGACCACCGATCACGATCGGGATCCGGCGCTGCACGGGCTTGGGCTCGCACCGGGCGTCGACGAGTTGGAAGTACCGTCCGCTGAAGTTGGTGTACTCGTTGGCCAGCAGTGATGTGATCACCTCGAGGCCCTCGTCGAAGCGGTCGAAGCGCTCCTTCAGCGTGCCGAGCGGGATGCCGTATGCGTTGGATTCCGGCTCGAACCAGCCGGCGCCGAGGCCGAGGTTGAACCGTCCACCGGAGATGTGGTCCAGGGTCGCCGCCGCGTTGGCCGTGACTGCAGGATGCCGGTAGTGCATGCCGTTGACCATGCACCCGAGCCGCAACCGTATTGTGGCCTGGGCCAGGGCGGCGAGCATCGCCCAGCTCTCGAGATGGGGGCCGTCGAGCGGGGGAGTCAGCGGGTAGAAGTGGTCCATCGTCCAGGCCGATTCGAACACCTCGATGTCGTCGGCAGTCCGCCACACGTCGAGAAAGTCTGACCATGGGCCGTGCTGGGGTGGTGTCTTGATGCCGAAAGCGACCATTCCAACCACCGTAGACCACCCTCGGCGCCGGATTCGGCCCGGATGGTCTGCAGACTTAGGTCCCTGTGGCCGGTTATGAGGGGAGAAGATCTCACGAACAGTGATGATATGACTGCATCCGGCGATAGGTCTGTGGTCCATATGGCCCAATCATCGAGTTGGGTATCAGTTCAGCGATCTCCATCCTCACGGCGGCAAAAGTGTATCAAGAGCTGGTAGGAGAGTTCTGAAGGGAGACCCGTACGGACGGTACATCGACGCAGTTTCGCGAATCGGGACCAAAGATTCGCTTGCTTAGGTCCTAAGCCTCTGGTTATAGTCCCAGCACTCTCGGTAGCGGACGGCTCCGAGAGAACGAGGGACGAAGGGACGGACGTGAGACGGGCACTTGACTCACACATGCGCGCGCCGCAGTGGCGGTCGCCAAGTGGCATTCGAGTCGCGCCCCCGTTCTGCTCAACCCCTCGAGCATCGACCCGTCCACGATCCGGGGCCTGTCAGGCACTCGCCGCATCGGGCATCGAACTTTCACCGGCACCTCACAGGAGCGCGACATCATGGGCATGAATTCACACCACCCCCAGCCGGCTGAGCAGGCATCGCCTGCTGCGGCCAGGCGTCATCGCAGCGGTACCGCTGCCGAACGGCGCCGTTCCCCACTCGCTTATCTGGTGATGGCGCTCGGGATGCTGAGCGCCGTACTGCTGGTGCAGACCAACCAGACGCCGGTGCAGGCGGCCCCCACCAACGTGCTCACGCTAGAAGTCACGAGTGCGCGCACCGAGCCGCGGGTGTCGGTCGTCAAGGGCGCCCCGATCACCACGTTCAAGTACATCATCAACGTCGACAACACCGGCACGACCGAGCAGAACCCGTACAAGGCGGGTAGCCCGGCCGGATGCGCGGTCGGCGACGTTGGCTATCCCGCCAGTTGCAACTGGACCTCGATGGGTGTCGCCTCCTCGGCGCCGATCTACACCCAGGGCGACCAGAGCGATTTCAACAGCAACGGCGTCGCCTCCTTGCCGCCGCTGCCGGACGGCCGCTACCTCATCTCGGTGCTCGCCGACGGCTTCAAGCTCGACGGCATGCACTTCACGATGCCGATGACCGACACCGACCCGGTCAGGGTCGAGCTGCAGCCGACGCCGCTGCCGACTGCCACGATCAAGGCGCAGGTCTTCGAAGACATCTCGCCGGTCAACAGCGCACCCGACCTGCCGATCGAGCACGGCCTTGCCGGCTTCACCGGTCAGATCAAGGACTACCTCGGCCAGGTCATCACCGACGTGTTCGGCAACCCGATCTGCACCCACTACACCGAAGAGGTCGGCGGCTTCTCGCCCGACTACATCATCGATCAGAGCCAACTCGTGGGTCCGGACTTCGTGCCGACGCCGAACCCCGCCTACCCGGGCGGCCAATGTCTCAGCGACGCCAACGGCGTGCTGACGTTCCCGAACCTCGGGCCGAACCGCTACACGCTCACCGCAACGGCGCCTGACGGCACCAACTGGGTGCAGACCACGACCCTCGAGGGCAACCACGACTGGGATGCCTGGGTCATGGAAGGCGCGACCGGCCTCGACACGGAGTTCACCCAGGGCGGCGAGCCGTTCCCGGCGATCTTCTTCGGCTTCGTCCCGCCCACCGCACTTCCCGTCCCAGCGGTCAACCCGCCGACGGGTGAGATCAAGGGTGTCGTCGACGGCGTCCACGTGTACGTGCCCGCCAAGGGCGGCATCGGCCAGACCGGCCAGATCTTCGGCGGCCTCACCGGCACCAAGATCGACAAGCCGATCGACAAGCCATGGCTCTCGCTGACCGCACTGACCGGTACACCCGCGCTCGACACCGCCATCTACGTGGGCCGGGGCAACATTGACGGAACCTTCGACATCAAGAACGTGCCCGATGGCAACTACACGCTCACCTGGTGGGACGAACCGCAGAACTACATCCTCGACCTGGTCAATGTCAGCGTTGCCAATGGCGAGGTCGTCGACATGGGCATCTTGCCGATCAACGGCTGGTGGACGAAGATCGACGGCTACGTCTTCAACGACGACAACCGCAACGGCGTGAAGGATCCGGGCGAAGCTGGCGTGCCGAACTTCACCCTGACGATGCGCAAGCGGGAGAACTCGCTGATGGATCGTGGAACCACGCTGGTCTCCACCGACGCAAACGGCTACTACAGCTTCGAGAGCGCCTACCCGATGACCCAATGGCTCGTCGAAGAGGCCTACAGCGACAGCTACTACACCACCGGCGTCACCTATCAGACCGACAACCAGCCTTCCCCCACCACGGTGCTCGGCGCCGGTGTCGACGTCAGCATGCTGCCGATCATCGGCCTGTCCGGCACCCTGGACTGGGGCGTTCATGCCTATGACCCGACCGGTGCGACCGGCGGCCTCGATCCCCGCAACGGAGGCATCGTCGGCACGGTCAGCTACGACACAACCCGCAACGAACTCGATCCCCGCTACGCCGCTGTCGAAGACTGGCAGCCAGGCATCTCCGGTCTCGATGTCGGCTTGTACAAGCCGGTCGCATGCCCGATCCCGAACACCGCATTGGTTCCCTGCAGCACCGCTGCCGGCCCGAAGTACCTGCTCGACGCCGACGGCAGCTACAAGAAGGGTGACCTGGTCAACACGTATCTCACCGAGACGTGGGAGCAGCCCACCGGCTGCGTCGCCCGCGACGTCGACGGTGTTCCGCTGATCCACGGCGCCGACGAGAACGTGCTGCCGGGTGGAAATGCTCTGGGCAACACCGCGAGCTGTCTCGAGGGCCCGCTGATGGGAACTCAATTCCAGACCGGGTTCTCCTCCGTTGACGGCAACTACGGATTCGGCACGGTGTGCCTCGCTCCGAACCTGCTCGATACATCCGATTGGTCCGCACCGACCTGCACCGCTCCGGGCGACCCGAGCCCGACACCAGCAGATCAGTTCACCGCGATCGGCGCCGGCGACTACCTGGTCTCGGTGATCGTGCCGAACGACGCCACAGGTCGCCCGCAGTACAAGCTGACCCGGGAAGAGGACATCAACATCGGCAACGGTGACCAGTTCGTGCCCCAGGTCCCGCCGCCCGCATGTGCGGGAGCCCTGCACACCGTGGACGTGGCGGGCATGGGTGTCGACGGACCGAACGCGACCGTCAACCAGACCTTCGTCGGCATCGGTGGCTCGCCCTACGAGGGCCAGCAGAAGCCGCTCTGCGACACCAAGCTCGTCAGCCTGAAGAACGGCAAATCGATCGTTCCCACGTTCAACTACTTCACCGATGTTCCGCTGCCGGGTCGGTTCTGGGGTCTGATCGTCGACGATCTGAACTTCTCGAGCGACCCCAAGTCGCTGCTCGTCGGTGAGAAGGCCGGCGTGCCGTTCGCTCCCGTCGGCATCTACGACTACAGCAACAAGCTCGTCTACACCACCGAGTCCGACTACAACGGTCTGTGGGACGTGTTGATGCCGTCGACCAACCGCATCAACTGCCCCACACCCTCTGGAGTGTGCGCCAACCTGTACCGGTTCGTCGGCAACGACCCCGGCGCGCCGGGTTCGCTGAACCTCAACTACAAGCCGAACTACATCACCATCGCCGCCGAGTTCGAGGCCTTGCCCGGACTCATCGTGCCTGCCGACCTGGCGCCGACCCAGGTGGGCGTCAACGTACAGCTGCCCGGCGGCCAATTCAGCCAGGTGCAGTGCGCGGAGGACGTCGGACAGCCGCAGATCTACCGGGTCGACAAGCCGTACGGCTCGTCAAGCGCTACCTCGACGATCGTCATCGACGGGTTCGGCTTCGGAGCCAGTCAGGGGGCCGGCGCGGTCTTCCTCGACGGCGCTGTCTCCGGCACGACTGCGCTGCCGGTCACCGCGTGGAGCAACACTCAGATCACGGTCACCGTGCCGGCCGGTAGTGAGGCGGGTGCACGGAACCTGCGCATCACCGCCGCCAACGGCATGAAGACCGTCAACGGACTGACCTACCACGTCATCGGTGGCGCCTACAACCCGACGGTGCTCGAAGTCGGGCCTGGCGTGGTCAACCCCCGCTACGACCCGACGAACGCGGCCGGTGACATCCACGCCATTCAGCACGCCATCGACGACGCCGCGGCCAGCGCAGCGCCCGACTTGGTGGTCGTGTACCCGAACGTGGCCGATCCGGTCAACCCGCGGAACAACCCCCGTGGGGCGTACTACGAGAACCTGATCGTCACCAAGCCGGTCAAGATCCAAGGTGTCGGCCCCGGCGGGACCAACCCGACTACTGGCTTCACCACGAGGGGGTCGATCATCGATGCCGGCGCCTTCGCCGGTGACGGCGTGGTCGCCACCGATTGGTACACCACGCTCGGCGCGCTGCCGATCGCCGCCAATCAGACGCAGTGGGACGGCAACCAGAACGTGTTCGATGGTGCGGGGATCACGATCTTCGCCCGTGCCGGCACCTTCAAGGCGGCGAGTGATGCAGGATATGGCGCCTCGATCGACGGTCTCGATCTTCGTGGCGGTAACCAGCAGGGCTTCCCGGGCAACCTCAACGCCATCGGCGGCGGGGCAACCGGTCTGCCGGCCAACATGACGACACAAGGCGGGGCGATCTTCGCCAACGCCTATGCCACGGACCTGCGGATCACCAACAACACCGTCCAGAACAACGGTGGTGCATATGGCACGATCCGCATCGGTACCCCCGATCTGCCGGCACCGAACACCAACAATCACAACGAACGGGTCTGGATCAAGAACAACCGGATCATCCAGAACGCCGGCACGAACCTGGCCGGCGCTCTCGGACTCTTCGCCGGATCGGACGGTTACGAGGTTGCCAACAACGACATCTGTGGGAACTTCTCCGCAGAGTACGGCGGCGGCGTGTCGGCATTCGGGTACAGCCCGGGTGGCAAGATCCACGACAACCGGATCTACTTCAACGCCTCCTACGACGAGGGCGGCGGGATCATGGTCGGCGGCACGCTGCCGTCGGATCCGACGGTCCTGACCCAGGGCTCTGGCTCGGTTGACATCTATAACAACCAGGTCCAGGCCAACTTGTCGAACGACGACGGCGGTGGCATCCGGTTCTTGATGGCCGGCAACTACCCGATGAACGTCTACAACAACATGGTCGTCAACAACGTGTCGACCCACGAGGGTGGCGGAATTGCGTTGAACGACACCCCGGACGTGCGGGTGTTCAACAACACGATCATGAAGAACATCACGACCGCTACAGCGGTGACGAGCAACGGCACACCTGCTCCCGCCGGCCTGTCGACCTCGCTGAACAGTGCGGCGCTCCAGGCTTCGCTGCCGCTCGGCAGCCCGTCCTATAGCAATCCGGTGTTGTTCAACAACATCTTCTGGGACAACCGTGCCGGGAGCCGGGCCGGAGGCTCGGTCACCGGCATCGGAGCTACCGGCGATCCCAGCCCGATCGTCCACTGGGACCTCGGTGCCGCTGATGGAGCCGGTCTGCTCGCACCCACCAACTCGATCCTGCAGGTAGGGACCGGAACGATCGCGAGCCCGACCAATCTCTTCAACGACCCGGGGGTCATCGCTCCGTACGACGTCGGGATGAGCTTCCAGGTGTGGCGTAACAACCCCGCATTCGTCGGGGCGGTGATGGCCACCGTCGATCTGCCGCCAAACCAGATGGGCAACTACCACCTGCCGGTGTCGCCCGCCTCGCCGGCGGAGAACACCGGCGCAGCGTTGAAGGCCATCGGGGCAGTCACGTACCCAGCACCGGCATTCGACTTCGACAACGAGAGCCGGCCCGGATCCACCGGGTTCGACATCGGCGCCGATGAGCTGGTGAAGAGTGCCGACCTGTCAATCACCAAGACCGACGGCAAGACCACGATCGTGCAGGGCACGGTGAACACCTACACCGTCGTCGCCACCAACCTCTCGGCGACGACGGTGATCGGAGCGACGGTTGCCGACACCATGCCAGCAGGCTTCACCGCCGCTGGATGGACCTGCGCGGCAACGGCCGGATCGAACTGCAACGTGGCATCCGGTTCGGGCAGCATCAACACGACGGTCGTGCTCGCCGCCGGAGGCACGGCCACCTTCACGGTCTCCGGCAGCGCAACCGGTCCGTGCGGCCCCCTGTCGAACACGGCCACGGTGACGCCGCCGGCAGGAACGTCCGACCCGACACCTGCGAACAACAACGCAACGGACACCACCACGATCACGGCGACGTGGTGCCTGCTCGACGCCTTCAACAGGGCCAACGCCTTCACGCTTGCGCCCAACTGGGGTCAGGCCACGGTCTTCGGTGCTGCGGCACTTCGGGTCAACAACAACCAGGCGTTCGCCCTGATCACCGGCCAGGCGATGTGGAACCCAGCTGGCGCGACGTTCGGGCCGAAGCAAGGGGCACAGATCACCTTTGCCAACAACACCGTGAACAACACGTCGTTGATCCTGAAGGCAACCGGCGGCACTGCTTCGGCTCCGGCGAAGTACATCCGGGTCAGGTATCAGACGAACGGCGGTGGCCGCGTCATCGTCGGCACGACGATCAACTCGGGCAACAACATCACACAGCAAGGCGCGGATCTTGTGGTGTCGTTCGCCGTCGGCGACAAGCTTGGCGTGATCGTCGACTCCCTCGGTGTGGTGTCGATCTACAAGACGGCGCTCGCCACCGGCCTGACCACCTTGGTCGGTACCCGTCAGGTGCCGACCTCGGGTACGAGCTCGTTCGCAGGTGGCGGCCGAATTGGCATGCAGATGCCGACCGGCGGCCGCGTCGACAACTTCAGTGGCGGGACCACGCCATGAGCAACAACACATCAATCGTGAGCGCAGACTCGCAAGGAGACAATGGGATGAGTGAGGAGAACGCACCTACTCGGCTAGACCGACGTCGGTTCTTCAAGTACGCAGGTGGCGCAGCCATCGGGGCAGGTCTCCTGTCCCGGTGGGCGGGCCCGACACTGCGACCGTTTGCCGCTGGCCCGGTGTCGGCCGCCGGTCCCGGCCCGGACATGTTCCTCGGCGGGACCGACGGCTGGATCGCCATGCCGATCGGATCGGCAGCGATCGGCACGAACCCAATCCTGTACCCGGACGACTTGGCCCCACCAGGGTTCGACACCTACATCTTCGGCTTCCGCAACGTCACCGAGTTGACCGACGCCCAGCGGATCGGTCAGAAGAACCATGCGCAGCACAGCGCACCGCTGTTCTGGGTGAACGAGTACACGGGTAGCAACGAGTTCCGGGTCGACATCACCAACCTCGGTCTTGCACAACGGCCCGACCTGTTCGATGCCCACACGCTTCACTGGCACGGCTTCCGCAACGTCATCCCGTTCTTCGACGGCGAGCCCACCGGCTCGGTGTCGGTGCCGGCCGGTAGCCGCTTCAGCTACATCTATCGCCCCCGCGATCCGGGCACGTACATGTACCACTGTCACGTGGAAGACGTCGAACACGTGCACATGGGCATGAACGGCCTGGTGTTCGTGCGGCCGCAGCAGAACGGGCAGACGTTCACCTTCGACGGGCGAGATTTCACCAAGTTCGCCTACAACGATGGCGATGGCTCCACGGGCTACGACCGCGAGTACGCGATGCACCTCAGCGAGATCTGGGAGGACTCCCACTGGGCCGACTCCCACATCCAGCTGCCCGAGTGGAGCGACTATCGCCCGGACTTCAGCCTGCTGAACGGCCGTGCGTATCCCGACACGATCGCCCCGAACGCCCCGCTGACCGGGGACACCACCAAGCCGTACATGCCAGTTGTCGTCGATCTCGACGGCGACCTGACGACCAACGCGGGATACGAGCACTTGAAGTACCAGCCGCTGTCGTCATTGATCAGGTGCAAGGAAGGCGAGAGCGTGCTGCTGCGCTTCTCCAACCTCGGCTTCAAGGAGCCGGCGATGACGATGGCAGGCATCACCATGCGAGTGGTGGGCCGAGATGCCACGCCGATGCGGGGCATCGGCGCCCTCGGCGCCCGTGATCTCTCCGGTGCGGACACCAGCTACGAGACCAACACGATCTCGGTCGGTGCAGGCGAGAGCTTCGACGTGATCTTCAAGGCTCCGGCCTACGTCGGCCCGGATGCCTACGACACCTACATGCTCTACAACCGTGACTACACCCGCGACGGCAACACGAGCGACTACGGCGGACAGACCACCGAGGTTCACGTGTATCCCGGCCCAACTCCGGCCAACATCCTGGCCGACCAGACGATTCCGAACACGTGAGACCACAGCCATGACTCGAGGCATCATCATGAACCAAACCACACACCGGCAGGGTGTCCGACGCGCTGGCATGCTCGTCGCCCTTGCGACTGTTGGCGTCGTCACGACGTCGTCGTACCGGCCTGCTGTCATCTCGGCGGCGACGACCACGACGACCAACCGCGTCGGGGTCATGTGTACGAAAGACAGCAACGCTGCTGCCACGCACACGTCGACCTTCGATCTCACCACGACCGTGGGCTACATCAGCCTGCCCGACGGCAACACCACCTGGACGTGGGGCTACTCCGAGATCGGCAAGCCATTCCAACACCCGGGGCCGGTGTTGTGCGTCAACGAAGGTGATGCCGTCACGGTGCACCTCACGAACACGCACAACACGGTCAAGGTGCCGACATCGATCATGTTTCCCGGCCAGGAGGACGTGAAAGCCAACGGTGCACCGGTCCAACCGGTGCTCGCCCTCGACGGCTCGGTGACGTCCATGGTCGACACGGCAGCCGACGACGGGAGTGTCACCTACACATTCACCGCCTCGAAGCCTGGCACCTATCTCTACGAGTCGGGTACCGACCCCGAGACGCAGGTGCGGATGGGCCTGTTCGGAGCGTTGATCGTGTATCCGGCAGCCGGGTCCACCCAGGCGTACAACTCGGCTACGAGCGCGTTCACTCTCGGCGAGGAGTTCCTCGTCCTGCTCTCGGAGGTCGACCCGTACCAGCACGACGCTGCTGAGAGCTGCTGGAACGCACCCATGCTGTCGCCGTGTACAGCAACAACGGCGGGGCTCGCTTCACGGTTCGACATCAACGACTACCACCCCCGGTACTGGTTGATCAACGGTCGTGGTTTCCCCGACAGCGTGGCCGACAACAAGGCGTCGTGGTTGCCCAGCCAGCCCTACGGTGCGTTGGCACGCGTCCATCCGTTCAACACCAACCCCGCCGCCGGGCTGAACTATCACCCATTGCCGGCGCTCACCCGCTACCTCAACGTCGGCACGGAGGACTACCCCTTCCACCCGCACGGCAACAACGGCTCGATCATCGGCCGTGACGGCGCGGAGTTGCGGTCCACAGACGACAAGGACCTGTCGTTCGAGAAGTTCTCGATCAACCTCGGTCCCGGCCAGACCTGGGACGTGCTGTCCAAGTGGTACGACGCCGAGGGCTACAGCCCGACCAACCCGGTCAACGTGCAGATCCCCAGCGTTGCCAACCAGGTGTTCGGCATGTTCTACAGCGGCAGCCCGTATCTCGGTTCCCAAGGCACGCTGCCTCCCGGGACGCAGACGCTGAACCAATGCGGCGAGTTCTACATCATCGCCCACAACCACGCGCTCTACCAGATCACCTCCTGGGGCGTGAACATGACGGGTCCGATCACGTACATGCGAGTCGACCCGCCCTTCCCGAACAACTGCCCGTTGTGAGCCGAGCGAACCATCAGATGAAACGGACGATGAACATGACTTCTCAATTCTCACTACGCGCCGGGATGGCACTCGCCTTGTCGGTACTGGTCGGCCTGCCCCTCGGGGCATCGACGGCCAGTGCCACCCCGCTGTCGATCGACCTGTGTGCCGTCACCGGCACCATGGCGTTGCCGGGCGAGGCCACGCCAGTTCCGATCTGGGGTTACGTGGACTGCACGGCCAACCCGGCGAGCCCACCGGCCCTCACCAGGCCCGGTGGCCCGACGCTGGCGTACAACCAGACCGAAACGGTCTCGATCACGCTGCACAACAACCTCAGCGTGGCGACCGGCCTGGTGTTCCCGGGCCTGCCCCAGCCACCCGATCGCACGGGCGTGGCACCCGGCGGGACCAAGCTCTACAGCTTCACGGTCAACAAGCCTGGCACGTTCCTGTACCAGGCGGCATTGCTGCCCAAGTCGCAGTACCAAGTGGCCATGGGCTTGTACGGCGCGATGAGCGTCCTGCCGACCGGCGGTGGCAAGGCATACGCCGACGCCGTGCCGCTGTCGCAGGACAGCAGCTTCACGACAGAGGCGACGCTGGTGCTCAGCGAGATCGACCCGGCGCTCAACAAACTCGCCAACCCGGCCACGTTCAACATGCGCACCTTCGCGCCGCGTTACGGCCTCATCAACGGTGCAGTGCATCCCAACATTGCTTCCATCCCAGCAGCCGCCGGCAACAAGGTGTTGCTCCGGTATGTGAACGCAGGCCTGAAGCTGCACTCGATGGCGGCTCTCGGCGTGCGCCAGAACGTGATCGCCTATGACGGCAACGAGCTCAGGTACCCGCACACGGTCGTGGCCGAGACGTTCGGCCCGGGTCAGACCACCGACGTCATCGCCACGGTGCCGACGCTTGCGCCCGCTGGGAGCAAGTACGCCATCTACGACGGCAGCCTAAGCCTGCACAACGGCTCCGCCGGCAACGGCGGCATGATGACGTTCATCTCGGTGGCCGGCTCGACGACCCCGCCGACGGCACCGACCACCAGTGGCGTGATCCTGACACCGAGCACGACCAAGACGACGCCTGTCGTCGTCACAGCGTCGGTCGCCTCCGCGACCGCTGTGACGGGTGCTGAGTTCTTCATCGACAGCACCGTCGGCACTCCTCACGCAATGACGGGCTCCGGACCGATCACCGGCACGATTACAGCAGCCGACCTGAGTGGGTTGGCCGCCGGCACCCATGTGATCTACGTCCACGCCCAGAACGCATCCAGCTGGGGACCGTTCTCATCAGCGCCGCTCAACGTCGACAACGCCGGCCCCGCAACCAGCGGGCTGTCGCTGGTCCCAGCGGTCAGCAACGGCACGGGCACGGTCACCTTGAACGCATCGGGCAACGATGCATCGACTGGTGGCGGCAACGTCATCGGCGGTGACTACACGGTTGACGGCGGTTCCCCAGGAACACTCGTTCCCAATGGCCCGGTCGCTGTGGCCACTGCACTGACGGCAACGATCCCGGTGGGCTCATTGTCGGAGGGTGCGCACGTGGTCTCGGTGACCAGCACGGATGCCCTGGGCAACGTGAGTGCTCTGCCTGCGACGATCAATCTGATCGTCGACAGGACCGGCCCGGTGGCCACGCCGGGAACCACCACGGCGGCGAAGAACCCGACCAACGGCGTCATCGGTGTCAGCAGTGGCGTCCCGGCAGTCCGGATTACGTCCACCTTCACCGACGGCTCGCTCACCACTGCCGGCTCGAACATTGCCGGAGCCGAAGGGTTCATCGACGTACTGGGCGCCAACGGCGCGGGCTTCGTCTTCACGCCGAGTGACGGCGTGTGGGGTCCGAGGGTGTCGATTGGTGCCAACCAGGACACGGTGTTTGCTGATATCCCGCTGGCCACTGTGGCAGCGCTCTCGAATGGCGACCACACGATCTTCGTGCATGCCAAGGACGCCGCAGGCAACTGGGGTGCAGCTGTCAGCATCGTCCTGCTGGTCGACAAGACCGCTCCGACGTTCACCGTTTCACTAGCGCCCAGTTCTGTTCAGTCGGGCACTGCCAGCGTCACGCTGAACCTCACGGGCAGCGACAACGCCGGTGGTTCGGGCATCGCCGGTGGCGAGTACTGGTTCGGCACCGCCAGCATCACCGCCGGAACTGGAACGGCATTCACGGGCATGGCACCATCGATTCCGGTGTCGGCACTGGCCCCCGGGACCTACACGATCCAGGCCCGCCTCCGTGACGTGGCTGGCAACTGGAGCGTCGTCCAAAGCGCGACCCTCGTCGTCACGTATGCCGATGCGATCTTCGCCAACGGGTTCGAGACGGGCCCCAGCCCGTGGGGCTGGTCCAGCACTTCGACCAACACCACGGCACGGTTGAACCGCACCGCCGCTTCAGCGTTGACCGGTGGATTCGGACTGCAGGCACAGGGCAACAACACCAACTACGTGCAATGGAACTTCCCGACCGGAACCGCGGTCAGCACCTACGACGCCAGGTTCTCGTTCCGGCCGAACGGAAACACGTCGACCGGCAAGGACATCTTCGTGGCGAGAACCGCCACTGGGACGACCGTGTTCCGGGTCCGATACCAACTGAACGCGGGCACACCGCAGGTGCAGATCCAAGTCGGCACGACCAACGCCAACACCGTTTGGACGAACCTCAACGGGGGCACGGCAGTCAACACCATCGAGGTGGTGTGGCAGGCAAACGGAACGTTGGCGCTCTACGTCAACGGGACCGTTCTGTCGCAATCACGGACGGCGACCAACAGCAGCATCGGCTCCGTCCGGTTGGGGTCGGTCACGAACAGCGGCAACGCAACGCTGATGTACTTCGACAACTTCGCTTCGAAGCGCCTGCCGGCACCGCTGCTGTAGCGGCCACGTATCAGTAACCACATCACGCAGTGACCTGCAGCCCATCGGCTGCAGGTCACCGCAATCACACACAAAGGGATCAGGGCGATGGTCATCTACACAACTGACACAAACAACTCCGACGGCGCCGGTACGCCGGCGAGCGGAGCATCAGTTCGGCGGCGGCTCTCCCGCAAGTGGCTCGCCGCCGCGCTGGTGCCGTTGCTGGCGGCCGGCGGCGTGCTGGTGACGCGTGGCGGCGACTCGGCATCGGCCGACAAGCCCGGAAGGCCGGTCTCGTCTGCAGAGCTGGAATCGAAGTACGGCACCCGGATCGACCTCGTGGCTCTGACCGCTCTTGGTGGGCTCGTGCAACTGCGGTTCACCGTGCTCGACAAGACCAAAGCCGAGACGTTGTTCCAAGTTGCCGAGAACATGCCGATGCTGATCGCCGAACCGTCGGGCAAGGTCTTGCATGCCCCGACCGGGATGCGGCACCACCTCACCTTGATGGATGGCGGGTCGTACTTCGTGCTCTTCGCCAACGCCGGCAACGCACTGGCCGACGGCACGCCCGTCTCGGTGCAGATCGACACCGTCAAGCTCGAACACCTCATCGTGGCGAGTTGATGGGCATGGTCACGACACGAAATGGACAGACACAGGGCAAGCGGTTCGGGCCCCGCATCATGTTGGTGGTATCGATGTTGGCGCTGCCCATCTTCGGTGCATCTCGCGTCGGCGCTGCACCGGAGCGCCTTCGCGCCACGGTGTCGAACGACGTCGAGCAGCAGATGGCCGGCTCGACAGGTGGAGACATGCTCACCGTCATCGTCAAGTTCAGGCAACAGGCCGACGTGCATCGTCAACGAAACGGCAACCGCCAAGTTCGGCAGAAGTCGCTGATCGACGAGATGCACACTGTTGCAGACACCACGCAAGCCCCGATTCGCTCGTTGTTGACGAGCCGCGAGCGGGACGGACGAGTCGCCAAGTACCAGCCATTGTGGGTCGTCAACGGCGTATCGGTCACGGCGACCCCCGACGTGATCGACGAGCTCTCGCGCCGGTCTGAGGTGGAAAGCATCTCGTCCGACGTCGCCGACGTGGTTCCCACGACCCTGCCGCCGGTGTCCGCAACGGCCTCGGCAGATGCCGCCGTCATCAACGCTCCGGCGCTGTGGAACCTCGGGTTCTACGGCCAGGGTGTCGTCGTCGCCGACCTCGATAGTGGCGTCGACGTGACGCATCCCGATCTGGCGTCGAGCTACCGCGGTGGCACGAACTCGTGGTTCGACCCGTACGCGCAGCACGCGACCCCGACCGACATGACCGGCCACGGCACCGCAACAACGGGCATCATCGTCGGCGGAGACAGCTCCGGTCCGACCATCGGTGTGGCCCCCGGTGCGAAGTGGATCGCCGCAAAGATCTTCAACGACGCGGGTACCGCCACGGCGACGGCGATCCACCAGGCGATGCAGTGGGTGCTCGATCCCGACGGCAACCCGGCTACCGCCGACGCGCCGCAGGTGGTCAACAACTCGTGGGCGTACGGCAACCCGGGTTGCAACCTGCAGTTCCAACCCGACCTGCAGGCGATGCGTGCGGCGGGAATCATCCCGGTCTTCGCTGCCGGTAACTACGGCCCCACGGCGGGGACCAGCGTCAGCCCGGCCAACTATCCCGAGGCCCTCGCCGTTGGCTCCACCGACAACACCGACGCGATCGATCCGATCACCAGCGAAGGCCCATCGGCGTGTGGTGAGGCATCCACCACGTACCCCGACGTCGTCGCCCCGGGATTCGACATCTACTCGACCGATCTCCACGGTTTCTACCAATGGGGGAGTGGCACATCGTTCGCTGCACCACACGTGACCGGTGCGATCGCGCTGTTGTTGAGCGCGCAGCCGACTGCTGCTGCAGCCGTCGTCGAGGCGGCGCTCGAGACGTCGGCCGTCGACCTCGGAGCCGTCGGCGCCGACAACGTGTACGGCCACGGTCGGATCAATGCCGCGGCCGCGCTGCAGGTGCTGCAGACGCCCCCCACCACGACGTCGACGACGTCGACCAGTTCGACCACGACAACGTCGACCACCACGACGACGACGCCACCGACGACGCCACCGACGACGTCGACCAGTTCGACCACGACAACGTCGACCACCACGACGACGACGCCACCCGCCACGACCACAACCACGCTGCCGGTGAGTCCTCCGGCCGTCAGCGGTCTCGCCGTCAGCCCCAATGCCGCGAACGGCTCGTCGAACGTGGCGATCTCGGCGACCGTCGGCGCCGGTGCCTCACGCACGGTCAGCCGTGCCGAGTACTTCATCGACACCGTCGGTGCTGCCGGAACGGGTCAGGCAATGACTGGTGCGTTCGGTGCACCGAGTGTCGCCGTCGGCGCCACCATGTCGCCGGCGAGCATCGGCTCGTTGTCCAACGGCAACCACAGCATCGCGGTCCGCGGTCAGGACTCGGCAGGGGTATGGGGACCAGTGGTCACCGCCAACCTGCTGATCGACCGAAGCGGTCCGACGTTCACCGCGCTGTCGATCACGCCGTCCACGGCGACGGCCGGCGGCACCACGATGGTGACGGCCACTATCAGCGGTGCCAGCGATGGGTCCGGTACCGGTGTCTCCGGCGGCGAGTACTGGGTCGGCCCCACGGCTCCACCCACAGGTTCGGGCACGGCCTTCACCGGTCTTGCCCCTGTTCTCTCGGTCAGCTCGCCCGCTGCCGGGAGCTACACCGTCAGCGTTCGCCTGCGTGATGTCCTCGGCAATTGGGGAACGGCACACAGTGCGACGCTGACGGTGAATTCCGCAATGTCCGGCTTCTCGGACGGCTTCGAATCCGGTGTGTTGCCCGGGGCGTGGTCGAGTGTCTCGACGTCGAACGCGACACGGTTGGCAGTGACAACGACCGCTGCTCTGGCCGGCACGTTCGGTCTGAGCACCCAAGGCGACAACACCAACTACGTGCAGTACAACGTGTCGCCGTCGGCGCCGCTCTACGACGCACGGTTCCTGTTCCGCCCCAACGGAAACACGTCGTCCGCGCAGGTCATCTTCGCCGGGGCGACGTCGAGCAACTTCTCGTCGACAGTCTTCCGGGTTCGCTACCGGTTGAGTAGCGCGACACCTCAGATCCAGATCCAGCTGGGTACGTCGACGTCGAACACGGCGTGGGCGAGCCTTGCCGGCGCGTCGGCGAACAACGCCATCGAGGTGGTGTGGCAGGCAGCGAAGAGCTCGACGTCGACCCGTGGGGTCCTGAAGCTGATGGTCAACGGTGTCGTCGTGCAGAGTCTCGGCACCACGTTGACCGCCTCGGTTGGGGCAGTCCGGCTCGGATCGGTCTCGGGTGGATCCAGCAGTATCGCCGAGTACTTCGACGCCTACGCGTCGGGGTACTCCGCACCCGTGGCGCAGCTCATCTCGCAGCAGTCGGCCGTGAGCCGCGTGCGCAAAGTCCTGGCGCCCATGCCATGGGTCGCGTCGCGGCGCCACTGATCGGCTCGTGATCATGCGGAGGTTCCTGAGCCGGGCTGCCGGCTTCGTCGTCGTCGTCGCTGCCGCGCTCGGCGTGTCGGGCGGCACCGTGTTCGCCCATGTCGAGGTCGTTCGCACCGTCCCGGCGGACGGCTCGGTGCTGACCGAATCGCCAACCCACATCACGTTGGCGTTCACCGACGACCTGGCACTCGATCTGGCCAGCGTCGACCTGCGCACGGCGTCGGGCACCGAGATCACGTTGGGGTCGCTCGCGTTCGGGAGCGATCATCGCCAACTGGTGGTCACCTTGCCCCCGCTTGCCGATGACGCCTACCGCCTGTCGTACGACGTGCGCGACCCGGTCGACCTGCACGAAACGTCGGGATCGCTGGTGTTCGGTGTCGGTACGACGCCAGTGATCGGTGGCGGGGTTGCCAGCCAGGGTGCCAAGCCCGGCGATTCACTGTTCGGATGGGTGGCCCGCGGCGGTCTGGCCCTCGTCATCGGCGGTCTCGCCATGATCGTGATCGTTCGGGTGCGTCCCCGACATGCCATCGAACGGAACCGGTTCATCGCCACGTCGATCACCGTCGTGCGCTTCGGTGCCATTGCGGTGGTGACCGGCGAGCTGGCGAGTCTGGTGACTCAGGTGCTCGACATCGGTGGGTCTCCTGCGTCGACAGCCTGGCGAGTGTTGCTGCGCAGCTCCTACGGCCAGAGATTTCTCATCACTGTGACACTCGTCTTCGGCTTGCTCCGGTTCCTCACCATCGTTCGGCAGTTGTTGCTCCGTTCCGACAGCTCACGGCTCGGGTTCGCCGAGTTGGGCAGCGCCACCCTCGCCGCAGCACTGCTCGTTCTGGCGGCGTTTGCGTCGCATGCGGGGATCGGGGGCGCCTTCGCCATCGGGGTGCTCCTGCGCATCGGTCACCTCGGCGGGATCGGTGTCTGGGTCGGGGGCCTGGTCGTGCTGGTCATCGCACGGCGACGGTTCGGCCCTCGGGATTGCGCCGAGGTGCTGCGGTCGTTCTCTTCGGTGGCCCTGGCCAGCGTTGCGCTGACGGTGGCAACCGGGTTGCTGCTGTCGGGCCGCGAGGTCACGTCACTGACGGCGCTGTTCTCGACCGGCTTCGGGCACGTCCTGCTGGTCAAGTTGGCAATCCTCGCCCTCGCTCTGCTGATCGGGGCCAGCCACGCGTCGGCCGCCAGGCGAGGCCGACCCTTGCGGCCGGGCCTCCTGGCGGCAGAGGTCGCCTTGGCACTCATCGTGGTGTTGGGCGGCGCGGCGCTGGCCACGGCGGCCCCAGCGGTGGGCGAGCGCTTCGAGCCGGCGGTCGAGGTGTTGCCGACCAACGCATCTGCCAAGACCGATGATCTCCTGGTCCGACTGACGATCGGGCCGAGCCGACCGGGTCGCAACCTGGTCAGGGTCGAGTTCATCGACAGCCGCAAGCCCGCCCCGGCGCGACCGGAATCCGTCACGGTCGAGATGCAGAACGCGTCGGGTGAGGTGGTCAGCCGCACAGATGGGCCCCCGATCAATGGAATCGTCGACCTCGAGCCTGCCGACATCACCTCGCCCGGCCCGCTGCGGGTGACGGTGCGCGTTGGCAGGTCGAGCCGACCGGTCGAGCCGGTGACGTTCGCCTGGACGATCGGTGCGACCCAGGTACCACGTGCACCGACCGTCACCTCCGACCGCCCGCTCGGGCCGATCACTGGCGTGGCCGCCGGTGGCGTCGTGATACTGGCTGGGGCGATTCTCGACCGCCGGAGGAGGCAAGAGCGGGCGATAGGTCGTTCGGCCCAATTGGGCCAGGTTGGCTTTTCAATTTCAGACGTCCGTGGCACGATTCAACACGTCGAGGAGAGGCACCCAGCAGAACCTCGGATGGGCAATACAAGGGGACGGATCACAACTGAAGGCGTACAAGCTGATCGGCGGTGAGTGTCGAAGCGAGCAGATGGGTCGTAGCGGGCCTGCTCGTGGCGGCGACACTTCACCGGCGGATCGGGACGGGCGCCTCAGTTCAATATTCGACCGACGGGGTTAGCTGAGGGACGGTCTGCTAACCCCGTCGATCGATCCCTCACTGTAACTCCTGATGTCACGCTGTGCGTTGGTCGAGCTACAAAGTTCCCCAAATCGCCTGCAACCCGGCCACGATGTGAAACGCCGAGACGCTATCGTGTGCGCTCTTGTCCTGGTCGCGGCATCGTGACCGGACATGGCGACGTGGCCGAGTGGTTCAGGCAAGGGCCTGCAAAGCCCTGTACATGGGTTCGATTCCCATCGTCGCCTCTCAACCTTTGACGCGGTATTGTGCCAGGTCAGAGGTTCTTTTTGTTGTGACCGACAGTAGCCGTCATTGACCTCCAAGAACCCTGGAAAACCGCGAGAACGCGCCTCACCCACGCCTCGCTCACGCCTCGGGAGGGATCATGGCCTACATCCAGAAACAGCGGGGGAAGTACCGAGCTCGATTCTCGGACCCTCTCGGCAACGTC
>JANMNE010000002.1:0-14409 GCA_031373785.1 Ilumatobacteraceae bacterium
TGGCACTCCGCGCCACCCGGAGCCCGAGGGCCCACGGCGACTGACCTTTGAGCAGTCGCAACCGCAACTCACGTTGACGTTCACGGGCCAGCAGTGCTGTCGCAGCGCCGAGGAGTGCGAGCGACGACAACAGCGCGACGAGCCGCACCGGTGCCATCGTGCCGGCGACGACCGCGGTGGAGGCTGCTGCGTGCTTGACCACCGTGCGGAGCGGCTGGCCGTCGGTGAGGATGCGGCCGCGCAGGTTCTCGTCGATGTCGACGAGTCGGTCGGCGTCATGAGAGATCTGGTCGAAGTGATCGGCCAGGACCGCTGCATCGTGCCGGCTGAGACCGGCCAGTTTCGGCCGCAGTTCCCATTCGGCGATCCTGAACACCTGTGCTGTTCGCAGGTCTCTCGACGTCGTGAACAACACCGGCGTCGGCGGGTCGGCAGGGTCGCTTCCCGCCGATCGGAAGAAGGCACGGAGCCCGCACCAGTACGACGACTCGGGGCGGGTCGGCACCAGCGGATACGTGTCGACGACGTGAACCACCTGGTCGAACGGTCTCGTGCCCTGAACATTCACGACGAACAGGGTGAAGACATCGCCCGGCTTGGTCCCGCCCGGCGGTCTCATCCACTCGGGGGCCAGCACCTCATCGTCCGCGGAAGGCGGCTTCACCGGTCGAAGCAGGTTCTGCTCCTGGCCGTCGCGATACAGCAGGTTGACCCGGAGTGGGCGAGCGTCGGCGACACCGATGTCGAGCGAGACGTTTGGGGCAATGCGAGTGAGCACGCTCGGCTCGGTGTGTGCGGCGATCGGCGCGGCGAGGGCCTCGAGCTGTGTGTTGACGTCGGGCTGGGCGCCACCCATCGGTACCCGCAGGCTGACATCAGCCAGGCAGATGTGGCTCAGCTCGCTGTGAACGGCAGCGGTGGCGACCGACGAGAGGTACAACGGCGACCCGGCGAGGCATGCCGACCCGAGGGCAACGATCGCCGCGACAGCGACCCAGCCGGCGGTGCCGGACGAGCGAAATCGTTGGAAGGTGAACCGCTGCACGAGCGCGTTGGCGGGCTACGAGTGGGGCGTGTAGCTGGCGCGGGCGTCGCGAATCTCGCGCCACGCAGCCTCTTTCCCGGCAATCCCGGCAGACGACGACTCCTTGCCCGGCTCGAGCGCCTTGTAGACCTCGAAGAAGTGCTGGATCTCGCTGACGAGCTGGGGCGTGAGGTCGGAGAGGTCGTGCACATCGTTCCACCGTGGTTCCTTCGGCGGGACGCACAGGATCTTGGCGTCTTCGCCGGCCTCGTCGTGCATGTACAACACCCCGACCGGGCGCGCTGCAACCCACACGCCGGGGTAGACCGCATCCTCCAGCAGCACCAGGGCGTCGAGGGCGTCGCCGTCGCCTCCTTTGGTGTTGGGGATGTACCCGTAGTCGGCCGGATAGGTCGTTGCCGTGAACAGCCGTCGGTCGAGGAACACCCGCCCGGTGTCGTGGTCGATCTCGTACTTGTTTCGGCTGCCACGCGGGATTTCGATCACGACGTGGATGCAGTCGTCGGGAAGCGGACTGAGGGCCATGTCGCCATGCTCGCATATCTGCCGTGGGTGGCCGGATCGCAGCCAGTAGCGTGAGATTCTCTATGGAGTTCCGCCGCATCACCAACCTGCCGCCGTACGTGTTCACGATCATCAACAACTTGAAGATCGAGGCACGGCGAGCAGGGGTCGACGTGATCGACCTGGGGTTCGGCAACCCCGACATCCCCTCTCCTCAGATCGCTGTCGACAAGCTCACCGAGGCAGCGCACATCGCCCGCAACCACCGCTACTCCGTCAGCCGCGGCCTGCCGAAGCTCCGTGAGGCCGCTGCGGCGCTGTACGAGCGTAACTGGGGTGTGCAACTCGATCCTGAGCTCGAGATCACCAACACCATCGGTTCGAAGGAGGGCTTCAGCCACCTGATGTGGGTGCTCCTCGACCGAGGCGACGCGGCCATCGTGCCCAGCCCGAGCTATCCGATTCACATCTATGGCCCGCTGTTCGCCGGGGCCGACCTGCGCCAGGTGCCCATGCGTCACCTGGCCGACCCGCGGGTGCAGGGCGACTTCACCGGTGACTTCTTCGACAGCCTCACCACCGCATACGACGTCGGCTGGCCCAAGCCTCGCGTGCTGGTGATCTCCTTCCCGCACAACCCGACCGGGGCCGTGGTCGACCTCGACTTCATGCAGCGGGTCGTCGACTTCTGCCGCGAGCGGGAGATGATCGTGGTGCACGACTTCGCCTATGCCGACGTCGGCTTCGACGGCTACAAGCCACCCAGCATCCTGCAGGCCGAAGGCGCCAAGGAGTGCGCCGTCGAGCTGTACTCGATGACGAAGAGCTTCTCGATGGCCGGCTGGCGTTGTGCGTTCCTGGTCGGCAACAAAGAGGTCGTGCAGGCGCTGGTCAAGCTGAAGAGCTACCTCGACTACGGGGTGTTCCAGCCGGTGCAGATCGCCGCCACGGTGGCGATGAACGAAGCTGCCGACTACCCGGCTGAGGTGTGTGCGATCTACCAAAGTCGGCGCGACGCGTTGATCGACGGCCTCGGTCGCATTGGTTGGGACATCCCGAAGCCCAAGGGTTCGATGTTCGTGTGGGCGCCGATACCCGAGGCGTACGCGGAGATGGATTCCGTCGAGTTCTGCTCGCACGTCGTGCGCGAGTGCGAGGTCGCCCTGTCGCCCGGCGTCGGCTTCGGGCCCGGCGGCGAAGGGTTTGCCAGGTTCGCCCTGATCGAGAACGAGCGCCGCATCGCCCAAGGCATTCGCAACCTCAAAAAGGGCCTCCCCAAACTCGGCTGACCCGAGTCGAGTGTTTCGAGCCCACGTGGGTGCCTTGAAACACTCGACTCGGGTCAGCCGTACAAGGCTCGCACGTCGGGAGGGGGTTTGCCGTCGGGTGACGTGCAGGGGTTGCCGATCGGACCACCGACCGTCATCGGCTTCGGGCACGGCTCGGAGAACAGGAACGTGATCCAACGGGAGATGTAGTCGGCTGCGCCGAGCGCGCCGGTGGGCTGGTAGTGGATGCCGTCGGAGACGAACCACGACCGAACCGGTTCGCTGTAGTCGCGCCAGTCGGCGATGAACACGTCGGGATAGTTGCCGCTCGCAACCTTCTGCAACAGGACTGCGTTGTTGGCGATGTACGAGCCGTTGTTGTCGGTTCCGGCACGGGTCAAACCGTCGCGCAACCGATAGTTCATCCACACGATG
The DNA here is from genome assembly GCA_031373785.1 of Ilumatobacteraceae bacterium. Lineage (GTDB taxonomy): Bacteria > Actinomycetota > Acidimicrobiia > Acidimicrobiales > Ilumatobacteraceae > JAENVT01. The sequence goes on from JANMNE010000002.1 coordinate 3,253, forward strand.
CGAACGGCACCCCTGGCCCTCGCTGCCAACACGATCTCGTCGAAGTTGGTGCCGAAGCCGTTGCTGCCCTCGTTGTAGCCCGTCCCGATCACGACCGCGTCGAACGATCCAGGAGCGCCTTGGATCGCCTCGAGCGCCGTGTTGGGCGTGTTCCCGGCCAGGCTGTGGCACGACGGTCTGACCAGTCGACGGCACGACTCGCCATCGAGTACGTAGGTCATGCCGTTGAGTGCGTCGAATGCATGCGAGTAGAACTTGATCCCCTCGAGCGACGAGTCGCCCAGCAAGAGCACTCGTGGCACCGGCGGCGGGACCGTCGGGGTCTCCTGCACCATGGTGCCGCGGCTCGCCGGAACAGCTGCCCCGGCACCGGGGTCGACAATGGGGAGCGCGGATGCCACCGATGCACACAGCAGCGCCGCGCATGTGCCGATGGCAATGCCGAAGCGGCGGGTCACGGAGAGCTGACCCAGCCCCTCGATCGCTCGACGGCGCGGAGCCAGCTGGCGTGGGCGAGATCGGTGAACGTGCGGTCGGGTTCTGGCTCGAACGTCGCGTCGATCTCCCAGCGATCGTTGATCGCGGCCAGCGAGGGCCAGACCCCTTCGGCGAGACCGGCGAGATACGCCGCGCCGAGCGCGGTCGTCTCTTGGTCGATCGGGCGCTGCACGGTGACACCGAGCTGGTCTGCTTGCATTTGCAACAACACGTCCATCACCGAGGCCCCGCCGTCGACGCGCAACGCGGCAAGGCGGGTGCCGCTGGCGTGTGCCATGGCCTCGACCACGTCTCGAGTTTGATACGCCATGGCCTCCACGACCGCTCGGGCGAGGTGAGCCTTCGACGTGCCACGGGTGATGCCGACGATGGTGCCGCGTGCGTATGGGTCCCACCACGGGCTGCCCAGGCCGGCGAACGCAGGCACGACGAAGACACCGCCGCTGTCGGGCGTGCTCGCGGCCAGCGGACCGATCTCGGCAGCCGATTCGATCAGCCCGAGCCCGTCGCGCAGCCATTGAACTGCCGCCCCGGTCACGAAGATGGCACCTTCCAGCGCGTAGGCGACCGTGCCGTCGGCGAGCTGCCAGGCGACCGTGGTCAGCATCCCCTCGGTCGGCGGCGGGCACGACGAGCCGACGTTGAGCAACACGAAGCTGCCGGTGCCGTAGGTGTTCTTGGCCATGCCGGGAGTGAAGCAGGCCTGCCCGAACAGGGCCGCCTGTTGATCACCGGCGACACCGGAGATGGGGATTCCTGCGGCACAACCGGACTCGGCCACGGTGACGCCGAATCGACCACTCGATGGCTGCACCGACGGGAGTGCGTCGATCGGGACACCGAACAGGTCACACAGATCGGGTGACCACTCCAATGCACGAATGTCGAACAGCATCGTTCTGCTGGCGTTGGTGACATCGGTGACGTGCACGGCCCCACCCGTGAGGTTCCAGATCAACCACGAGTCGATCGTGCCCAGCGCCAGATTCTCGTCGACCGGTATGTCTCGATTGGCCAACAGCCACTCGAACTTCGATGCCGAGAAGTAGGGGTCGAGCACCAATCCCGTGGTGTCGCGCACGAGTGGTAACTGGCCGTTCTCCCGAAGAACTTCACATCGATCAGCGGTGCGGCGGTCCTGCCACACGATCGCCGTGCCGTACGGCTTGCCGGTGCGGCGATCCCAGGCGACCACTGTCTCGCGTTGGTTGGTGATGCCGATGGCTGCGACGCACTCCGCGCCGACTCGACCCATGACCTCGTTCAGCACCGACACGGTCACCGACCAGATCTCCTCGGCGTCGTGTTCGACCCATCCGGGCTGCGGGTAGTGCTGTGTGAACTCCCGGTAGGCAGCCACGACCTCGCCGCCATCGGCGAAGATCGCCCTGCTGCGCACGCCGGTCGTGCCGGCGTCGATGGCGATCACGCAGCGACGAGCATCACCATCCATTGCCGCCACGGTACTCAGCGGCGCCGCTTCTTGGTGGACCGGTTCGGTCGCTGCGACGGACCGGTGCTGGTACGGCGGGTCGGTGCGGGGCGTTGCCGGGTGGCCTTCGCTGTGGCTACTGGAGTGCTGACGAGCGCGCGTCGACGCTCGCGCGCTTCGCGAATCGACTGGCGCTGGTAGCCGAACTTCGACAGGACGGCGACGAATCCGACGTAGAACACCATGCCGATGATCAGGCCGAGGAAGTCGCCGGGCTTGGGGTGCTTCACCAGGAACGCGATCGCCAGCGCGCCGATGACGATGAAGATGGCCGCCTCGCGCAGCAGCCGCTTCCACGGGATCGGTCGGTTCGCATCCCAAGCCACGGGCATCTCCTCCTTTTCGGTCGCCGTGGCCTAGCCTTTGCACACGTGCGCGTCGGCATTTTGACAGGTGGGGGTGATTGTCCGGGACTCAACGCGGTCATCCGGGCGATCGTTCGCAAGGGCGAGCTCAACTACGGCGACGAGTTGATCGGGTTCCTCGATGCTTGGGATGGTGTGCGCGAGCGCCGCACCATGCCACTCGATGTGCGTTCACTGCGCGGCATGCTCCCGAAGGGTGGCACCCTGTTGGGCACCCGGCGAGGCAGTCCGTACGACGATCCGAGCGGGCCCGAACAGGTCGCCGCAACGTTTCGCGATATGGGGATCGACGGTCTCGTGGTCATCGGCGGCAACGGTTCCCTCACCGTTGCGTGCAAGCTGTTCCATGATCTCGACCTCCCCATCGTCGGGGTGCCGAAGACGATCGACAACGACATCGTCGGCACCGACATGACGTTCGGGTTCACGACGGCCGTGCAGATCGCCACGGACGCCATCGACCGCTTGCACACGACGGCGGAAAGTCACGACCGAGTGATGATCGTCGAGGTGATGGGTCGGCACAGCGGATGGATCGCTACGTACGCGGGCATTGCTGGTGGCGCCACCGCCATCTTGATTCCCGAGGAACCGTTCGACATCGACAACATCTGCGAACTGCTGCACCGGCGCCACGAACGTGGGCGCTACGCGTCGATCGTGGTGGTCGCCGAAGGGGCTGAGCCGCGTGAAGAATCGATGCCGACGCGCGAGAAGATCTACGACCGGTTCGGCCATGTCCGCCTCGGCGGGATTGCCGACACGATCGCTCATGCCATCGAAGCGCGGACCGGGCTGGAGACCAGGGTGGTGCTGCTCGGCCATGTGCAGCGCGGCGGCACGCCATCGGCCTACGACAGGGTGCTGTCGACCCGGTACGGCATTGCCGCCATCGACGCGGTGCACAAGGGCGAGTGGGGAAAGATGGCGGTGCTGCGCGGCACCGATGTGACGATGATCCCGCTCGACGAGACCGTGGGCAAGACCCGGTACGTCGACCTCCACCTCTATCACGATGTCGCCGAGGTGTTCTTCGGGTAATCGACTCGTTCCCGCTGCAGGTCGTGGGTAGTGTCCTGGCAAGTGAGTGAACCGCTCGTTTCGGCTCGGGGCCTGGCCAAGAAATATGGGGAGTTCGTCGCGGTCGACTCCATCGACTTCGACGTCGAGCCGGGCGAGGTCTTCGGCTTCCTCGGACCCAACGGCGCCGGCAAGTCGACGACGATGCGGATGATCGGGTGCGTGTCGCCCGTGTCGGCGGGCTCGCTGCGCATCTTCGGCATGGACGCCGCGTCCAACGGTCGACAGATCCGGGCCAGGTTGGGCGTGGTGCCACAGCTCGACACGCTCGACAAGGAACTGAGTGTGATGGAGAACCTCGTGCTGTACGGCCGGTACTTCGACATCCCGCGGGCGGAGTGCCGCCGACGGGCGAAGGAGTTGCTCGAGCTCGTGCAGCTCGGCGAGCGCGCCGACAGCTTGGTCGATCAGCTGAGTGGCGGGATGATGCGACGCCTGTCGATCACGCGGGCGTTGATCAACCAACCAGACCTGCTCATCCTCGACGAGCCGACGACCGGTCTCGACCCGCAGGCGCGACACGTCGTGTGGGATCGGCTGTATCGCTTGAAGCACGACGGTGTCACCCAGATCATCACGACGCACTACATGGACGAGGCGGAGCAGTTGTGTGATCGGCTGGTCGTGATGGACGGCGGACGCATCGCCGCGACCGGGTCACCGAGGTCGCTGATCGAGCAGTACTCCACCAAGGAGGTGCTCGAACTGCGGTTCGCCCCGAACGGCGACGTCACGACAGATCACCAGGCGTTGGGAAGCGAGCCGTTCGCCATCGGCCAACGTGTCGAAGTGCTGCCGGATCGCACCCTGGTCTACGCCGACGATGGCGAAGCCGCGCTCGCCGAGGTGCATGCACGCGGCGTCCAGCCGATCAGTTCGCTGGTGCGTCGTTCGAGCCTGGAGGACGTGTTCTTGCACCTCACCGGACGGACGTTGGTGGACTAGGCATGGCGATGACGACACCTGGCTCGGTGCGCGTGGTGTTCTGGCACGCCACGGTGTTCCGGCGTTTCTGGGTCACCAACGCGCTGGCGTCGTTCGTGCAGCCGCTGCTGTACATCCTGGGCCTCGGTGTGGGCGTGGGGGCGCTCGTGGATCGCACGGCCCGTTCGGCCGACGTGCTCGGCGGTGCGTCGTACGTCGCCTACATCGCACCGGGGTTGATGGTCACGACGGCCATGGCTGTGGCCTCGGCGGAGAGCTTGTGGCCGATCCTTGGGGGCTTCATCTGGAATCGGTCGTACTACGCGATCTCGGCCACACCGCTTGGCCCGACCGACATCGTCGGCGGGCATGCGTTGTGGATGGCCACACGCTGCATTGTGACCAGCATCATGGTTGCCGCCGTACTCGTGTGCTTTCCCGAGGCGCGGTCGTGGGGCCTGATCCCTGCCATCCCGGTCTCGGCCTTCACCGGGCTTGCATTCGCGATGCCACTGATGGCGTTCTCGGCGAAGCGGGTGATGGATGCCGGCTTTGCGGCGATGCAGCGGTTCGCGATCATCCCGCTGTTCCTGTTCGGCGGTGCGTTCTACCCGATCTCGCAATTGCCCGGCTGGACCCAGGCGATCATCAGGGTCGTGCCGTTGTGGCACGGCGTCGAGCTGGCCCGCAGTTTCACCCTCGGCCACGTCGACGCCTCGGACACGGCGTGGCACGTCGTCGTCCCGCTGTGCTGGATCGTTGCCGGCACCGCCCTTGCCCGGCGGTTCGTTCGGCAGCGGTTGTACGTATGACTCTGGTCCTGCGGATGCTCCCGCCGATGCTTCGCGATGTGCGCCGGCCACAGCGCATGGTCGAGCGCAACATCGTGGCGTATCGCCGGCAGTGGCTGATCTTGTTCAGCGGCTTCTTCGAGCCGCTCTTCTACCTGCTCTCGATGCGCGTCGGCCTGGGAGACCTGATCGGCGGCGTCTCGGTCGGTGGCCACCTGGTGCCCTATGACCAGTTCGTCGCGCCCGGGTTGATGGCTGCCTCGGCGATGAATGGCGCTGTGTACGACTCGACGATGAACGTGTACCACAAGTTGAAGTGGGCCCGCATCTACGACGGAGCGCTGGCGACGCCGATGTCGGCCGGTGATGTCGCGGTCGGCGAGATCACGTGGGCCCTGATCCGCGGGCAGATCTACGCGGTCGGGTTCCTCGCCGTGATGTGGGGATTGGGCCTGGTCGGGTCGCCATGGGTGCTGCTCGCACTGCCGTGTTGCGCCCTCATCGGCCTGGCGTTCGCGTCCGTCGGATTCGCCGTGACCACGTTCATGCGCGGGTTCAGCGACTTCGAGTTCGTGCCGACGGCGACCATGCCGATGTTCTTGTTCTCGGCGACGTTCTTCCCGTTGAGCAGCTACGGCCAATGGTCGTGGTTGGCGCAGCTGTCACCGCTCTACCACGGAGTTGCTCTGGTGAGGGCGGCCAACGCAGGCGTGTTCACGGTGTCCAGCATCGGTCACGTCGTCGTGCTGATCGCCATCGCGGCGGTCGCAGTGAGCATCGCCGCGCGGCGTCTCGGCACGCTCTTGCTGTCGTAGATCGCAGGCGATGTCACGCGGGAGCAGGCCCGGGTGATGGCACGGACGGGAACGCAGGCAGCGAGGTCACCACGCGGCCGGGGAAGTCGTAGCGGGTCAGTGGCTCGCTCCGTAGCTCACCGCTGGCCGCCGGCCACTGCTGGGGCACACCGTCGATCGCGATCGTGACCGCCGAAACGCCACTGATCTCCGACGCCGTCAACACGATCTGGGCGACACCGTCGATCAAGGCCTCACTCGTCAGCTGCTGCAACTCGCTCGATACGTTGACGACCAGCTTGTCACCGTCCTGGGCGACATCGAGCAAGCGGGTGCCGGGAGGGATCGCCGTACGGAGGAGTCGCTGCAACTCCCCGGAGTTGGGCCCTTCGAACAGGGCCTGCATGGCCTCGGCGGGCGTGTCACCGACATCGCGGGCGACGGACTGCAGCGTGCGCGGCTGCCCGACGACGACCTCGGGAGACAGCAGGAAGATCCTGCCCGAGCCGGTCGCTGCGCCGGCCGGCTGGTCGAAGTTGACACGAAGGTCCTGGCGGTCGCGAACCGCTATGTCGCGTGGCGTGCCCTCCGGATCGATCGAGCACGATGTCAGCCCGATCACCAGTGCGCCGATGACGGCGCCCGAACGCACCACGCGCGACAGCGTCATCCGATGCCGACCTCCTCCGCCGGCAGCTCCAACACGAAGCGTGCTCCCGGCTCTCCGTCGACGCGATCTTCCACCCACACCCGGCCGCCATGCATGCGCACGTGCTCGTCGACCAGAGCCAGCCCCAACCCGGCACCATCGCTGCTCGACCGGCGACCGGCGACTGCACCTCGGGCGAACCGCTCGAACACCAGCGCCCGCTCCTCGGGCGGGACCCCGGGACCATGATCCTCCACGGCGATCCACACGTGTGCCAGTGGCTCGCCCTCGCCCTCGGCCTCGGTCACCGTGATCTCCGGTGCTCCGCCCCCGTGCACGCGAGCATTGTCGATCAGGTTCGCCACGACTCGTGCCAGCCGGCGTCGGTCACCTCGCAGGATCAGACCCTCGGCACGATCGCTGACGGTCAGCTTGGTCTGCGGGAGGCTGCTGACGGCAACGGCCTGGCGGACGAACTCGGCGACAAGTAGGTCTTCCAGATGCAGACGGATCGCCCCGGCATCGAACCGCGAGATCTCCAGCAGGTCCTCGACCAGTCCTTGGAACCGAGTGACGTCGCCGACCAGCAGGTCGAGCGCGGCCTGGGCACGGTCGGGCATCTCGTCACGGCGGGCTTGCATCACCTCGACGCTGGCGGCCAGTGTCATCAGTGGCGATCGCAACTCGTGACTGACGTCGCTGGCGAAGCGGGCATCGCGTTCGACACGGTTCTGCAGGGCTTCGGCCATGTCGTTGAACGCCGTCGACAGCAGCTGGAGATCGTGATCGTCGGTGTTCTCCAGCCGGGTGTCGAGACGGCCGCCGGCGATCGCCTTGGCAGCCTGTGCTGCGTCGCCGAGCGGGCGGATCACCCGTTTGGCGGCGATCATCCCGGTCAGCGCCCCGGCGAGCGTCGTGATCAACCCGCCGAACAGGAGGCTGAGGCCCACGTTGCGCAGCGTCGCGTTGGCGTCGGAGAGGTCGGCGAACTCGAAGTAGGCGGCGGTCGAGGACTCGAGGGGGATGCCGATCACCAGGGTCGGCACTCGGTCGAACGAGATGATCATCTGGGCCGGGATCCGGTCGACGATCACCCGGGCCTGCATGGACTCCGGGATCACCTCCGAGGTGAACTTGGCCGATGGCGACGCCCACGCGCCGTCGATGTTGATCGCGGCTTGCGCCACCCCGACCTGTTGGAGCCGGTCGATGACCGCGTTGGCGCTGGTGTTGCCGGCACTGATCTCGCGTTGAGCGACCCGGGCGTTGCGGTACGCCTGGTCGGTGCTCGTACGTTCACGCTGATTGATCAGGCTGCTTCGCGTGAAGGAGTACGCCACAGCGGCGAGGAACGTCGACAGCAGCAACGCGCCGATGACGAACATCGACATGATGCGGGTGCGCAACCCGAAGCGCGCCGGGCGCCACTTGGCGAACAGTCCGAACGTTGTTCTGACGAATCCCCGGCGGGGTTCGGAGACGACGCTGTCGTGCGCGATCGTCACGACTGAAGGCGATACCCGAGGCCGCGCACGGTGACGACGTGGCGAGGATTGGCGGCGTCGGTCTCGACCTTGGTGCGCAGGCGACGCACATGCACGTCGACGAGACGGCCATCACCGAAGTAGTCGTAGCCCCACACCTTGTCGAGCAGGCTTTCCCTGCTGAACACGCGGCCGGGGTTCTGCGCCAGTTCGCACAACAGGCGGAATTCGGTCTTGGTGAGGTGCAACTCGGTCCCACTGCGCAGCACCTTGCCCTCGTCGGGGATGATCTCGAGGTCACCGAAGATGAGGCGGGCGTGCGACGGGCTGATCGGGCGGATGCGACGAAGCAACGCCCGAATGCGTGCCGAGAGCTCTTTTGGTGCGAACGGCTTCGTGAGGTAGTCGTCGGCGCCGGCCTCGAGCCCGGCGACCACGTCGTGGGTGTCGTTGCGGGCGGTGACCATCACGATCGGCACGTCGCTGTGGCGGCGCAACGTGCGGCACAGTTCGAAACCGTCCATGCCGGGCAGCATGATGTCGATCAGCACGACATCGGGCAGTGCCCGGTGGAACAGGTCGATGGCTTCTTCACCGCTTCCGGCTTCGTCGACCGTCCACCCCTCGTCCTCGAGGGCCAGTTTGACCGCCGTTCGGATGCGCTCGTCGTCTTCGACGGAAAGGATGCGAGTACCCACGGGTCACATGATGCCAGGGTTATGGCCAGGTTCGGTGACCGCCAACAACTCCACCATGTGGTCGAACAGTGCCGGATTGGCAGCCAGCAGCCCGCTCTGGTCGATCGGGCCACCGTCGAACCGGCCGGTTCGGCAGCCGGCCTCGCGGGCGATCAACTCGCCGGCGGCCCAATCCCACGGCCCGAGCCATTGCTCGTAGTAGGCATCGAGCCGGCCGGCGGCGAGATAGCACAGGTCGGGTGCGGCCGCCCCGAAGCGACGGATGTCGCGAATGCGCGGGATGACCTCGGCGACTCGCATGGCCTGGTCGCGGCGTCGCTCGACCTGGTACGAGAACCCGGTGGCGACCAGCGCCTGCTGCAGCGAGACGGTGGCGCTGCAGCGAATGGGGGAGCCGTTGAGCAGGGCGCCGCCCCCGGCGACGGCCGTGAACAACTCTCGACTGGCGGGGATGTACACGGCGCCCGCCAGTGGCCGGTCGTCGGCGAGCGCCGCGATCGACACCGCGTAGCCGGGCAGGTCGTACTGGAAGTTGGTGGTGCCGTCGATGGGATCGATCAGCCAGCGAATACCGGATGCACCGGCGTCGTCAGTGCCCTCCTCGCCGATCACGGCATCGTCGGGCCGTTCGGATCGCAGGCCCTCGACGATCAACTGCTCCGAGGCGCGGTCGAACTCGGTGACGATGTCGGTATTTGATGACTTCGTCGAGATCGATGTGAGGCCCTGCTTGCGCCCTTCGAAGACCAGCTCGCCGGCCGCGATGGCCAGACGTGCCGCCAGATCGCACAGCTCGGGTGAGAGGTCGGTCACGGGGGAGCGCCACCGTTGTTTCGACGCTCGATCTCTTTCCACTCGCCGAGTGCACGCAGCACCAACACGGCAACCACGCTCATGCCGAGTGCGGCGACGATGGCGCCGAACAGGGCACCGAGCCCGCGTTGCGTTGCACAGGTTCCGTGGCACTGCAGCTTGACCAGCGTGTAGCCGATCAGCCCGCCTGCCAGACCGCCCAGCAGGATGGCCAGGAAGGCGGCGACCCGAGCCTTCGGGGGCGGGAGCGCGGAGAGTGGAACGTCGGTGTCTACCACGGGCCCATCGTACGGTCTGGCCAGGTGCGCCCGGTCATCGCCGGGGCGTGGCCGACCCGTCACGGCGCCGACCTCGTAGGCTCAGCGGTCGTGCGTGTCACCGTGGTCGTCCCGACGTACAACGAAGCCGGAAACATCGAACGGCTGTGCAACGAGGTCCGGGTGGCCGCCCCGGAGGCCGACCTCCTGATCGTCGATGATGCCAGTCCGGACGGCACCGCCGACATCGCCGAGTCGCTGGGCCGCACTCTGGGTCAGATCGAGGTCCTCCGCCGGTCGGGCAAGGCCGGGCTGGGTGCCGCATATCGCGCCGGGCTGCGCGCCGCCATCGATCGCGGTGCGGAGATCTGCGTGCAGATGGACGCCGATCTGTCGCATGACCCGGCTGTGCTCCCGGCACTGATCGCCAACGCCGAGCTCGGTGCCGACCTGGCGATCGGCAGCCGCTACGTGCCTGGCGGCCTCACCGAGAACTGGCCGCGGCGCCGACGCATGCTGTCTCGGTGGGGCAACCGCTACGCGGCGGGCGTGCTCGGGCTGGCCATCAACGACGCCACCGCGGGGTTCCGCGCCTACCGGACCGACGCCCTGGAGCGGATGGAGTTCGACACGGTCGCAGCCGAGGGGTATGGCTTCCAGGTCGAGATGACGTATCGACTGGTGCGAATCGGGGGCAAGGTCGTCGAGTTCCCGATCACCTTCCGCGACCGCACCGCAGGCGTGTCGAAGATGTCGGGTGGCATCGTGCGCGAGGCGCTGGTGATCGTGATCAAGCTCTGGGTCGCGGATTTCAACGGACGGCGAATGCGGCGGGCACAGGGCGGCTGAGCGGCATGAGGAACTGGGTCGTCGGAGGTGCGTTGATCCCTCGGGTCGGTGGCGTCGAGCTCAACGGGCTGGTGCTGGTCGGCAACCGGCGTCGCGATCGTTCCGTCGAGTGGACGCCGCCAGGTGGCGTCATCGACCGCGGTGAGTCGATTCGCGACGGGTTGGCGCGCGAGGTCTTCGAGGAGACCGGCCTCACCGTCGCCGGTTGGGCCGGCCTCAGCTACTCGGTCGTGGTCGAGGCTCCGCAGAAGGGGTGGCGCCTGCGCGTCGAGGCCTGGGAGACAGCGGACGTGGTCGGCGATGTGGTGGTGGCGGACCCTGACGGAATCGTCGAGGAGGTGCGCCAGGTGGCCAACGTGGAGGCGCTGACCTTGCTTGCCACCAGCCCGCAATGGGTGCACGTGCCGGTCGGTGACTGGTTGAACGGCGTGCGCCATCCGACCGGATCGTTCCACTTCCGCGT
>JANMNE010000045.1:0-16606 GCA_031373785.1 Ilumatobacteraceae bacterium
GCTTGCGGATCACCTCGACACTGCGCGCGCCGCGTTGCGTTGGTGCGATGATCACGGCGACCTCGACGGCGACGGACTGCAGGAGTACCGCACCCGTAGCCGCGACGGCTACTACGACCAAGGTTGGAAGGACGCGGGCGATGCGATCGTGCATGTCGACGGCCGCATCGGGTCGCTCCCGCTGGCGACGGTCGAGCTGCAGGGCTATCTCGACGCCGCCCGCTTGGCGATGGCTGAGTTGGTCGAAGCGGAGGGCGACACGGGCGAGGCCGAACGGCAACGACACGCAGCCGCCGCGCTGGCCGATCTCGTCGAGCAGCGCTACTTCCTCGAGGAAGAAGGCTTCTACGCGCTCGCCCTCGACGGAGCGAAGCAGCCGTTGCGTTCTATCAGCTCGAACCCCGGTCACCTCCTGTGGTGCGGCCTGCCTTCTGCGGCGCACGCCGCAGCAGTCGCCGATCGCCTCCTCCGACCCGACATGAACAGTGGCTGGGGGTTGCGCACGCTCTCGTCCGAGCACCCCGCGTACAGCGCGCTCTCGTATCAGCGCGGCTCGGTATGGCCGCACGACACGGTGCTCGCCGCCGCGGGGATGTTCCGCTACGGGTTGCGTGACCAAGCCGCCGTCTTGTTGCGCGGCATCCTTGAGGCTGCCCGCGCGTTCGAGAACGATCGCCTGCCGGAGCTGTTCTGCGGGTTCGACCGCTCCGAGGGCCCGCCGGTCCCGTACGCGACCGCCAACGTGCCCCAAGCCTGGGCTGCGGCCGCCCCCGTGTTGGTCGCCCAGATCTTCCTCGGCCTCGTGCCCGACGCGCCCCGCCAACGATGCTTCCTCACACCGTGGCTGCCGGATTGGCTTCCCCGCCTGGAGGTCAACGGAATCGCCATCGGCAACGGCACGCTCGACATCGTGATCTCGCGAACCGCAGACGGCATGGAAGTCGAGGTGACCAACGCCAACGAGGTCGAGGTCATATTTGAACCCGTCGGCGCCCCGCTGTGGGGTACGCCCCTGGTCAGTGGCGGTCACAGACCGGATCGCCAGTGACCGCTCTAGGGTGAATGCCTCAGAATTGAGTCAATGAAGTCGAATGTGTGTCGCAGTGAGAGTGAGTGATCGGTTTGAGGTGCTACGCGATTGAGCGCTGACTCCGCGTTCCTCATCGAACGCGTTCCCCTCCCCGAATGGCTCGACGAGTTCGAGGCGACCGAAGTGCAGAACCTGTTCGGCGAGCAAGTCGAGTGGGGCTTCTCGATTCCGTGGATGAGTCAGGTCCTGGCCTCACCCCGCTCGCTTCGGCCCATGCTCCAGGCACCCGCGCCGGGAGACCACCTCGGGTCGGGGGCGCTGGCATATTGGAGCTCACTGCTGCACCTGCTCGTCTACGGCTTCGGTTGGTCACAGCCAGGTCGCGGCTTGCGATGGTGGTACGAGGCCGGCAAGCCAGTCGATGATCCGAGGCTGGCGCTCATCAGCGAGGTCTGGGATGCCGACGGGCAGCTCGACTGGTTCGCGGCGTGGTTGTGGACGACGGGTGCGTGTTGCTATCTCTACCGGCCGATCGGGTTTGCCGAAGAAAGCCCGGTCGAGGTCGACTCAGACTGGCTCGAACGTGTCGAGAGTCGTATCGCCGAGTCACAAATACCGTCTCCGTATGGAGGCGGGTCCGACCCGCTGCATCTCACGGCTCACATCGACGGACCATTGCAACGTCGTGTGCGCGGCCGCAGCCAGCTCACATTGCATCCGTCTGGCAGACGCACCGCCGCCTTCGCCGTCGACTCGATGACCGGTTGGTACCGCGCCCTGTCCGAAGACGCCGCTGCGTTGCCGGGCGACGACGCCGGACGATCGTGGGATGTCGACGTCGTCGTGCGTCCCGTCGGCTGGCTCGGCACCTTCCGCCGATCTCGTTCGACCGGGCTGTGGTACGCCGGCCGACACCGGCACCACCTGGTCGGCAACTGATGATCTCCGGATACGACGTGATCGGCGATGTCCACGGGCACGCCGACAAGCTCGAAGGCCTGCTGCGGCAGATGGGCTACGACGAGTGCAAAGGCACCTGGGCCCACTCGGAGCGCAAGGCCATCTTCGTCGGCGACCTCATCGACCGTGGTCCGGCTCAGAAGCGAACCCTTGATCTTGCACGCGCCATGGTCGACGCAGGCAGCGCCCAGATGGTTCTTGGCAACCACGAGTTCAACGCCATCGCCTGGGCGACTCCCGATCCCGAGGTTCCGGGTGAGTATCTGCGTCCGCATTCTCGAATGGTCGGTGTTCGCAACCGTCGTCAGCACGAGGCGTTCCTGTCTGCTGTCGGCGAGGGTTCTTCCGCGCACCGCGACTACATCGCCTGGTTCCGGTCTCTGCCGTTGTGGTTGGATCTCGACGGACTTCGGGTCGTCCACGCCTGCTGGAACCATGCGGCGATGGACGTTCTCACACCGTGGCTGAGCGCCGACGGGTCGATCACCTACGCGCTGATGGTCGAAGGGAGCCGCAAGGGTTCTGCTGAATACGAGGCGATCGAGATCGTTCTCAAGGGCCCGGAGATCGAACTGCCCGAGGGCGTGGCCTATTGCGACAAGGACGGACATGTGCGCACGAAGGCCCGCCTGCGGTGGTGGCATGCCGATGCCACAACGCTTCGTCGCGCTGCTGAGATTCCTTCCGATGCGACGTGCCCCGACGGCAGCCCGTTCCCAGAACTTCCCGACACGCCGTTGGGCGATGGTGTGAACGCTCCGTACACCGACAACGTCCCGGTGATCTTCGGGCACTACTGGCGCACGGGTCCATGCCCCGACGTCACCTCGATGGCCGCGTGCATCGACTACAGCGCGGCGACAGTCGGCCCGCTGGTCGCGTATCGCTGGCACCACGCAGACACGGTGCTCGCGCCGGAGCACTTCGTCTCGTTCCCCGCCGTGACGTAGAGCATTTCTTTTGGTGACTGGCGTTTCCGCGAAACTGGGCAGCCCCGGAACGCTACGTACCGTTCTGGGGCTGCGCGGTTCGCCTTGACTCGGCTCGGCTCGGCCGCTTCGACGACCAGCTGAAAAGACCGAGACGGAAACCATACGAACCTGGCCGGTGTGGGGCGGTAACCACTTTCCGTAGACCAAATTCCAGTTTCTTGTCGAATCCGGAACAAACAGACCGATTCATGGAATCTGGCAAGGTATTGGCGATTCCAGCCGCTACACCGAACGTTCTACACGTGGTGGTTGTACACGTAGAAACGGCGGATTCGTAATGTTTGCAAGTGGTATATCAGCGCGCCTGGCCACGGTCGGAAAGGCCTGCCTCGCGGTCATCGCGATGGCAACGGCCTCGACCATCACCCTCCCCCCGGTCGTTTCGGCCGCAGTGACGTCACCGACAGTGGTGAACTGCGAGGCGGTCTGCTACGTCGACGCCAACGCCGGCAACGACGCATTCGGCGGCGACACAGTAACGACCGCCAAGAAGACGATCCAGGCAGCGATCAACGCCGTCGACATCGACGGCCAGGTTCGAGTCCTGCCCGGCAACTACCCCGAGGTTGCACCGAACAGCGTCCCGACGACCATCGGCGGCACCTACCAGTTCGGTCTGTTCTTCGGTTCTGCCAAGCCGGGCATCAGCCTGATCGGCGTGACTGCGCAAGACGTGGAGATCGACAATGCCAGCGCGACGCAGGCAACCATCACGACCGACGCCACCAACAGCTTCGGCACCGACGGCATCTTCGTCGAGGCTGCTAACACCACCATCCAAGGTGTGAAGATCGGCCCGAACCTCTCTGGCGACAACAAGACCATCGAGGTCGTCGCCGACAACTTCATGCTCCGCTACGCAGCGACCGCGATCCCGAACGGCGGCGGCGCGATCTACATCGACGACTTCTCCGCGAAGGGCGACGTCGTGAAGAGCTACCACATCCTCCAGAACGCCTTCCTCGACGGCACCAGTGTCGACATCGCCAGTGGCGCCGGCAGCACCGGCCCGGTCGTTGGGCGCGAGATCATGGACAACATGTTCGACATGGGCAACTACGGCTTCAACGCGATCAGCTTCAGCGGTTCCGGTGGCGTGGCATGGTTCGTGAACCCGGTCGGTGGCGCACTGATCAACGGCAACAGCTTCTCCAACAGCACCCAGTACATCCGGGCACGCGGCGTGTACACCGAGGCGGAGTTCGACTGGGCTTCGTACTGGAACGACAATACGTTCGACAAGGCCACCATCGCCTTGGTGAGCACCGCTCCATTCGACGTGCGCCCGTACTCCTACGGCGTGATCACCAACGTGCGTCGCATCGGCGCAACGATCCAAGCCACCCTCGACAACGCCCTCGCCGGCGACACCGTGCTGGCTCATGCGGGCACCTACAACGAGGCCGTCTCCATCACCCGGCCCGTCACCTTGCGGGGCGACGGCGCAGGCGCCACCATCGTGCAGGGCAATGACACCGGCAACGGAATCGGCATCGCCTCCAGCGTCAGCGACGTCAGCGTCTCCGACCTCACCGTGCGGGACTTCGACAGCGGCGTGGCACTGGTGCCCGGCGGCGGAACCCAACAGAACCTGACGTTCGCAGACATGGAGTCGGTCAGCAATGACCTGCACGGCATGTTCCTGCCGGGCGCCGCCCTCGACGACGTCAGCCTGACGAGAGTGAGCTCGTCCGACAACGGCCTGCCCGGTTCGGCTGGGCGCGGCGTGTACTTCACCGACGGCACCAAGACGAACATCTCGATCACCGGCGGAACGTTCGACCGCAATGCTCTGGTCGGCATCGACCTCAACGACGGCAGCGCCAGCGGCATCACGATCACCGGTAACGAGGTCGTCGGCAACGGCGACTCCGGCATCGGCGTGCTCGGTGCCAAGGGACCGGGCGCCAACGTGATCGACGGCAACACGGTGACCGACAACGGTCGCTTTGGCATCGAGATCAAGCTGCCCACCGGCAACAGCCAGGCCAGCGGGCCCGGCAGCGTGGTGGTCAGCAACAACATCGTCACTCGCACGATGGCAGCCACCGATGCCCGCGATTACGCCGGCATCGCCGTGTTCCGCCGCGCGGGTAGCGCATTCAACGCCGATCAGCCGAGTGGAGTCGTGGTGAGTGACAACATGGTCTCCGGCTACCACCGCAAGCCCATCGGCTCGACCGGTGACGGCTTCGGCATCGTGGTCGAAGGCCTCGGCCACGTCGTCACCGGCAACATCGTCTCCGACAACGACGTCGACATCCAGATCCAGTCGAACAACACGGCCGACGCCGAGAACAACCCAGGATTCGACCGCGGCAATGCCTCGGCATCGAGTGCCGTGATCAACGGCAACACGATCCTCGCCAGCACGACCGCCGATCTTCGCAACGTGGGCGCGCCGATCACCGACGCCACCTGCAACGCCTACGACAACGCGACGGGGCCGGAAGCGTCGAAGATCGTCGGCCTCTTCGTGACCGTGCCCTTCTACGTGTCGCCGAACACGACGGTGCCGTGCGGCATCCCCACCGCAGCGACGGCGACCGCCGGCGATTCATCCGCCGATGTGTCGTGGACGGCGCCCGCAGCCCACAGCGGTCCAGCGATCACGGGCTACCTGGTGACAGCAAGCCCTGGTGGGGCGACATGCACTACCGCCGGCGCACGTACCTGCACCGTGACCGGGCTCACCAACGGCACGGCCTACACGTTCACCGTGCAGGCGACCAACGTCCAGGGCAGTGGAGCGTCCTCCGCCCCGAGCGCGCCGGTCACTCCGTTCGCCGTGGCGTCGGAAGCTCCTCCCGGAGGCCCCGACTTCAACCCGATCGACCCGCAGCGAGTGTTCGACACCCGCGCCGGGCAGAGCCCCAACGCATTGCGCACGGTCGCCAAGACGCAAGTCGGCGGCGCCAACGTGCTCGAGGTCAAGATGACCGACCTCGCCGGTTTCGTCCCGGCGCTCGGCGTCGGCGCCGTGTCGCTGAACGTCACCGTCACCAACCCCGCGGGTGCCGGCTTCGTCACGGTCTACCCATGCGGTGTTCGTGACCTCGTCGCCAGCGTCAACTACCTCGCCGGCCAGACGGTCTCGAATGCCGTGATCGCACCGGTCTCGGCAACGGGCACGGTGTGCTTCTTCAGCAACGTGCCGGCCGACCTCGTGGTCGACGTCAACGGTTGGATGACGAGCGGCCGCGGCTTCACCGGCATCTCGCAGCAGCGCATCTTCGACACTCGGCCCGGTAACAGCCCGGATGCGTTGCTGACGGTACAGAAGACGCCGATCAGCGGCGGCACCTCGGTGCAGGTTCACGTCACCGGCGTGGCCGGCGTTCCTGCCGGTGTCGGTGCAGTGTCGCTGAACGTCGGCGCGACCAACTCGGTCGCTGGAGGGTTCATCACGGTGTATCCGTGCGGGACCCGTGACCTGGTCTCCAGTGTGAACTTCGCTGCCGGCCAAACGGTGTCGAACGCGGTCATCGCCACGGTGTCGGCAGATGGCAACGTCTGCTTCTTCAGTTCGGCCACGGCGGACCTGGTCGTCGACATCAACGGCTGGTTCTCGGCCACGTCCGATTTCACGGGTGTCACCCCGACCCGGGTGTTCGACACACGTGCCGGTGAGAGCCCCGACGCGGTTCGCACCGTTACCAAGGCCAAGATCGGCGGAGCGGTCACCCTCGAAGTGAAGATGACCGACCTCGCCGGCCGGGTGCCGGCCACCGGTGTCAGCGCAGTGTCGCTGAACGTCGCGGTCGCCAACCCCGACGCTGCCGGCTTCGTCACGGTGTACCCGTGCGGCGCACTCAACCTGGTTGCCAGCGTCAACTTCGCGGCCGGCCAGACGGTTTCCAACGCCGTGCTGGTGCCGGTGTCGGCAACTGGGACCGTGTGCTTCTACAGCATGGTGCCGGCCGACATCGTCGTGGATCTGAACGGTTGGTTCAGTACCCGCGCTACCTTCTGATGTGTTCGTGACGCATTGCTCGACCCCCGGCTGGGGCTGGGCAGTGCGTCACGGCATTTTGAAGTCGACCGGGATCAGCACCGACTCGATCACCAGGATCGTGCCGTTGGTTGCTCGGCCGGCCTTGGTCACGCTCAGGCCATTGATCGTCGGCAACTTGGCGGTCGCCTGCAACGCGATCGTGGAGCCTTCGACGGAGGTCACGAATCCGGCGGTGACGTCTTGCGTGGTCACCCGCGCATTGATCAGGTGGTAATTCAGCAGGGCGGTCAGGGACTCCGGGCTGTTGGTGATCCGGTCGAGCGTGTCGGGGTCCATCTTGGCGAAGGCATCGTCGGTTGGCGCGATCAGCGTGAACGGCCCGTCACCTTGCAACAACGTGGTCATGCCGGCCACGTCGAGCAGGTGCAGCACGGTCGTCAACGTCGGCTCGCCCTGGGCGAGCTCGAGGATGCTCTTGGTCGGCGGGGGCAGCGTGGTCGACGGCGTCGGTACAGCCGTCGACGTTGGTGCGAGCGTCGTGGCCGCGGCGATCGTTGTCGGAGTCGTCGACGAGAGGCCGATCGTCGATGGCGAGCTCGACGCGTCGGAGCCTCCGCACGCCACAGCGACCATCGACAGCAGACCGGCGAGCATGACCACGCGGCCATGGATGCGCATCGAACTCATTGGACTCCCTCCGTCCTCAGCGGTGTGACGCTACCGGGACGCGGCTTCGGGAGGAATAGCCCATATGACCCAATTCGCGTGGGGGTTCGTGCCGCCCGACCCCGGGGTGTCGGGCCACGTACCCCGAGGACCTGGCGTGCCGACCCCAAGTATTGGCCTTGGGGCAGATTCGGGGTAGTGGGCAACCAGGTCGACTCTTACCATCGAATTGCTGGCCGCGTTCCCGCGACCACATGCCGAAAGAAGGTCGATCGCTGTGAGCGGCCCAGATCGCCCGAGCAGATTCGCTTCGTTCCTCACCACGCTGGTGCTCGCCGGCGGCGTGGCAATCTCGACTGCGTCGCCGGCACTTGCCGTGACGGTTCCCCATCGAATCGACTTGCGAGTGCTCGTTCTCGATGACGGCCAAGCCATGGTCGGCGCCATCAAGTCGGAGATGCAGGCCGAGGGCGTGCCCTTCACCTCGGCAGACATCGCCACGGCCGACATCACGTCCGGCTTCCTCGCCTCGGGCAACACGGCGTTCTTCCAGGCTGTGGTGGTGCCGAGCTATCAGCTCAACGGTCTGTCTCCGGACGAGATCACGACGCTGCGGGCCTACGAGGCCACGTTCGGCATCCGCGAAGTCGACGCCTACAACTGGGCCAATCCGGCGATCGGCCTCAACTTCCCAGAGGTGTCCGGTGACATCGCCGGAACAACTGCCACGGTG
Source organism: Ilumatobacteraceae bacterium (assembly GCA_031373785.1). Classification (GTDB taxonomy): domain Bacteria; phylum Actinomycetota; class Acidimicrobiia; order Acidimicrobiales; family Ilumatobacteraceae; genus JAENVT01. The sequence continues at coordinate 8,337 of JANMNE010000045.1, forward strand.
ACGGCGGCCGGCGTGGCTGGTGGATTCGGATACTTGAACGGTCCCGTGCCGTACGGTATCGGCAGCTGGAGCTACGTTGCCGAGCCGCTCGCAGGCGCATCGTTGCCCGCCGGAGCGACCTTCTCGACGTTGCTCTCGGCACCGTTGTCGGTCAACAGGTCCGGGTCGCTGATCGGCGTCTATTCGAACGCCGGAGTCGAGCAACTGGTCATCACCTCGGCCTTCAGCTTCTTCCAGTCGCAGTTCAAGCTGGTTGCCCACGGGATCATCACCTGGGCGACGCGTGGCGTGCACTTCGGGTACAACCGCAACAACTTCACCCTCGACGTCGACGACGCGTTCTCATCGGATGCGAGCTGGGACCCGGCGCTGAACTGCACCCCTGGAGAGGACTGCCTGCTCAATACGGAACCGCCGGGGGTGCGGATGACTCCCGATGACGTGACCTATGCGGCGAACTGGATGCAGGCCAACGGATACCAGCTGACACTGGCGTTCAACGGCTTCTACGCCGATCCCGTTGCCGACCCGCTGACCCAGTCGCTGGTCGCCAACAAGTCGGCGTTCCGGTGGCTGAACCACGGCTTCGAGCACGTCTACCAGGGATGCGTGCAGGACCTCTCGGTGGTGCCGTGGACGTGCACGACGGTGAACGGGAACATCGTGTGGACGTCGCAGCAGACGATCTACAACGAGATCCAGAACAACATCACCCTTGGCCAGAGCCTCGGTTTGCCGTTCGATGTCGCCGAGTATCTGAGCGGCGAGCACTCGGGGTTGGTCCAACTGCCGCAACAGCCGATCGACAACGAAAACTTCGCACTGGCGTTGTCTCAGGCCGGGATCACGTTCATCGGCTCCGACGCCTCGCGGGAGACGAGCGCTCGGGCAGTTGGTTCGGCAACCACCATCCCGCGGCATCCGACCGCGCTGTACTACAACACCTCGACCCGTGCCCAAGCGGCCGACGAGTACAACTGGTTCTACACCAGCGCCGCCGACGGGGGGAGCGGGAACTGCACGGCCACCGCCACGTGCATCGCCCCGATCGATGTCACCACCGGGTTCAGGTCGTACATCGTCCCGAGCGATGCGGCGTTCGACATGGGCTTCATCCTCAGCAACGACCCTCGCCCGTTCTACGCCCATACTGCCAACCTGACCGGCGACCGGTTGGCCTACGACCTGCTCGACTCGATCCTCGGCACGTATCGGGCAGCGTTCACGGCACAGACGCCGGTGCTCAACCTCACGCTCACTCAGGCCGCCACCCAGCTCGTTCGCCAGCAGTCGTGGGCGACTGACGCCGATTCCGTGACGGGGTACGTCCAGGAAGGTCAGGTCAGCATCGCCAACCCGACCGGCCACGTCGTGCCGTTCACCGCGCCCGCCGGCACCACCATCGTCGGCAACGTGCTCGCACCCTATGGCGGTGAGGTCTCCGCCTGGCTCGCACCAGGATCCGTGACGGGAACGCTTCACAATCCGCAGCTCGCCGTGACCGGCTCGACGTTCGTGGTCGGCCAGAGCGGCTCGATGAGCATCTCGGCGGCGGGCATCCCGACACCGACCGTGTCGGTCACCGGCACGCTCCCAGCGGGTCTGACAATTACTCCGATCCTCGGCGGCTGGAACATCACCGGGACGCCGGCCGCCGGAACGGGAGCCTCATACCCGTTGACCGTCACGACGATCAGCGCGGGGTACTACCAGACCGATCAAGTGGTGCTCCTCGTGGCCCAACCTCCACAGATCACCAGCGCCGCCGCGGCGACGGCCGTGATCGGTGTCCCGTTCACGTTCACGGTGACCAGCACCGGCTACCCGGCGGCAACGATCACCAGGACCGGGGCGCTACCTTCCGGCATCACCTTCACCAATCTGGGCAACGGCACGGCCACGTTGGCGGGCACGACCTCGGCCGCGCCGAAGGTCTTCCCGATCACGTTCACCGCCACCAACGTCGGCGGGGTCGCCACGCAACCATTCAGCCTGACGGTGACGCGGATCCCGCAGATCACCAGTAGCCCATCTGCAACGGCCGTCTTGGGCAAGCCCTTCACCTTCACCATCACGACCGCCGGTTCACCGACACCGACGATCGCCCAGACCGGAGCCCTCCCGGCCGGCATCACCTTCACCAATCTCGGCAACGGCACCGCCACGCTGTCGGGAACCGCACCGACCGCAGCCGCCGGCCATTCGTACCCGATCACGTTGACGGCGACCAACAACGTGGGCGCCGCCACGCAGGCGTTCAGCCTGACGGTGACGCGGTCCCCGGGGATCACGAGCAGTGCGTCGGCGACAGCCGTGTCGGGAATCCCGTTCACCTTCACCATCACGACCGTCGGCTCACCCACGCCGGCGATCACCCGGACCGGGACGCTGCCGAGTGGCATCACGTTCACGGACCTCGGCGATGGCACCGCCACGTTGTCCGGCAAGGCATCGATCACCGCCGCCGAGCACTCGTTCCCGATCACGTTCACGGCGACCAACTCGGCCGGAGTGGCGACGCAAGCGTTCACCCTCATGGTCGAAGCCGACTACACGTCGCTGGTGTCGGTGAAGCCGGCGCGCCTGGCGGACACACGCCCGGGCTACGCAACGGTCGACGGATTGTTCGCTGGAGGGGGCCTGCGTGAGCAGGGATCGACGTTGGAGCTCGCCGTCGCCGGCCGGGGCGGGGTGGCCCTCGACGCAGCGGCGGTTGCCCTCAACGTCACAGTCGCTGAACCGCTCCGCGCCGGCTTCGTCACCGTCTTCCCGTGCGGCGAGGACCGACCCCTCGCATCGAACCTCAACTTCACCGCCGGTGCCGTGGTGGCGAACGCCGTGATCGCCAAGATCGGTGCCGGCGGAAAGGTGTGCCTGTTCGTATCGCACGACACGCAACTCATCGTCGACGTCAGCGGATACTTCTCACACACGTCGAGCTTCCAGTCGATCAACCCGGCACGCGTGCTCGACACGCGACCCGGATACTCGACGATCGACGGGCTGCAGCAGGGTGAAGGCATCCGCACCCGAGCCACCGTGACCACGTTGCAGATCACCAACAGGGTGACGGTGCCGACCGATGCGTCGTCGGTCGTCCTCAACGTCACGGTCACCGAGGCACAGGGTCCGGGCTTCATCACCGTGTATCCGTGTGGCAGCGACATGCCGACCGCTTCCAACCTCAACTACCTCGCCGGCTCTACCGTCGCCAACCTGGTCGTCACGAAGGTCGGCGGCGGCACGGTGTGCATCTACAGCAGTCGAGACACCCACCTGGTCGTCGATGTCAACGGATACTTCCCCGGAGTCACCGCCTACCAGGCGCTCGACCCGGCCCGCCTCCTCGAGACGCGACCCCAGGAATCAACGATCGACGGCCGGTTCCTCGGCGGCGGTCTTCTGGCGGCCGGCACGGTGACCGAGTTGCCGGTCGCCGGGAGGGGTGGCGTGCCGAGCGATGCCGCGACCGTCATGCTCAACGTGACCGTCACTGAGCCAACGGCACCTGGTTTCGTCACCGTCTATCCGTGCGGCACCAGCACCCCACTTGCCTCGAACCTCAACTACGACGTCGGCACGACGGTCGCGATCGCAGCGATCGTCCAGGTCGGAAGCGACGGCACGGTCTGCCTCTTCAACAGCAGTCCCACTCAACTGGTCGTCGACGTCAGCGGCTTCCTTCCGAGCTGATCTCCCGCACTCGCTCACGTGCCCCAGAACGGATCGACCAGGCCCACGCTGCGGAAGTAGTCCTTCGCCTCGCTCGGCTCTCGGCGCACGTAGCCGCGCTCCAACCGTCCCTCGTACCACCGGCTGGCGAAGTTCCACAACGTCTCGACGTTCATCACGTAGCCACGCGTGTTGCCGGTGCGCGCCAACCACTCATCCACACACTGCTCGCTGCAGAAGAGACGTTGGTTGCCGCACGTGTGCACCACGTCGTCCCACACGTGCGCGGCCGGAACGAGGAAGTGGGCGACCCAATCGCTGACCGGTGGCTCGTGTCGGTTGACGACCCACGCGTTCGGGAGCCCGCAACCGGGGCACTGCGTGGCGACCAACACATCTGGCTCGTCGGTCAGCAGATGGGGGAGCGCGAACGAATCCCAGCAACAACCGCCCCACCACAACGTGGTGCGTCCCATCACCGAGAACCCGAGGTTGATCGCCGCGAACGGATGTGCCATCACGATCGCGCCGCCGGCGTCGAGGGCGACATGTCGTTGCGTCGCGAGTTGTTGGATGCCCGCGGTCACCTCGTGCGCGGTGGTTCCCAACGTGCTCGCCATCTCGTCGTTCGACGGCACTCGCCCGATCCGGCGGAAGTTGTCGTACACGAGCAGACGCAGATCCTCGAGGTCCATGCCGACACTGTACGAATCGTCGCCCCGTTCATCGAGCGCCGCGGGTGAACGCCTCGTAGCACCACTCGTCGTAGATCCTGACCAACGTCGATTGCGGACGGCCGACGTGTGGGCACGGTGAGTCGACGCCGGTGCTGCTTCCACCACGTGCCGAGCGCGGGCACGAGCAGGTCCGCATCATCGCGTGGGTAGGGGATACGGCAGTTCCACGCGTTGAGCCACAGCCGGAGCGCGACCACATCGCTCGGTTTGCCCGGATTCGGTGACCCTGCGGTTGTCTCGAGCAGTCGGGCGACCGTCGCGTCGCCTTGACTTTGGGATGCTCGGCTCAGCACATTGGCAAGCACATCGCGTGTCGGACCCCGCTCGCCGAGCGATCTCACGTGGTCGGCAGCCACATCCGACACCCTACGAGACGTCGTCGCTCGGTACGCTCGGCCGGTCGTACGCGAAGGAGTGCACAAATGAGCCTGCTCGAACTTGGTCCGGACGAGTTGCTGTCGACGACTCGAGCAGTGCGCAAGCGACTCGATCTCACCAAGCCGGTACCCGACGACCTCGTGCGCGAGTGCGTGGCCATGGCGTTGCAGGCGCCGTCGGGTGGCAACGAGATCGCGATGCGCTTCGTGGTCGTGCGCGACCCGGCGAAGATCGCCGCGATCGGCGATGTGTACGCGCAGTGCTGGGCAATCTACGAGACATTGCCCGGGTTCGCCGGACGCATCACGCGCGACGTTGCCGAGTTGCAGGCCCAGCAGGATCGCGTCGTCGATTCCGCCACGTACCTGTCGCAGCACATGGGAGAGTGCCCGGTGCTGGTGATCGGGTGCACGACGTCGCGCCGCCTCGACGGCGTGGCCGCTGCGCAATCGGCCTCGGCGCTCGGCAACATCCTGCCGGCGATGTGGAGCTTCATGCTCGCCGCCCGGGCTCGTGGCCTCGGCACGGCGTGGACCACGATCCACCTGATGATGGAGCAAGCCGTCGCCGACATCGCCGACATCGCCTTCGACACGATGCAACAGGTGTGCCTCACGCCCCTCGCCTTCACGAAGGGAACGTCGTTCAAGCCCGCTGTTCGTCCCGACCCCGACACAGTGATCGACTGGCGCTGAACCCCTGTCGAGTGGTTCAGGCCACCCAGGTGGGCGCCAAGCACTCCACTGAGCTACACGCACAGCCCATCCGGGCTGACGCCGCGCGTGCACAGGGTGCGACGCGCCGCGCCGCCGGTCAGCGAGCCGTCGGGTTGCGGGCCGACGATGCCCACCTCGTACCACGCGCCGGCCACGGAGTCGTCGCAGAATTGCCGCAACTCGATGAAGAACGGGCCGTCGCCCGAGCTGGTGTTCGGGAAGGCGCGCGCGGTTGACGTGCACTCGTCGGTGCTGTCGGCGTCGTTGGCCACCAGCAGATCGGCCAACGCCTTCGCGTAGTCGAAGTTGTCGCGCCCGTCGGCCCACTGTGGCTCCAGGGCATGAACCTGCTCGGTCACGTCCTCGGTCACCGGGCTCGGGATGGGCCATTGCGGCGACTGGCTCCACTGGCCGCTCGCCGCGGCGGACCCGGCGATGGGCATTACCAACATGCCTCCGGTCTCGGTGTCGATCAACGTCGCTGGCGTCGCAGCGCTGTCTCCGACCTCCCTCGAGCCGGCGACGAAGTACGCACCATGATCATCCAGGCTGTCGGCGCGGGTCGGGCCGGCCGGCAGGGTGAGCTCGCGACGTCCCGATCCATCCGTGCCGATGATCGTCAACTGGTAGCTGAGGAGGTTGCCTTCGTCTTCGGTCAGGTTCCAGGTGACCCAACTGAGCCGTGCGCCATCGGGCGAGACCGTCATCGCCCGCGGTCCTCTTGGGAAGTCGTAGTTCGGGTCGAGGCCGACCTGTTGCAGGTCGACGGGGTCCAGGTTTCCATTCAGGGCGAAGCTCAACGGGCTCGTCGTGCCCTCCGAGCTCAACACCCCAACCAGGTTGCCGCCGCCGAAGTTGAAGTTGACGGTCGACTCCCATCCTCCGGCCTCGTTGATCTTGTCGGTCGCGCCGGTGACGAGATCGGTCGCGGTGATGGCGTCGTTGCCGTCGTCGGTGACACCGTCGTGCGGGCGATTGATGTTGTAGAAGATCGTCACGTGATCGTCGACCATGCCGACGTCGTGCAGTTGCAACGAGGTGCCTTCCTTGGCCGTCACGACCACCTTGTCGGTGCCGTCGTCGGCGATGTGGTGGATCGCTGCCGGCTCCTCGACGAACCACCCGTCACCGGTCGGGTCGGCGGCGATGTCTTCGAACACGCCAGGATTGATGATCGTGTCGGCGTTGCCCGTCAACAGATGGAGTCCGTCGCTGCCGGTGACGGCGACCTCGATGCCGTCGGGAATGTCCCAGAACGGAGTTGGCTGCTCGGGTTTGGGGGCGATCGTCGTCGACTGTGGCGCGCTGGTGGTGGCCGGCGTCTCTGTGGATGGAACGGTGGTTGACGTCGTGCCCGCGGTCGTGTCGGTGGCCTTGGTGACGCTGGTCTCGGACAACGTCGTCGTCGATGACCCGCCGCACGACACCGCGGCGATGACGATCGTGGCCAGAACTGCGACCTTGCGGGCGATGTCGATGTGCGAAGTATGGCCGCGTCGCGAGGGCTATGTGGGCAGTTTCACGACGGCGTCACCGAGGTGTTCGATGTCGCCGCGGTCGCAGTAGATCTGGGCGCAGACCCGCAACGTCAGCCCGTCGGCGCCGGCGTAGACCGGCACCTCGATCCCTTCGGCCTCCAGGGCAGCCCGCGTCCGTTCGGCGTCGTCGCGGGTCGATCCCAACGCGGCGGGCAGGCGCACGTTGACCATCGAGCCGATCATCGCCTCGGGCGTGGTGAAGCGCGTGCCCCAACGATCTGCAAGGTACTGGCCGGCCCACCAGGCCAGCTCGTGGTTGTAGCGATAGATGGCGGCAACACCGTCGTTGCCGCCGAACTCGTTCATCAGCTCGATGGAGAATGGTGCAGTCAGGAAGTGCGACGGGTCGCGGGTGCCGAGCAAGTCGAACTCGGCGGCGAGCCCGTGATCGAGGCCCCACGAGATCACGGTGGGGTGCAGGTACTCGTGGTGTTGCTTGGCAGCCCACAGCACGCCGGCGCTGCGCGGCGCCCATGCCCACTTGTGCAGGTTGGCCACATACCAATCGACGCCGAGCGAGTCGATGTCGACGGCGATGTTGCCCGGCACGTGGGCGCCGTCGGCCAGCACCAACACGCCGCGCTCGTGACAGAGCGCGGCGATCTCGGCCAGCGGCAACACCAGCGCCGTGGCGGGCGTGAGGTGATCGACGATCAGCAGGCGGGTGCGCTCGCCGAGGCCGGCGGCGATCGCCGCGACGTAGTCGCCTGGCTCGGCGCCCGGCTGCGGCAGTTCGATCGTGCGCAACGTGCCGTTGATCGTGCGAATCACGTACGTCGCCGCGTTCACGACGCCGCCATAGCCGAGGCTGGTCACGGCGACCTCGTCACCTGCGGCGAACGGGAACGATCGCAGGATTGCGTTGGCGCCGGTGGTGATGTTGTCGACGAACATCAGGTCCTCGCCCGCGACCCCGACGAAGTCGGCGACTGCCGCAGCAGCCACGCGGATGCGCGACGGAAACGCGAAGTCGGCGTGCGAGTCGGCCAGCTCGCGGAGCATGAACTTCGCTGGTTGACGCTCGATCTCGTCGGTGATCGCCCGCTGATGTCCCAGCACCCGGCGAGGGGTCGCCCCGACGGTGCCGTGGTTCAGGTAGGTCACATCGGGATCGAGCAGCCACTCGCTGCGCATCCCAGGTCCGAAGGTGGGCATTGCCGCAGAGTACCGGTGGGGGCACGTGTCGATCGCCAGGATTCGCCCTGGTGTGGGGTGTTGCTAGTACCAGG
>JANMNE010000047.1:0-21961 GCA_031373785.1 Ilumatobacteraceae bacterium
CGCCGAACGACGCGGTCGCGGCAGCCAGCACGTCGCCGACCGTCGCCCCGGCGAATTCCGCCCGGCCGGTACCGGCAGCTTCTCGAGCCGACGCGAACATGCGCAGTGTGGCCATTGCCGCCAGCGTACCGGGCGATACCGTCCCTGGCCGTGAGCGACGCTGCGCACCTCCCCGGGTTCGGACCCGACGACGACCCGCTCGTGATGCCGGTCGTGCAGCCGTTCGTCGTCGAGGTGACCCGCTCGACCAGAAGACGCAAGACCGTCGGCGCCCACCTCGTGGGCGGCGTGCTGCGCATTGCCGTGCCGTCGTGGATGAGCAAGGCCGACGAGGCCCATTGGGTTCGCGAGATGAGCGGGCGGTTCCAGCGCAAGATGTCTGCCGACCGGCTGCGGCTCGACGAGCGCGCCGCGACGTTGGCGCGGCGGCACGACTTGCGCGCCCCGACCACCATCCGCTGGGCAGACGACATGCGCTCGAGATGGGGATCATGCACCCCATCCCAGGGCACAATCCGCATCTCGACTCGCTTGGCCACCTTCCCCGACTGGGTCATCGACTACGTGATCGTCCACGAACTGGCACACCTCGACGTGCTCGGCCACAACGACGAGTTCTGGCAGCTCGTCTACCGCTATCCGAAGGCTGAACGTGCAATTGGTTACCTGATCGCCAAGTCGGGAGATGGTGACGTCGATTGATCGGCTGTCCACGGCGCACGGCGAGGTCGCGCCGACCCGGCCAGCACGCCCGCGGCGATCAGCACCGAGATCGCCGACACGACTGTGGTGACGACCGTGCCCTCACGGGGCTGAGCGCTGGCGATGGCACCACCGACCGCCACCAAAGAGATCAACCGAAGGGCGACGCGACGTCCATCCAGCACGGGCTGGGTGACGGCCTCGATGGAGACACCGTCGTCATCGACCGACCATGGCGCAAGGCGGCCGAGCCGTTGGCGAGCCGGTTCGATCATGCAGTACTCGACCAGTGGGTTGATCGCCTGCGAAGGCGCGTCGCCGAACTCGATGCCGACCCGCCACCGCTCGAATCCGGGTTGATCGGCGAGCGAGCTCACCTTGCGAACGTTGCGCACCACGATGGGCAAGCTCACGTCTTCGCAACCCCGGGAGGTCGTGATCGTCGCGTCGAGCAGCAACTTCTGGCGCGGCTCCAGTTCCTGGTTCGTCTCGAAGCCGGCACCGAGGGCGGTCACGTCGAACACGGCCACGGGGTTGCCGTTGACCTCGGCCGGGATCGAGGCGACGACTCGAGCGGCACGTCGCAACTGGTTGCGCTTGCCGAACATGCGCAACACGTCGAGCGACATCGCCAGTGACCACAGCGCGACGATCATCAGCCCGACGAGCCATTGGTATGGCATGGCGCCGAGTGCATGCGTCCACCGCTCGCTCAGGCCGCGCAGCATCATCACCGAGCTCAGCACGACGACCGACGCCACCAACGCGCCGCCGTGCTGCAGCGCGTGTGGGGTCATGATCGGTGCCCGACGCTGATCGAACCCGATCGGGTGCCGCAGCCCCTGGCACGACGCACCGAGGTTGCGCAGCGACCAGCGAGTGCGGTCGCCGGGGCGCATGGTCCAGCCGCTCATCAAGCCGAGGCCCAACGACGTGAGGATCCAGCCCGGTGCCCACGCGGCGGCAAGCACGGCAAGGTTGGGGCGCAGCGGCAGGGTGCCGGTCAACAACGACGCAACGATCACGGCGATGAATCCCACGCGACGCAGGCCCGACAACGGTCGGACGGCAGCTGCAGTGATCGCCAGACGTTGGCCGAGACGCAACGAGTTCATTCGGAGGATCCCGTCGGGCCCGAACACCATGGTTCGCAGCGCACGAGCCTGCTGCACGCGACGCTCGTACACCTCGTCCTGCGACTGCACCACCTGGCGGACGAGCACCGGCGAGCCGGTCGCAGCCACGACCTTCCAGCCCTCGTTCATCAGCGCCATCGACCAATCGGCCTGGGCCTCGATCGGCTCCTCGTCGTTGACCTCGACGCTGTCGATAGCGGCACGGCGGATCAGCGCGCCCGAGTCGACCAGCAACGACGACCCACGTGCGCCGAGCGCCGGGTTGAGGGTCTCGCGCTCGAACGTCATTTCGTGCATGCCGTTCGGCCCGTGCTCCGCGGAATCGTCGTCGGCCATCTGCGACTGACCGATCGCGACCGCGACGCTGTCGTCGCGCATCAGCGGAAGGAGAGCGTGGACTGCGCGCACACTCGGGATGTCACCGGCGTCGAGCAGGAAGAAGATCGGCGACGACGAGGCTGCGTTGCAGGTCTTCAAGCCGTTGTGGTCCTCGAGATCGGTTGCCGCGTAGACAGCACCGAACTCCGCCGCGAGAGCGGCCACCTCCGGCCGGGCGCCGAGGTCGACCACGACCTGCTGGCCGGTCGCCATGGATTGCAGTGACAGCAACGTCCCACGGATGTGATGGATCGGTTGCTGGTCGACGCGCACGACGACGTCGACACGACTCGGGTCGAGACCGAGGTGCTCGTCGAACGACAGTGAGGCCTGCTCGACGGACGCGCCGGGACCGTGCCACAACGCCCACATCAGCACGCCAGAGCCCACGAAGCCGGCCAACTCGACACCGAGCGCCAGCGCGACCAGCCACACGGGCGGATGGCTGGGCAGGGTCGCGACACGCCAGCCGAGGTATGCCGTGGTCGACAGCAGGCCGAGGCATGTCAGCCCGCGTCCAATGCTGTGCGCCCGTCGGTTCATTCCTGCCTTCTCGTCGTTCCTGGTGTCGTCGTAGGGCCTGTTCGCCCGTTCACACCAGGAATCGGCACGATGCCGAGAGGACTTGAGCTGCGAGCGTTGTTGGCCGGCTCGCCGATAGCCTCACGTGTTCGTGGGAACCCCTAAGCGTGAACGTCAGAAAGCCAATCGCCAGCAGCGCTTGGAGGAACTCGCTCGCGAGGCACGAACCGTGAAGCGCAAGCGCACCGGGATGTACGTGCTGCTGATCCCGCTCGCGGCGTTGGCGCTGATCGGCGTCATCAAGCTCGTGGGCGGTGGTGACAGCGCCTCGACGGCTGCCACCACGACCGACCCGAATGCTCCCACGACCACGCTCACGCCGCTGCCCAGCACGATCGCCGGCGCCACCCTCACCGGCGATACCCCGTGTCCGGCCGCCGACGGCAGTTCGCCGCGAACCATCACCTTCGCCAAGGCGCCACCGAGTTGCATCGATGCGACCAAGACGTACACGGCCGAGGTCACGACCAACAAGGGCGCCTACACGATCGAGTTGAACGCCGGCGCGGCGCCGAACACCGTCAACAACTTCGTCGTGCTCGCTCGGTACCACTACTTCGACAACACGATCTGCCATCGGGCGATCCCCGCATTCGCAGTGCAGTGTGGCGACCCGACCGGCACCGGCAAGGGCGGCCCCGGCTACGAGTTCGCCGACGAGTTGCCCGCCACCGGTTCGTACAAGGTCGGCTCGGTCGCCATGGCCAACTCCGGCGCCGGCACCAACGGCAGCCAGTTCTTCGTCATCACCGGTGCCAACGGCGCCGCCCTGTCGGCCAACTACTCGCTGTTCGGTCAGGTGACCGACGGCCTCGACACCACCGTCAAGGCCCTCGACGCCCTCGGCAACTCTGACCAGGCCGCCAACGGCGTCCCCCCGCTCGAGCAGATCATCGTGCAGACGGTCACCATCACCGAAGCCTGAGGTGCGGCTTCGGTCGCCGAACAAGTCACCGAATCTCCGGTGCAACCGGAGATTTCGTGACGGGCCACCGATCGGTTGTTGTTCTGCGAGGTCGCGGCCTGGCGACGGCGGACGCGAATGACGTAGCGCTCGTCCGGGGTCACCTCGCCGCCAACCTTGGTGTTGGCCGACACCAGTCGCCAGATCCGGGTGTTCTCCGGTGGAGGGGTCGGCACGGTCGACTTCGTCGTCGACGTCACCGGCTACTACGTGTAGCCGAAGTCCCAGTCGGTCTCAGCCGCTCAGACGGTCGGTAGCTCGCCGTGCATGATGACGTCGCCGACTTGCTCCCAGCCGTCGGTGGTGTGAACCAACGCAGCGCCGCTGGGCAGTTCGGCGACGGGGGTGTTGGCCAGCTTCAGGGTGCGGTGCAGGCGGTCGGTCGACCAGGTCTCGGCCTCGGTCACCAGGGCGATGCCATCGATCAGGCCGAGGCCGAGGGTAAAAGCACCGCCGCGCGGGTCGACCATCGGGTCGCACATCGCCGCGGCGCTGCCGCCCGTGGCGGCCACCACGCCGCCGTCGGCCAGCACCTGGCGGATGGCCTCCCACAATGGCGTGCCCTTCAGCACGGATCGCAGGTGCAGCGGTTGGTCACCAACGAGGTAGACGGCGCGGGCGCCACGGACGACGGCCACGGCGCTCTCGTCCATTGCCTCCCCACGGCGCATGACCATCAGTGCTTCGACTTCGATTCCGAGCCGTTCGGCCCAGTGCATCGACGCGGCGACGAGCAGTTCAGGGTGCTCGTAGGCGTCGGCAGTGGGCAACATGACCACCTTCGACGCGCCTGCCGCGGCCAGGATCCGCCGGTCGAGGTCGTCGTTGGCGGCGAACGGGCCGCCACCTTGCAATGCGAGGATGCCGTTCATCACGGCGAGCGTAGGCGTGCTCAGCCGAGCAGCACGGATTCCAATGTGGCGAGCGTGTCGTCGCCGACACCGATCGAACGCACGTAGTTACGAATGCTGCCGTGCTGGGCGCTCAACTCGTCGATGATCTCGTGCATCGCTTCGGGCAGCGCTGCGCCGAACGCTTTGGGCATCGACGCCATTCGTGCCGCCCACTCGGGCCACTCACGATTGGCCCAGGCGCGGAAGCGGGCCATGCCCTCGACCGTCAATTCGTAGTCGGCGACGATGTCGTCGTGCGAGACGCCGAGCGAGCCGAGCAGCAGTGCGGCGAGCAGGCCGGTGCGGTCCTTGCCGGCCGCGCAGTGGAACACGGCCGGCAATGCGCCAGGTTCTGCCAGGGCCTCGAACGCCTTGGCGAAGCGCGGGGCGCCCACCGACAGCATCTCCTGATACGCCCAGATCAAGAAGTCTTCGTCGCGCTCGTATGCGGGGCGATCGAGGTCTGCCCACGTCGTGTCGACGATCGGAAGGTGATGGAACACCACCGGGTGTGCGTCGACCGGGAAGCGGCCTCGCTCGCCGAGCTCGGTGTCGCTGCGCAGGTCGATCACGGTCTGCAGGCCGAGCGGCTCGAGCGTGACGACGTCGGTCGGGGTCAGCCGATAGAGGCCATCCGCCCGGAACAGGGTGCGCCACAGTGTGACGCGGCCATCGGCTGTCTTGTAGCCGCCGAGGTCACGGAAGTTGTGCACGGCTTCCAAGGCGACCAAGCGCACCGGATCGGAGGCGAGGTTGGGGAGTAGCTCAGTGGTCACCAGGTCAGGGTACCGAGGCGAGCGTGGCCAGGTCCGTGCTGCTCGGTGAACTGTCCATGAACTCCGTCACGCCGGGTCGACAACCCCGTTGACCACCGCGTCGTCGAGTTGGGCCAGCACCGTGCGCCACGCGTCGGGCAAGGACTTCTCGATGTGAGGGCCATTGCGGGCGATCACGCGGGAACGGGTGATGCCGTGTTCTCGCCAGGTGGAGGCGCCCTCGGCGAGGTTGAGCATCATCGGCGCCAGCCGGTCGATGGCCATCACGAACCGGGCCTCGGGCGTGTCACCGCGCTCGTACTCGTCCCACAGCTCACGGAATCTGCGACCGGTCGCGGCCGGCAGTAGGCCGAAGAGGCGGTCGGCCGCAGCCTCTTCACGGGCCTGTTTGGTGGCGGCGCCGTCAGCCTCGTCGTAGGCGAAGGTGTCGCCGGCATCGATCTCGACGATGTCGTGCACGAGGGCCATCGCCACGGCGACCCCGAGGTCGAGCGGCTCACTGGCGAACGGGGCCAGGACCAGGGCGGCGATGCCGAGATGCCACGAGTGCTCGGCCGTGTTCTCGCGCCGGCTGCCATCCGCCAGCCGGTTCTGCCGCTCGACGCCCTTCAGCCGGTCGGCCTCCATGAAGAAGGCCAACGCCGCGGCGATGCCGTCGGCGCCATCGGATCTGGCGTCGGGTGTCATGAGCGCGACCGTAGCCGGATTGCGTAAGTTACCCACGGGTAGCTACAGTCGCGCCGTGACGATGGACATACGCACGGTTGGCATTGTCGGGTCGGGGATCATGGGCGCCGGGCTGGCCGAGGTGACCGCGAGGGCCGGATACGACGTGATCGTGTCGTCGCGGTCGCAGTCGTCGGCCGACGCGGTGTTGCGCACGATCGATGCCGGGTTGGCGAAGGCGGTCGATCGGGGCAGGACGACCGCCGACGAGCGCACCGCGGTGATGTCTCGGATCACGGCGACGGAGGGGTTCGATTCGTTCGGCGAATGCGATCTGGTGATCGAATCGGTGATCGAGGAGATCGGCGTCAAGCTGGCGTTGTTCGGCGAGCTCGACCACGCCACCAAGCCGTCGGCGATCCTCGCTACGAACACCTCGACGCTGCCGGTGATCGACCTGGCGCTGGCGACATCGCGACCGGAGCAAGTGTGCGGCATCCACTTCTTCAATCCGGCGACCGTGATGAGCCTGGTCGAAGTGGTGCGGCCGCTGACCGCGTGTGCCGCGACGATCGAGACCGCGATGGCGTTCGTTGCCTCCTGCGGGAAGGATGCGGTCGAGGTGCAGGACCACGCCGGGTTCATCGTCAACGCGTTGCTGTTCCCGTACCTCAACAACGCGGTGCGCATGCTGGAGCGCGGCACGGCGTCGATCGAGTCGATCGACACGGCGATGAAGGGCGGCTGCAACTTCCCGATGGGCCCGTTCGCGCTGCTCGACCTCGTCGGTCTCGACACCTCGGTCGCGATCTTGGAAACGGTCTACGCCGCGTTCGGGGCGCCGGGCGATGCGCCCGCGCAGACGCTGCTCGACCTGGTCGCCGCCGGCCATCTCGGCCGCAAGACCAAACAGGGCTTCTACACCTACTGATCGACATGTACACCGGACGACCACCGATCGAACCGCCGCCCAACCGGTGGCGGTTGCCGGCGCCGGGGCTCGCCGACGAGCACGGGCTGTGCCGGATCGGTGCCGACCTCGCCCCCGGAACGCTCCTGGCCGCGTACCGCAGCGGGATCTTCCCCATGCCGCTGCGCAAGAAGACGCTGGGATGGTGGTCGCCGGACCCGCGCGGTGTGATCCCCCTCGACGGGTTGATCATGTCGCGATCGCTGCGGCGCAGCTGTCGGCGGTACGACGTGCGCTTCGACAACCGGTTTCGCGAGGTGATGGAACGATGCGGCGATCCAGAACGACCGCACGGATGGATCACGTCACAGTTCGTCGATGCCTACGAGGAGCTGCACCGGCTCGGCTGGGCCCACAGTGTCGAGTCGTACCTCGACGGCCATCTCGTCGGCGGGCTGTACGGCGTGCGGATCGGCGGGCTCTTCGCCGGCGAGTCGATGTTCAGCGACGCGACCGATGCCTCGAAGGTCGCGTTGGTCAATCTGGTCGACTGGCTCGTCGACTCGGGTGCGACGCTGCTCGACGTGCAGTGGACGACACCGCATCTGGCGTCGGTCGGGGCGATCGACATGTCGCGCGAGGCGTATCTCCGGCTGCTCGCGCACGCCGTGGCCGAGCGCTGAGGGACGTCGGTCGGGTGCGTGCACGGTGCATCGGTGCCGGTGGGTTTCCCCACCGGCACCGGCGCCCAATCGCTGTGCCGAGGTTCGCCGCCGTCCCTGACACCACCGATTGACTCCGCCCGCTAAGAAAGTTCCGCCGAACCTTTCGCACCGTGCGGATTTGGTATCGGAACGCTCCGTGGTCGGCTTGAGCTTTTCTTGAGGAAATTTCCGCGGGCCGACCAAAACTGCCGAACGACCGGCAACACTTTGTCGATGCCACCCGCCGAACGACCCAAGCGCGACCAACCGTGGCTGATGCGGACCTACTCGGGGCACTCGACCGCGAGGGCGTCGAACGGGCTGTATCGGGCCAATCTGGCCAAGGGCCAGACCGGGCTGTCGATCGCCTTCGACCTGCCGACGCAGACGGGGTACGACCCCGACGATGCGTTGGCGCACGGCGAGGTCGGCAAGGTCGGCGTGCCGGTTGCCCACCTCGGGCACATGCACACGTTGCTCGACGGGATCCCGCCGGCGGAGATGAACACGTCGATGACGATCAACGCCACGGCAGCGTGGATGCTGGCGCTGTACGTCGCCAACGCCGAGTCGCAGGGCGTCGCTGCGTGTGACCTGCGCGGCACGACACAGAACGACATCGTCAAGGAGTACCTGTCGCGTGGCACCTACATCTTCCCGCCGGCCGCGTCGCGCCGGCTGATCGTCGACATGGTTGCGTGGTGCGCCGCCAACGCGCCGAAGTGGAACCCGATCAACGTGTGCAGCTATCACCTGCAGGAGGCCGGGGCGACCCCGGTGCAGGAGATCGCCTACGCGCTGGCGACGGCGATCGGTGTGCTCGATGCGGTGCGCGACTCCGGCCAGGTCGAGCCCGAGCAGTTCTCCCAGGTGTACGGGTCGATCTCGTTCTTCGTCAATGCGGGCATTCGCTTCGTTGAGGAGGTGTGCAAGTTACGAGCCCTCACCGAGCTGTGGGATCGCATCGGCCTCGAGCGGTACGGCGTCACCGACGAGCGCGCTCGGCGCTTTCGCTACGGTGTGCAGGTCAACTCGCTCGGGCTCACCGAAGCACAGCCGGAGAACAACGTGCAGCGCATCGTGCTGGAGATGCTGGCCGTCACGTTGTCGAAGCGGGCGCGTGCGCGCTCCATCCAGTTGCCGGCATGGAACGAGGCGCTCGGGCTGCCGCGTCCGTGGGACCAGCAGTGGTCGTTGCGGATGCAACAGGTGTTGGCCTTCGAGAGCGACCTGCTGGAGTACGACGACATCTTCGATGGTTCGGTGGTGATCGAGGCCCGCACCACGGAGCTGCGCGACGCGGCATGGGCGGAGCTCGCCGACGTGCTGGCGCTCGGCGGCGCGTTCGACGCCATCGACGAGTTGAAGGGCCGGTTGGTGCGTTCGATGGTCGAGCGCACCCGGCGAATCGAGTCGGGTCAGCAGGAGGTCGTCGGCGTGAACGTGTTCACCGAGACCGCCGAGTCGCCGTTGGCCACGCCCGGCAACATCTTGACGGTCGATCCGGCATTGGAAGCCGAGACGATCGCCGATGTGCGCGCATGGAGGGCGGCGCGCGATGGCGACGCGGTTGCAGCGGCGCTTGCTGCGTTGACGAGCGCGGCTTCCGACGGCACCAACATCATGGAACCGTCGATTGCCCTGGCCCGCGCCGGCGGCACGACGGGAGAGTGGTCCGGCGCCTTGCGCAGCGTGTTCGGCGAGTACCGAGCCCCGACCGGCGTGGCTGCTGCGGCCGGTCGACCTGGTGGCGGACTGGCCGACGTGGCAGCTCGGGTGAAGTTGATGCCCGGTGGCCCGCCACGGCTGCTGGTGGCCAAGCCAGGCCTCGACGGTCACTCGAACGGGGCTGAACAGATCGCGGTTGCGGCCCGGGATGCGGGCATGGAGGTCGTGTACTCCGGCATCCGCCTCACCCCTGCGCAGATCGTCGCCTCGGCGCGTGACGAGGATCCCGATGTGATCGGCCTGTCGATCCTCAGCGGATCGCACCTGCAGCTGGTGCCGGCCATCGTCAGGTCGCTGCGCGCCGAAGGGGTCGACGCCCCGGTCATCGTCGGCGGGATCATCCCCGATGGCGACCAGGCCACCTTGCTGGCTGCCGGAGTTGCGGCCGTCTACACCCCCAAGAACTTCCAGTTGGCAGCGATCATGGCCGACATCGCCGACCTCGCCGCCGCCCACCGCGACCACTGACTCAGCGGGCGGCGGGGACCGGGAGGTTGGTGTCGACCCAGTGCTCGAGGGTCGGGCTGGTCTCGAAGCTGGTGATCAGGGCGTACCGCGGGGCGGTGCCGGGATGCACCACCACGTGCCACAGACGCTGCGTGTCGACCACGAACCGGGCGCCGCGGTGCAACGGCACGCGCACCTCGGTGGCCGGGTCGGGCAGGCCGTCGGGCCCGTTGTCCATCAGCAGCATGTAGCTGTCGGGGTTGTCGGTGAGCTCGACCCACGAGCGCACCACCCAGCCCTCGTCGTCGGGATTGAAGCGGTTGTTGTCGTCACGGTGGATCGAGCGCATGGCCTGCTCACGGTCCTGGGGCTCGAGCTTGATGATCCGTACCCGGCCGAAGTTGGCGCCGACGCTGTTGACGTAGTCCCGCAGCGTCGGGGAGATGTCTGCGTTCGACGTCCACAACGCGTCCTTGTCGGTCTTGCCCTTGTCCCAGAATCCACGGCAGTCGAGTTGCCCGTCGGCTGAGGCCAAGGGGGCGAAGTTGGTGTCGCCGCCGCTCTTCCAGTCGAGGTATTCGAGTGCCAGCCACTCCTGCGGCGGGACATCGAAGTCGGCGTCGGCGATGGCGACGAAACCGGTTTCGGCAAGCGCCTGCATGCGGCGGTGTGGTGTGTGGAGCGGGATCTGCACGCTCCAGTGTTCCTGCGTGGGCCAGAAGCTCATGGCCAAATCCTACGTGGTGACGGGTGTCGTCACTGGTGTAGGCAGTGTGTTGTACACCACAACCCCGGTGGGGATCTGCAGTTCCTGGCCGGCCTGAATGTCGTCGGGATTGGTGATGCCGTTCAGCGCCTGCAGGTCGGCGAGGCGAACCTGGAAGGCCTTGGCGATCTTGAAGAGGGTGTCGCCGCGCTGCACGGTATAGAACTTCTGCACCGTTGTCGTGGTGATGATAATCGTCGTGGTTGTCGAGATCGTCTGGATCGGTGGCAGGCTCGCGCTGGACGCTCCATCATCGCCGCAGGAAGCAGCGGCGATCGGCAAGAGCACCGCCGCCACAACCACTACCCCAAACCGCACCCCGCTCACGGTGGGTGATGTTATGCGGGTTCGCGCCCGACTTCCACAGGGGCCGTACGCTGGGTGGCATGTCGTCGGGCGAGTTCCCAGGTGCCGTCGCACCCGCCCGGCAGTATCGGATCGACGTCGGCGGGCTCGGTCTGGCCATCCATGAATGGGGTGACGAGGCTGGTCAGCCCCTGTTTTTGGTCCACGGGGGATTCGATTTCAGCCGGACGTACGAGGTCTTCGCGCCCAAGATGGCAGCAGCCGGATGGCGTGTGGTGGCCTGGGATCAACGTGGTCACGGGGACAGCGACCACGCTCCGTTGTACGGCTGGGACGCCGACATCCGCGACGCAATGGCGGTGATGGACGCCGTGACCCAACGCCCGGCCCCGGTGATCGGGCACTCCAAGGGCGGCTCGCTGATGATCCAGTTGGCGGACGCCCAGCCCTACCGGTTCAGTCACCTGGTCAACCTCGACGGGCTGCCGTCGAAGCGCCGAGTCCCCGACGTCGCCGAGCACGAGCGCACCCGCATGGTCGCCGGCGAGATATCCGGATGGCTCGATCACCGTCGCCGCAGCGCCGAGCTGGAACGTCATCCCGGCACGATCGAAGAGCTCGCCCGCCGCCGCGGCCGGATGAACCCGCGGTTGTCGTTCGAATGGTTGTGTCACCTCGTCACGGTCGGCGCCCGCCACGACCCCGACGGCTGGCGCTGGAAGATCGACGCGTCGATGCGCTTCGGCGGGTTCGGACCGTGGCGACCGGAGTGGACGATGACCCGCCTGCCCGGCTTGGGCATGCCCTTCCTCGGTGTGCTCGGCTCGGAGCTGGAGGAGATGGGTTGGGGCACGCTGCCGCACCACCTCGACCTGTTCATCCCCGATGGCGGCCGCGTCGAACTGCTCGACGGTGTCGGGCACTTCGTGCACATCGAGCAGCCCGACCTGGTGGCCGGCATGGTGCTCGACTTCCTGGGGTCGGCATGACGATCACGATGCTGCGGCACAACAAGATCGACCTCGCACTGCACGTCCTTCGAGATGGCACGGGCACACCGTTGCTGCTGCTCCATGGCCTCGGTGAGGCCTCACCGACCGCAGTTCCCCACTGGGCGCAGCGGTGGGGCGGACCCGTGGCGGCCCTCGATTTCACCGGGCACGGCCAATCGACCGTTCCGCCCGGCGGCGGCTACACGGCCGAGATAGTGCTGGCCGACGCCGACGTCGCCCTGGCCGAACTGGGCACGGCCACGGTCGTCGGCCGCGGCCTGGGGGCATACGTGGCCCTGATGCTTGCCGGGGCGAGGCCATTGCAGGTCCGCGGTGCCGTGCTGTGTGATGGGCCGGGGCTGGCCGGCGGCGCGATCGGGCCGACGTCGCAGAGCTTCGTCACCTTGGCGCCGAGCGCGCATCCGCCCGACCCGTACGCGCTGTTCGAACTGTCGCGCGACCTGCGACCGCCCGACTACGCGACGTTGTTCGTCCGCATGGCCGTCGAATCGTCGGGCCTCGATGAGCCGGTCTCCGTGGCCGCCGTGGTCCGTCCGCCGTGGCTGGCGGCCGTCGTCGACGAGATCGGGGTGACGACCTGCTCGGTGAGCGACGCCCTGGTGATGTACGGCGGGTCATAGGTGACGGCGCGGTGGGTCCGGCCGGGGCGCGGCGCCGCCGAGGGCGTGGCAGCTGCGATCGCCGAACTGCAGGGCGATGATCGGCTGCGTGAGGTCATCGTCGTCGTGCCACCCGGCGCAACAGCCGGCACGCTGCGACGGTTGCTGCCCCGGGTGTCAGGCGGGGTCGCCGGCATCCGCTTCCTGACCCCGATCGATCTGGCCGTCGAACTGGTCGATTCATCGGTCAGCACGATGCGTGCTGTGACAACTCAGCTCCAGCTGGCGGCCATCACGTCGGTGCTCGGCAGCGACGACTGCCCGGCGGCGCTGCGCGGCGTTCGCGAGCACCCGGCGACGATCGATGCGCTGGTCGACATGGCGATGGCGCTGCGTGCTGCGCACGTGGTGCCCGATGCCTTGCGATCGCTGGCCGGTGATCCGGCCTCGGTACGCGCCGCGTTGGTCGATGTGATCGGGCGTGCCCGGCAACGCCTGGTCGCCCTGGGCGTGCGCGACGAGAGTGCGACCCTGGCTGCCATCGGTGCCGTGGCGGATTCGGTGCTGGCGGATCTCCGGGTCGTGCTGGTCGCCACCGACACGTTCCATCCGGCGCAGGTCCCGTTCCTGCGTCGGCTTGCCGCGGCACCACTGTGCCGTGCCGTTTCCGTGGTGCCCGCACCCAACGACGCAGCGTTCATCGACCAGCTGCGTTCCTTCGGTTGCGACGAGCCACCGCACGTGCCGGCCGCGACGGCGCCGCGGGTGATCTCGTGTCCCGATCCCGACGAGGAGGTTCGCCACGCAGTTCGCCAGTGCGCCCGCCTGATCGACGAGGGGGTCCCCGCCGACGACATCGCTATCGTCTGCGCCGCGCCCACCTATCGCCGTCCGGTGCGCGACGAGTTGCAGCGCGCCGGGATCGCCTGGTCGGGCGGGGCGGTCGAGCGGTTGCGCGGATCGGTCGCCGGCCAGGTGCTGCGTCATGTGGTCGACGGCGTGGTCGGCGGATGGGACCGTCCCAATGTGTTCCGGCTGCTGTCGGTGGCCCCGCTGTACACCGTCGGCGACTTTGGAGGGCCACGCCGCATCGGGCAGTGGACGTCGTTGTGCCGCAGGCTCAGCCTGGTCACGGTTGCCGATTGGGAACGCGCCGGCGACAAGCTGGAGGCCGCCAACCGCACACGCCGGCAGCGGTGGGCCCGCGCCGAGGCCGCTACCGAACCGACCGCTCGGGAGACCGCCGATCGCGAAGCCCTCGACCGGCTGCTGACGCTGGTCGTCCGGTTGCGCGTCCAGTCGCAGCGAGTGCTGCGGGCGACGACTTGGGAGGCGGCCGTCAAGGCGCTCCATGCGATCCTCGACGACCACATCGGTGCGCCGACTTGGCGCGAGCGGGCCTGGGCGGATGGTCCGGCGTGGCAGCGCAATGCCGCCGATCACGTGGAACGGGTCGTATCGGGCCTGGCCGAGCTCGACCACGACGGCGTTGCCGTGGCGTTCTCGTCGACGGCCCTTCGTCAGGTGGTCGGCACGTTGCTCGATACCCCCGTGCGTCGGCGCGGCGATGCCGCCGGTGCCGTGACGATCGCCGACATCGGTGGTGCGGTGTGCATCGACGCCGCGCACATCTTCGTGGTCGGCGTGAACGAAGGCGTGCTGCCGGCTTCGACGATCGACGACCTGTTGTTGGGCCGCGACCTTCCCGAGTCGGCGGCGACGGTCGTCGAGGGGCCGCGGGCGATGGCGTCGCGCGCTGAACGCGCCTGGAACGCGGTGCTGTGCAGCGACGCGATGGTGACTGCGACATATGCGCGAACCGACCTTCGTCGCGGTGGCGAGGTGTACCCGTCGCCGTTGTTGGTCGGGATGGTGATCGAGCAGCACGAGTCCCACGCGGTCGGCCTGCTCGACGACCATGCGTTGACAACCTCCGAGCGGCTGGCCCGAACACCCGATGCCCATCTCGGATCCCCACGCCTGGCGCTTCGAGCCAACGCGTTGCGGGCCCGTTTGGACCCGCTGCCGACGGAGTTCGACGGCATGGTGGGCCCGCACCCTGCCTTGATCCCCACCGATCGGCCGTGGGCGATCACGGCGATCGAGCGGCAGGCCAAGTGCGGTCTCGACTACTTCGGCCAACAGGTGTTGCGGGTCAGCGAGGAGACCGATGCGGCGGCGATCCTGTCGATCGAACCCGCGGAGCGCGGGGTGCTGGTGCATGCCGTGTTCGAACAGGTTGCTGCGGAGTGGCTGGCCGTCGACGCCGACCAACGGCCGCCGTGGCTCCGCGACGTTCATCTCCCGGCGATGCACCAGCGGTCGATCGAGGTGCTCGACGAGCTCGCCGACTCGATCGGCGTCGAACACCGCCTCGGACACACCAGTGCATGGCGAGCGGAACGAGCGCACATCCTGCGGTCCATCGCCGCGACGCTCGACGCCGAGGCCGCGGAGGCGTCGCAACCGGTTGCCGGCGAGCACTCCTTCGATGGAGTCATCGTCGCCGGGGCGCTGTTCGGCGGCAAGATCGACCGCATCGATCTGCTGCCCGATGGCAGCCTGCGAGTCACCGACTTCAAGACCAGCGCCGTGGTGTCGATGAGGAACGCGCTCGACGACGGACGTCGCCTGCAGCTCCCTCTGTACGCGCGCGCCGCCGATCAGGACCGCGTGACGTTGACGGGTGACGACCGAGCCGACGCACCGCCGGCGACGGCGCGCTACCTGCACGTGCGCGACGGCAAGGCGGTCCAGCGCGAGATCACCCTGGGCCCGACGTTGATCGCCGAGTTCGAGGCGTACGTCGCCCGTTGGTTGAGCGAGATCATCGAAGGACGGTTCGCACCACGACCGCACACCCCGAACGGGCGCTGCCTGATCTGTTGTGTCGACTCGCTGGGTGTCGAAGAGCTCGCCGAGCGGGCCCGGTTGTTCCCCGGGAACCTCGGCGACGACGAGACCGACGACGGGGCTGACAGCGAGTGAGCGGGATCGTGCTGCCGCCGTGGGTCGACGCCGATCCTGCTGGATCGCTGGCCGTGTCGGCTGGCGCCGGCAGCGGCAAGACGACCAGTCTGGTCGCCCGGGTCGCTGCGCTGGTGGCGACGCCCGGCGTGCAACCCAACCAACTGGTCGTGATCACGTTCACCGAGAAGGCCGCGCGCGAGGTGGCCCACCGGTTGCGCGAATCACTCGGCAACACCGTGGCGCTCGACGAGGCGTTCATCGGGACCATCCACGGGTTCTGCCAGTCGCTGCTGCGGCGCTACCCGATCGAGGCCGGGTTGCCACCGAAGTTCACGACAGCCGACGAGTTGACGTCGGGTGCGATGGCCGACGAGCGGGCCGAGCAGGCCGTGCAGACCCTGTACGAGCGGGCCTCGAAGAAGCCGGCGATCGAGGAGGCCTTGATGGTGATCGCCTCGTTCGGTGCGATGTCGTTCCTGCCCGATCTCGTCCAGGCGATCGACAACGACTGGCTGCGCTTCGCGAGTACTCCCCTCGAACGCCCCATGTCGATTGCGGTCGCCCGGGCCTCGGTGATGCTCATGCTCGACGACGTCGCCGCCGACGGGCGGTATCTCTCGGCGTCGGCGAGGATGCAGGCCAAGTTCGACCGCGCCGTCATCGACGCCAAGACCGCGCTCGAGTTCGTTCCGTCGATTCCGGCGCTGGCCAACGCCGCAGCGGCCCTGGGCGAACGCCACCCCTCGACACCGGCCTGGGAGCCGTTCAAGGCGGCAATCCGTTTCGCGTGCTTCGAGCCGGCGCTGAGTCAACTGATGTCGGCGCTGACGCCGATCGTGATCGACACCGCCGCTGATCGCATCGCCCGTGGCGAGTTGTCGTTCGACGATCTGTTGGTGTTGACGCGGCGGTTGCTGCAGACCCGGCCCGATGTCCGCGACCAGGTTCGCGAACGTCATCGCTACCTGTTCGTCGACGAGTTCCAAGACACCGACCAGGTGCAGTTCGACGTGATCTCCGAGCTCACCTCGCCCGATGGCGCCGTCCCGCCGTCGTCGCTGTTCGCCGTGGGTGATCCGAAGCAATCGATCTACGGCTTCCGCAACGCCGATGTCGAGTTGTTCTCCAGCCTGCTGGCTGCCGATTCGACCAGTCAGGAGTTGCGGATCAATCGGCGCACGCGCGCCGACGTCTGCGCCTGGATCAACGCCGTGCTGGCCCATCGGTTCGCTCAGGTCGACGACGACGCCGGGTCGGCGCATGTTGCCTACTCCGCACTCGAACCGCAACGCCGTTCGAACACTCCCGCCGACGGCCCGGGGGTCGTCGTGTTGGGCATGCCCGGTTGGTCGAAGCTCGAGTACTCATCGGCCGAGGCCACCGCACGCGGGGAGGCTGCCGACATCGCCGCGCTCGTGCAGCAGATCGTCGCCCGGCCAACTCCGTGGACCATCACCGATCGCGACAGGGATCGCGCCGCGACGTACCGCGACATCACCGTGCTGATCCGCAGCCGCACGCGCCTCGGCGTGCTGGAGCACACGTTTCGTCAGGCCGGTCTGCCCTATCGGGTCGAGGGCGGGACCTTGATCTACGGATCGCGCGAGGTGTACGAGCTGTTGCGGGTGTTGCGCGCGATCGACGACCCGACCAACCAGTTGAAGGTCGTCACCGCGCTGCGCACCTCCATCTTCGGGATCAACGACCGCCAGTTGCTGGAACACCGCCACGGGCCGGCGACATCGCCGGCGCGCTATCCACACGACTTCCGGGTGTTCACGAATGAGGCCGGCATCGTTGGCGATGCATTGCGGACGATCGAGCAGTTCGGTCGTCGCAAGCACGAACGAACGCCCGCCGAACTGATCGCCGAGGTCTACGACAACTGGCGAGGTGTCGCCTCGGCGCTGTACGAAGGCGAGCAGGTGGCCCGGGAGACGTGGCGCCGGGTTCGCTACGTGATCGACGAGGCCCGCGCCTGGAGTGACGCGACCGGTGGCACCTTGGCCGAGTACCTGGCGTGGGTGGATCGGCGCATCGACGACGTCGATCGGGTCGAGCTCAGCACCGACGAAGGCGAGGACTCGCTGCGGATCATGACGGTCCATGCCGCCAAGGGTCTGGAGTTTCCCATCACCGTGGTCGCCGGCCTGGGCGGTGCCGATGCGGGCAACGCCACCACCGGGGTTCGTTGGTGCGACGGCAACGCGTTGACGCGACTCGGGAGGATGACCAGCACCGGGCTCGCGGACATCGCCGCGATCGAGCGGCAGCGGTCCCGATCGGAGGAAGCCCGTCTGCTCTACGTGGCCTGCACCCGGGCCAAGGATCACCTCGTCGTGTCGATGCATCACAAGACCGGGAACTGCGCCGCAGGCAGGCTGGTCGGCTCGGTGACCACCGCCGAGGCCGTCGCCCTGGCGGTGTGTGCCGATCCGCTGCTGCCGGTCGCTCACCCTCCCGACCATGCGCGTCCCGCCGGCGCCGCAACGGACGTGCCCGTCGACGAGCCGCAGGAGGTGGACCGCACTGTCGGGCAGATCCGCCGGATCTGGACCCCGAGCGGCCTGGCCAAGGCGCTCGGCGATGCAGCCGGCCCGACGTCCGACGCCAACCTGGTGCAGGGGTCGTTGTTCGTGGTCGACGAGGACGAGACCGACGACGAGGCGGTAGCGCCCGGCGAGCGCTTCGGCGCAGCCGTTGGCCGCCGGCAACCCGATAGTGACGACCATGAAGCCAGTGACCCGGGCAACCGCAAGGAACCCGGGCCCAACGACCGGCCGAGTCGTCGCGGTGGCCGGTTCGGTACCGCCAAGGGCAGCGCGGTGCATGCCGTGATGCAGCAGGTCGCTCTCGACGAGCCGACCCGCGGTCTGTCGACGTTGGTGGAGGTCGCCTCGGAGGCGGAGGGGGTGCTCGACCGGCAGCGCGACATCGAACAGATGGTGCACTCGCTGCTGCGCGGCGAGCTGTTCGCCCGCATGCAGTCATCGACCAACTGCCGCCGCGAGATGTACGTCGGGGCCCAGTTCGGAGACATCACCGTGTGGGGCTACGTCGATGCCGTGTTCGTCAACCCCGATGGCACGCTGACATTGGTCGACTTCAAGACCGACACCTTGATCACGTCGCCGATCGAGTTGGCCCGGCGCTACCAGCCGCAGATGTCGGGATACGTCGCTGCCCTCCAGCAGGCCACCGGCATGCAGGTCGGTGAGGCCTGGCTGGCAGTCGCTCAGCCCGACGGCAGGGCCGCGGTCGAGATCGCTGTCGAGATCTTGGAGGCATCGGATCTGCTGGCCGCGTTGCGCGCTCCCGGACCCCAGCGTCAGACGTCGCGCCAGCTCACGTAGTGGGCAAGGGCGACCAACTCGGCGCGGGCGTGCGGGGTGATCGGCGCGATCTCGATGGCCGCGACGGCTTCCTCGGTCAGCACCGCGATCTGGGCCTCCAACGCTGCCAGGGCTCCGGTGTCGACGATCACCTGTTGCATGGTCGCGATCGCGGCGTCGTCGAGGTCCGGCGCGCCGACGCCGTCGAGTACCGCCCGTTGTGCCGGTGAGGCTGCGGCCACGGCGCGAGCCAGCAGCGGTGTTGGTTTGCCCTCGCGGAGATCGCCGCCGACCGGCTTGCCCGTGACTGCCTCGTCGCCGAACGCGCCCATCACGTCGTCGCGCATCTGGAACGCGTCACCCAGCGGCAGCCCGTATGCGCTCAGCGCCGGCAGGAGCTCGGACGCACGGTCGGGTGCAGCCAGCACGGCGCCGAGGTGCAGCGGGCGTTCGACGGTGTACTTGCCGCTCTTGTAGCGACAGATCCGCTCGGCCTTGTCGAGTCGTCGATCGCCGCGCACGCTGCCGACGATGTCGAGCAACTGGCCGACGTTCAACTCCGTGCGCAACTCGTTCCAGATCACCCAGGCATCGCGTGGAGCGTCGAGCAGCAGTTGATCCGCCATCACGAACGCCAGGTCACCGACCAGGATGGCCACGCCCTCGCCGAAGCGCCTGGACTCGCCGGCCCATCCCGCGGTGGCGTGCAGACCGGCGAACACGGTGTGCGTGGTGGGCGTGCCCCTGCGACTGACGGCGTCATCCATCACGTCGTCGTGGAACAAGGCGAAGGCGTGCATCAGCTCCAGCGCCGCACCGGCATCGCTGATCCGCTGGTCGTCGGGCGTGCCGCCGGCGCCGACGAACCCCCAATGGCAGAACGACGGCCTGAGGCGTTTTCCGCCGCTCAGCACCAGCCTGGCGATGTGCTCCATCGGCATGCGCAGGTCGCCGTCGAACGCCGACCATCGCGCTGTCTCCTGGTCGAGCAGCGTGCGCAACCGGGCTTCGACACTCCGGGCGATCGCCGCGAGCGATGGTGGCGGGGCGGCTGCGGGCACCCCCGCAGGCTAGGCGTGAAGTAGGCCCGCTGTGCCGTCGACGATGCGTTGCACGGCGGCGAATTGCGTGGCGGCCTTCGGCGCTTCCTTCAGCCACTGCATTGCCGTGTGCTCGGCGATGGCGTCGCTGACTCGGATCAGTGGTTGACCGGTTGATTGGGCCAGCACCTGCACCTGGCAGGCGCGCTCGAAGAAGTAGAGCTTCTGCCATGCGTCGGCGATATCGGTGCCGATCACCATCACACCGTGGTTGGCGAGCATCACGACCGTGATCTCGTCGCCGATGACCTCACCGAACCGGCAGCCCTCCTCGGCGGCGTCGACGAGCCCGCCGTAGGCCAGGTTGGCGACGCGGTTGTGGAACAGCATCGCGTTCTGGCTGAGCTTGCTGTCGAACCCACCAACGGTCAGCGACAGCGCCGTGGCGTAGGGCATGTGCGTGTGGAACACGGCTCGTGCCGACGACCTTGCCTGGTGGCAGCCGCGGTGGATCATGAACGCCGAGGTCTCCCACTCGCCCTCGCCGTCGACCACTCGGCCCTCGAAATCGATGGTCAAGATGTCGTCGTCGGTGATCTCCGACCAGTGCGGGCCGTAGCGATTGAGCAGGAACAGGTCGTCGTGGCCGGGGACGGCCAGCGAGAGGTGGTTGTCGATGCCCTCGTTGAACCCGAAGAACGCAGCGGCACGGAACGCAGCAGCCAGTTCCCGCTTGGCGGTGACTGCGACGTCGGTAGAGATCGATGATGTAGCCGACATGTGGAAAAAGGTATCAGCTCGGCTCGTCACCGAGATCGGCGACGACCTGCTCGATGTGCAGGCGAGCGTTGCCGATCCGGTCGCGACAGAACCCGATCAGCTCGGCGGCCCGCTTGACCTGAGCCGCGAGCACGTCGACGTCGACGTCGGTGCGCTCGAGTTGGCCGAGGATCGTCTCCAACTCGGCGAGTGCCGCGGCATACCCGGTGGCAACTGGTTCGGTCATGTCGTGGTCTCCTCGACGCGACTCGTCGCGCTTCCTTTGGCGAATGTGGTGGTGATGGTCGCCCCGGCAGCGAGATCGCCGGCGTCGCGCACGATCGTGCCGTCGGCGGCGCGGGTGATGCTCCAGCCGCGGGCCATGGTGTGCACCGGATCCAGCAGGCGGACGCGGGCCGCAACTGCGTCGAGGTGTCGCAGCTCGGGCTCGAGCCGGGCCGGCATCCGGGCGAGCGAGATACGCGCCGCGTCGAGCCGATCGGTGCATCGCTCGAGGGCCCGATCGGCAGCGGCCCCCAGCCGGTGGCCGCGGTGGCCGAGGCGATCGTCGCTGCGCTCCACCGCCGACACGGTGGCTCGGCGGATCCCGTGGGCCAGTGTGGCGAGCGATGTGTTGGCATCGTGCAGCGCTCGGTTGGCGCGGCGCTCGATGGCGGTCCAGACCTGCTCGACCTCGGCACGGAAGGCGTAGACGTGCTCGACCAGCGCCGCGGCACACGCCGTGGGGGTCTTCAACGAGCTGTGGGCCACCTCGTCGGCCACGCTGCGGTCGATCTCGTGCCCGAGGCCGGTGAACACCGGCAACGGCGAGGTCGCGATCGCCGTGGCGATGGCTTCGTGGTCGAAGGTGGCGAGCTCGGTCTTCGAGCCACCGCCACGGATCAACACGACGACGTCGAGGTCGTCGTGGCGGGTCAGGGTGCGCAGCGCGCCGGAGACCATGTCGACCGCCCACTCGCCCTGCACGCGTACGTCGATGACCCGCAGACGGAACGCCAGCCCGCTGCGGTCGAGCTCGTGGGTGAAGTCGCCCCACGCCGCGCTGGCGGTGCTGGTGACCACACCGACGCGCAGCGGTGCGGCGGCCACGCGAGTGCGGCGGTTGGCGTCGAACAGCCCGCTGGCGACCAGCCGGCGCACGACATCGTCGCGCTCCAACGCCATCTCGCCGAGGGTGAACCGCGGGTCGAGGCCGCTCATCTTCAGGCCGAGTTGACCCGATGGGGCGAAGTAGTCGAGGTGGCCGAAGATCCGCACCTTCAGCCCATC
>JANMNE010000004.1:0-6022 GCA_031373785.1 Ilumatobacteraceae bacterium
ATCACCCGTGATTCGTTCGAGCTGTGGCCGGCCAAGCGCCGCGAGTTCATCATCGACTTCACCAAGTACCAGGACGGCACGCCGACCACCAAGGGCGACGTGATCTACCTGACCAACGTGATGAAGATGCCCGACGGTCGCATGTGGACCAACTCGTCGCGGAGCGCTCCGGACCCGAGGTACAAGATCCCGGTCCTGAAGTTCGTCATCGGCGACAATGCTCCCGACGACAGCGTGATGCCGTCAGGTCTCCTTCGCGAGTTGCCGCCGCTGCCATCGAACTGGCAGAGCCTGTTGGACAACCGGATGATCTTCGAGGTCGAGCGCGGCAACGCCGGTGGTGAGCTCGAGTGGACCGTCAACAACCAGATCTTCGATCCGTCGGTCGTGGCGACCAGCATGACGAACAAGGCCGGCAACTCGCCGCTCGCGCAGCAGCCGAAGGGCAGCTTCAACCTGTGGGAGATCCGCAACGGCGGCGGTGGCTGGGTTCACCCGTTCCACCTCCACATGGAAGAGCACCGCACCGTCATGCGCAACGGCAAGGACGTGACCACAGCGGACGCCGCCCACCCCGAGGACGCCTCGCGAGAGGACCTGGGAGCACTGGACCCGAGCGAGTCGGTGATCGTCTATCGCGGCTTCCGCGACTTCGTCGGCCCGTACGTCGGGCACTGCCACAACCTCGCTCACGAGGACCACGCCATGATGTTCGGCTGGGAAATCACCCCATAGCGGGACTGCATCTCACACTGAGAGATAGGGACGGGAAAACAAGATGTCGATCAACCGTGTGCAACAACGCCTCCACTCATGGCAGGAACGTCAGCAGGTGTGGTGGATGACCATTGCAGTGTTTGCGATCGTGTTGGCCTACGCCGACGGGTTCTGGGTGACGTCACTGCAGGGTGCAGTTGGCGCCAGGGAGCGCCACCAGCCTCCATTCCAGCGCTGGTTGCGTGACGCTTCACTGATGGTGCCGGTGTACGTCCTGGCCGTGCTGGCCGCTGTGCTGATGGCACGCCGGCTGGTCGGTCAGGGCCACGGCAAGGTTGTGAAGTTCGGGACGACCGCGTTGCTGATCGTGTTGCTCAGCAGCGCAGTCGCCACGGCTGAAGTGGCGGCCAGCTCAGCGTATGACTATCACCTCCAGACCCGTCACCTGGAGTTGCAACACGCCAGTCATACGACGCTGGCCGTCGCGCAGCAGGGCTCGGTCGTCCCGGCCGGGACATCGACGTGTACGGGAACGTGCGCCGCCCAGCAGAACACGCTGCACATGCACGTGCGCGCTGTGCTCTACGGCACCAAGGTGATGCTGATCACCAACCTCGTGCTCGTGCTCTGGGTCCTGGCGTTCTGCGGCAACCGTCTGTGGCGCCGATCTGTTCGAAGTCCTCTCGCGGCCTCTTCGGTGACCCCCAAAGAATTGAGCCTGGTATGAACGTTTCGTTGGTTCGAGCGCGCTTCGCCGCGGTGTCAGCCGCCGTGACGGCGCTGGTTGTCGGCGCGGTGGTGATCGGCCTCAGCCCGTTCACTGCCCACGCCGCCCCGAGTTCCGACCTGCTCAGTCTGGATGCAGGCAGCGAGGAGTTCGGCGGACACGTGCTCGTCCTGTCGAACGGCGACTACGTGGTCGTCGACAATCTCTTCGACCAAGGCGCAACGCCCGATGTCGGCGCGGTCTACCTGTACAACGGTGCAACCGATACGCCGATCACCCGCATCACCGGCTCGGCGGCCGGCGATCAGATCGGATCCGGGGGAGTCACCGAGGTCGGCACGAGCGACTTCGTCATCCTCAGCCCCTCATGGCACAGTGGCGTGTCCGCCGTTGGCGCCGCCACATGGGTCGACGGCACGACGGGACTCGCCGGCCAGGTGAGTTCAGCCAACAGCCTGGTAGGTTTCGCAAAGCTCGACTTCGCGGGAAGTGCTATCGCAGCGCTCTCCAACGGCAACTACGTGGTCAGTGCGCCGGCGTGGGACAACGGCCTGATCGTCGATGCCGGTGCTGTCACCTTCGCCTCTGGGACGACCGGTATCAGCGGAACGATCAGCGCCGCAAACAGCCTCGTCGGTACCGCCGCCAACGACAGCGTTGGCAGTGGTGGGATCAGCGCGCTGACCAATGGCAACTACGTCGTCAGCAGCCCACTCTGGGACAATGGATCGACGCTCAACGTCGGTGCGGTCACCTGGGCTTCGGGCACCACGGCGACGCACGACACCGTGTCGGCGGCCGACAGCATGGTCGGAGTGGCGACCGACGACATGGTGGGATTCGGGGGCGCAACGGCGTTGTCCAACGGGAACTACGTCGCCGACAGTCCCTTCTGGGACAACGGCCCGACGACCGACGCCGGCGCTGTCACCTGGGCGAATGGCTCGGCTGTCAGCAGCACGACGATTTCGGCGAGCAACAGCCTCGTCGGCAACACCGCCCTCGACCTCGCTGGCAGCAGGGTCACCGCGCTGAAGAACGGCAACTACGTCGTCGGCAGCCCCTTCTGGGACAACGGCTCCGCTGTCGACGTCGGAGCTGTCACCTGGGCGAACGGTACCGCCGCCACGAGTGGCACGGTCTCGGCCGCCAACAGCCTCGTCGGCGCAACCGACTTCGACAACGTCGGCTCGGGCAACCTCGTCGATATCGCCGGTGTCACGTCGCTGAGCAATGGCAACTACGTCGTCAGCAGCCCGTTCTGGAGCAACGGCGCGACCCTCGAGGTCGGCGCGGTGACGTGGTCGAACGGAGCAACCGGGCTGATCGGTCAGGTGGGTGCTGGGAACAGCCTCATCGGAGCTGCCGCCTTTGACCACGTCGGCATGGGCGGCGCGACGGCGTTGACCAACGGCAACTACGTCGTCAGTAGCCCGTCCTGGAGCAACGGCGCGAACGCAGAGGTCGGAGCCGTCACGTGGGCAGACGGCGGGCTCGCCACCTCCGCTGTCGCTACGACGAGCAACAGCCTCATCGGCACGACGCAGGCCGACGCTGGCCTGCGAGTCGCCGACCACGTCGGAAGCGGCGGCATCACCGCGTTGAGCGATGGCAACTACGTCGTCAGCAGCCCCGGTTGGAATGCAGCCGGCGTCGATGCAGTCGGTGCGGCGACCTGGGCAGACGGCACGGCGTCCACCGCCGGCACCGTCGCGGTGAGCAACAGTCTGATCGGCACGACGATCGCCGACGAAGTGAGCATCGGCGGCGTGACCGCGATGGCCGGCGGGAACTACGTCGTCAGCAGCCCTCAGTGGGACAGCGCGCCCGGCCAAGGAACCCTCGACGACGGCGCGGCCACGTTCGGCCCGGCCGGTGGCGTTTTTGGCGTGGTCACCCCGGGAGTCAACAGTG
The DNA here is from genome assembly GCA_031373785.1 of Ilumatobacteraceae bacterium. Taxonomy (GTDB): domain Bacteria; phylum Actinomycetota; class Acidimicrobiia; order Acidimicrobiales; family Ilumatobacteraceae; genus JAENVT01. The sequence continues at coordinate 3,359 of JANMNE010000004.1, forward strand.
CCATCGGCACACCGCTACCGGGCCCTGCGGGCTTGGTCCGGTCGGCGGATGCCCGGCTCACCACGACCACCACGGTCCTCGTCGGCACCACGCAGAACCGGGTCCTCCGATTCACGGAGACCGACTTCCAGCCACCGGTGATCCTGCAAAGCGACCTCACCGTCACTTCGAACGCACCACTGGTGGTGAACTTCACACCGATTGCGCTCGACAACGTCAGCGTCGCCAGCCCGGTCTGCGCCCCGTCGTCAGGGAGCGTGTTCCAGCTCGGTGTCACCACGGTGAACTGCACGGCTACCGACGCCGCAAGCAACACGGCCTCGGAGTCGTTCACGGTGACGGTCCATGCTCCCGACATCACCCCGCCGGCCCTCGCGGTCCCGAGCAACATCACCGTCGGCACGGCACCGGGCGCCAACACCCGCGTGGTGACGTTCGCGCCAACCGCCACTGACGCCAGCGGTATTCAGAGCATCGGCTGCATCCCGCCGTCGGGCAGTGCGTTCCCCGTCGGTGCCACCGTTGTGACGTGCACGGCGATCGACACGGCCGGATTGTCGACCTCCCACGCGTTCACCGTCACGGTCACCGATGCCGAACATCCGTCGCTGGTCGGCGTGCCTTCCAACATCGTCGTCGCCGCTGCCCCAGGAACAGTGACTGGCACGGCCACGTTTGCCCTGCCGACAGCTACCGACAACGTCGGCATCCAGAGCGTCGGCTGCAACCATGCATCGGGCAGTTCGTTCCCGCTCGGCATTACCACGGTGACGTGCACTGCGACCGACACGACGGGCCTCACCACCACTGAGTCGTTCACGGTCACCGTCAACGATCTCGAGCCTCCGGTGCTCGTCGGCATGCCTGGCAACATCAGTGTCGACGCTGCGCCCGGAGCGGCAAGTCAAGCGGTCACGTTCGCCGTGCCCACCGCCACCGACAACCGGGGGATCCAAGGGGTTGCCTGTGGTCACACTTCTGGCAGTTCGTTCCCGCTCGGAGTCACCACGGTGACCTGCACGGCGACCGACCTGTCGGGCCTGACCGCATCGGGCAGCTTCACGGTCACCGTGGCGGGCGCGGTCGCCTCGGCGGAGTACGGCGCACTGCAGGGCGGTCGTCTGGCCGACACCCGCCCGGGTGAGTTGACGGCCGATGGACAGTTCGAGGGAATCGGAACTCGCGAGGCCGGCTCGACGCTGGAGCTCAAGGTCGCCACGCGTGGTGGGGTCGCCGCCAACGCGGCCGCCGTGGCACTGAACGTCACTGCTGTCGGAGCGAGCGGCGACGGCTTCGTCACGGTCTTCCCGTGCGGCTCTGATCGACCGAATGCGTCGAACCTCAACTTCACCGCCGGCTCGGTGACACCGAACGCGGTGATCACCCAGATCGGCACCGGTGGCAACGTCTGCCTCTTCGTCTCCGCCGCCACTCATCTGGTGGTGGACGTGAACGGCTACTTCCCGCCGAGCACCTCGTTGCACGCATTCAACCCGGCACGCGTGTTGGAGACCCGACCCGGCTTGCTGACGGTCGACGGCCAGCAGCAGGGCACCGGTGCAGTCGTCGGCGGGTCGGTCACAACGGTCCAGGTCGGCGGACGGGCCTCGGTGCCTGTCGATGCCAGCGCCGCAGTGCTCAACGTGACCGTCACCGAAGCTGCGGGGGCTGGTTTCGCAACCGTGTACCCATGCGGCGCATCGATCCCGACGGCGTCGAACATCAACTTCGTCGCTGGTTCGACCGTTGCCAACCTCGTGGTGTCCAAGCTCGGCTCTGGCGGCACAGTGTGTGTCTTCACCAACCAGGGAACCCATCTGGTGGTCGACGTTGCCGGGTACTTCCCGCTGGTGACCTCATACCACCCACTCGTTCCCGCCCGGCTCTTGGAGACGCGGCCGGGCGAGGCGACCATCGACGGCCAGTTCCTCGGCGCCGGTCTCCGCGAGGCGGGCGAGGTCACCGAGCTCACGGTCACGAATCGTGGCGGCGTGCCGGCAGCGGCGTCGAGCGTCGTGCTCAACGTGACGGCCACCGGCCCGACCTCGGCGGGGTTCGTCACGGTCTATCCGTGCGGCATCACCCCCCCGTTGGCGTCCAGTCTCAACTTCGAAGCCGGCTCCACGGTGGCCAACGCAGTCATCGTCAAGGTCGGCACCGACGGCAAGGTGTGCTTGTTCAACTCCAAGCCCACGCACATCGTCGTGGACGTCAACGGGTACCTGCCGGCCTGACCCATTCCGTCCCGTCCAACACGGGTCGCAGCGATGCGGCCCGTGTTCCGACGGACCGGCCAGTACTGTGATACTTGGGTCCGGCGGTGAGCGCGCCCGAAGCAGGAAGAGCCAGGATGATCGAGCCGTACAACGCCGTGGTACCACCGAGAGGCGGGGAGTGACGGTGGTGCGAGTCCGTTCTGCCAAGCCGGCGGCGCCCAGCGACGACAAGCGGTGGCGCGTTGTCGAGACGCGGATGCGTCGCCTCGGCAATCGTCCCGATGCGTTGATCGAGGCGTTGCACTCCGCACAGGAGGCGTTCGGCTTCCTCGACGACGACGCACTCCGATTCATCGGCGAGAGCCTGCTCGTACCACCGTCGAAGGTCTTCGGGGTCGCCACCTTCTATCACTACTTCACGCTCAAGCCCCACGGCCAGCACACGTGC
>JANMNE010000059.1:0-12789 GCA_031373785.1 Ilumatobacteraceae bacterium
CCTCGGTCGCCGACGCCACCGAGATCATCCCCGACGGCGCCATGGTCACTGTCGACGGCAACGCCGGCACGGTCACCATCCACTGACGGTCGGGCGCGATTTCGGTAGGCGGGCTGCCCGTACTCACACCGCGCCCGACCAGGCTCGACGGGATCGAAACCGGTACTGGCCGTACCGGAATCGCGCCCAACCACGGGGTTTGGCGGAGGTGGACGGGAATCGAACCCGCCAGACGGGGATCGCCCGTCTCGGCCGCTTTGAAGGCGGTGGAGCCCACCAGGTGCCCAGACACCTCCGCCGGCGACGTTAGCGCCCGAGACCAAGATGTGGAACTCCGGCCGCGCGTTGGCATGGCCGGTTGCCGTCGATAGGTTCCGCGTTGGCTTCCCCCAATCGAATCGCGCTCGGTCTCTTCGGGGGTAGTCACGTGATTGTTTGTTGGGCCGCCAAGGGCGGCAGCGGTGCCACGGTCGTCGCCTGTGCGCTGGCGTTGGGCTGGCCACCTTCGCAGCCGGTCACACTCGTCGACCTCGCCGGCGACTGCGCGATCGCGCTCGGGCTGGACGAACCGGCTGGACCCGGCGTCGTCGACTGGCTCGCCTCGCCCACGGCCCGGCCCCCCGACCTCGCTCGGCTGGCGGTGACCATCCGCGACGAGGTCCGCCTGATCCCGCGCGGACTGGCCGTGACACCAGAGGATCAATGGCCGCGCCTCGCCACCGCCTTGGGCGGGTCGGGCAATGCGGTCGTCGATGCCGGCACCGGCTGCCCGCCGCAGGCGCTCCACGACGCCGCTCAGCAATCGCTGCTGGTCACTCGGCCGTGCTTCATGGCGATACGGCGGGCGCAGCAGTTGAGCATCCGCCCGACGGGCATCGTGCTGGTCGATGAACCCGGCCGGGCGTTGACGGCGAGCGACGTCGAACACGCACTGGGTGTGCCGGTCGTTGCCGAGGTGCGGCTCGACCCGGCGGTGGCCCGTGCCGTCGACGCCGGGCTGCTGATCGCCCGGCTGCCGAGATCGTTGATCGTCTCGTTGCGGAGCGCAGCGTGATCGACGTGATCGACGTGATCGCCGAACGTGCACCGCTCGGTGGTCTCGAGCGTTGGCTGACCGACCCGGCGATCGACGAGGTGATCGTCAACGGCGCAGGCGACGTGTGGGTCGAGCGGGCCGGAGCATTGGTACGCGTCGCCACCATGAGCACCTCGGCGGTGACCACGGCGATCGAGCACATCCTGCGCCCGATCGGGCGTCGGCTCGACCGATCGAATCCCACCGTCGACGCTCGCCTGGCCGACGGCTCACGAGTCTGCGCGGTGCTGCAGCCGATCGCGGTCGACGGGCCGTGCCTGGCCATCCGCCGCTTCGCCCTGCGCCCACTCCCGCTGTCGGCCTTCGCAGCACCCGAGGTCGTCGCGTTGCTGCAGGCGATCGTCGCCGGGCGATGCAACCTCTTGGTCAGCGGGGCGACGTCGTCGGGCAAGACAACCCTGCTCAATGCCCTCACCGCGCTGGTTCCGACAACGGAGCGGATCATCACGCTCGAAGACATCGCCGAACTCCGCCTGGCGCACCCCCACGTGGTGCGACTGGAGACACGCGCGGCCAGCGCCGAAGGAGTCGGTGAGGTCACGCTGTCGGATCTGCTGCGCACGGCGTTGCGACTGCGACCGGATCGGCTCGTGCTGGGCGAGGTCCGCGGCGCGGAGGCCGTGCAACTCGTGCAGGCCATGAACACCGGCCACGACGGGTCGATGTCGACGGTGCACGCCAACTCTGCCGTCGATGCCGTGGCGCGGGTGTGCTCGCTGGTGTTGCAGGAGGTACCCGGGTGGCCGCTCGACTCGATCCACGATCAGGTTCGGCGATCGATCGATGTCGTCATCCACCTGGGCCGTTCCGTCGAACACCATCGCCGGGTCATCGAGGTGTGCGAGACCGACACCGCGGCCAGCGGCGTGCAACTGCGTCAGTTGGCCGAGCAGACCGTCGTGGTAGCGCCACTCAGACGGCGACGACAGTGACCGCGTCCGTGACGATCGGCGTGATGGTGGGCGTGCTCACCGCGCTGCTGGCGATGCCGATCGCAAGCCGAGTTCGCCCACCGTCGCGCGGTCGTTCGGCGCGCCGTGAGGGTCGGCTCGCTCGGCAGGCAGAGCCCGACTACGCGGCGCTCCTCGACGGCATCGCTCGTCAGGTGCGCAGCGGCAGCAGCCTGACGAGCGCGGCGGTCGACGAGATCAAGCCGCGCCCGTCACTGTCCGCCGTGGTCGATCGACTCGCCGACGGCCAGTCGCTGGTCGATGCCCTCGCCGCTGTCGTCACGCCGGATCCCGATCTGGCACTGACGGTCCAGGCGTTGTCGGCGACCGCTCATCTCGGTGGCCCGATCGCGGCCACCCTCGACGAGGCCGCCGCTGTCTTGCGCGAACGCGCCGCAGCGAGGGCGGAGCGCCGGGCACACGGATCGCAGGCTCGCCTCAGCGCCCGCGTGCTGACCGTGGTGCCGATGGTCTTCGCCATGTGGAGCGCTGTTGCCAGCCAACGCACGCGCGACGTGTACATCTCGACTGCTGCAGGCGGCATCAGCGCATCGGTCGGCCTCGCGTTGAACCTGGCCGGTTGGCAGTGGATGAAGCGGGTCATCGGGCCGTCATGAACGGGACCACCGCAATCGTGCCCATCGGCGTACTGGCCCTGGTGGCGTTGATCGGCGCGCAGATGCGCCCTCGACCGCTACAGCGACAGCAACGAGCCACGACGCCGGCCGCCCGCCGATGGCCGTGGATCCTCGTTGCCGGCGCAGCGGCCGTGATCACCCCCGTGCTCGGCGTGGTCGCCGTCATTGCCGCGGCAATCTGGCGTCGATGGTCACGGGTCCGTGGCAGCGCACGTTCCCAACGGCGGCGCGCCACCGACTTCCCCGACGCGATCGATCTGTTGGTGCTGTCGATCCGCGCCGGCTACCTCCCCGCGCAGGCGATCGTGGAGATCGAACCGTTCCTCCCTCCATCGCTGCAACCCGCGTTCGCCGCTGTCGGCGATGCGATGCGAGGCGGCAGCCGCTTCGCCGAGGCACTCGGCGAGCTGCGCGCTCGCATCGGCCCCATTGCCCAGCCGCTGGTCGACTCGTTGTCGGCTGCCGATCGCTACGGGCTACCGCTGGCACCGGTCTTGGAACGGTTGTCGTTCGAAGCACGTCAGCAACGACGCCGCGACACCGACGCCGCAGCTCGGGAGCTACCGGTCCGGCTGGCGATGCCGCTGGTGCTGTGCACGCTGCCGTCCTTTGTCCTGCTGGCCATCGTCCCCTTGCTCCTCGGAGCCCTGTCGTCGCTGCACACCTGAGCGACCGAACCACCGACAACCGAACGGAGCCCACCATGAGACGACTGTTCGTGCGGCTGCGCACGTGGCACCTGGCCGCCAACGATCGCGGCCAGGCGACCACGGAGTACGCCCTCGTCATGCTCGGCGCGGCGGTCATTGCTTTGCTCGTCGTCGGCTGGGCCACCAGCGGCGGCGGTGCCGGCAAGATCGGCGATCTCTTCGATCGGGTCATCGATGCGGTCACCGACAAGCTCTGACAGCAGCAGCAGCGGCCAGGCCACGGTCGAGCTGGCCCTGTGTCTGCCCTTGCTCTTCATGTTCCTGCTCGGGATCGTGCAGCTCGTCGTGATCGTGCGCGATCAACTCGCCGTGCAACTTGCAGCCCGCGAGGCGGCACGTGCAGCGGCGGTCGCCGCGCCATCGGCGCCCGCTGCCGAACGCGCCGCCAACAGAGCAATCGCCCTGCGCCCGCTGATGGTCGCGACGCGCCTGTCGATCGATGCGGTGACGATCACCGTCAGCCACGTGACGCACACCGACGTGCCGATGATCGGGGCCTTGCTGCCCGACATCACCGTCACTGCCGAAGCGACGATGACGCTCGAACCTCCATGACCCGTACTCTGTTGTGACATGAACCTGTCGACGAGCACCATCGTGGTCGGCGGCGACGCTGTGATCAGCCTTTCGGGCGAGGTCGACCTCAGCACGATCCCGTTGCTGCACGACGCCCTGACCAAGGCCCTCGCCCACCACCCTGGACGCATGCTGGTCATCGACCTCGACGGCGTCACCGTGCTCGACGACCTCGGTCTCGGCGTGCTGCTGGGCGCAGCGGGCTCGGCGCGCCAGACTGGTGCCGACATGACCGTGGTGTGCAACAACATGCGCCTGCGCGAGCGGCTGGATCGAACCGGGTTCAGCCGCGCCGTCGAAGTGCGCGACCGCCTGAGGGGAGACCGACATGACCCTGGATGAGGTGATGGCGCTCGCCGGTCGCGAGCAGTATCTGGCGGTCGTCTCGACCCTGCGCGCCGACTCGACGATCCAGGCATCGTTGGTCAACGCCGGGGTGCTCGATCACCCGTTCACCGGTCAGCCCACGCTGGCGTTCGTCACGTACGGCCCGGCCAAGTTGCGCAATCTCCGAGCCCGACCGCAAGTGGCCGTCACGTTCCGATCCGCGTGGGCCTGGGCAACGATCGAAGGCAACGCCGAACTGATCGGGCCCGACGATCCTCATCCGAAGGTCGACGCCGAACGACTGCGACTCGTACTCCGCGAGATCTTCACCGCGGCCGGCGGCCAGCACGACGACTGGGACGCCTACGACCGCACGATGCTCGAGCAAGGCCGCACGGCAGTCTTCGTCGCCGCCTCACGCATCTACAGCAACTGAACTGCAGTCACACGAACGTCAGACCGCGAAGATCTGCCCTTCGTCGGCGAACGCCTTGAACTCCAACGCGTTGCCTGCCGGGTCATGGAAGAACATCGTCCATTGCTCGCCGACCTCACCCGCGAAGCGCACGTAGGGCTCGATCACGAACGTGGTGTCAGCGGCGCGCAGACGCGCCGCAAGCTCGTGGAACTCGTCGATCGACAAGATCAAGCCGAAGTGCGGCACCGGCACGTCGTGACCGTCGACGGGGTTGTGTGTCTCCTGCACCCGCGATGGCGCCAGATGGGTCACGATCTGGTGTCCGCGGAAGTCCCAATCGACCCATGTCTCAGCACTGCGGCCCTGCGCACAGGCGAGCGTGCCCCCGTAGAACCGACGCGCCGCATCGAGGTCGTCGACGGGCATCGCCAGGTGGAAGCGAGGTCGAGTGGGGCTGTCCATCGGGCGGAGCCTTACATCCGGAAGTCGGGATCGTGGCGACGCAACTCGCGCCGGGCAATCGTCATCTTGTGGACCTCGTCGGGCCCGTCGGCCAGGCGGAGAGTCCGCTGGTGGGCGTACATCTGTGCCAGGGGCCAGTCGTCGCTGAGGCCGCCCGCGCCGTGCACCTGCATGGCCCGGTCGATGATCCGCAGGGCGACGTTCGGCGCAGCCACCTTGATGGCGCTGATCTCGACTGCGGCCGCCTTGTTGCCGACGTTGTCCATCATCCATGCCGTCTTCAGCGTCAGCAATCGCACCATCTCCAGGTCGATGCGCGACTCGGCGATCCAGTCCATGATGTTGCTGCGCTCGGCCAGCCGCTTCCCGAACGTCGTGCGCGAGAGCGCGCGCTTGCACAGCAGTTCCAACGCACGCTCCGCTGCGCCGATCGAGCGCATGCAGTGGTGGATGCGACCGGGACCGAGACGGGCCTGGCTGATGGCGAACCCGTCGCCATCGTTGGCGATCAGGTTGCTGGCCGGCACGCGGCAGTTCTCGAAGCGCAACTCGACGTGCCCTTCGGGGTCGGTGTAGCCGAACACCGGAAGGGCACGCACGACGGTCAGGCCGGGCGTGCCCATCGGTACGAGGATCTGGCTCTGCTGACGATGGGGCGGCGCCGAGACGTCGGTCTTGCCCATCACGATGAAGATCTTGCAATTCGGGTGCTTGGCGCCCGTGATCCACCACTTGCGACCGTTCAACACGTAGTCGTCGCCGTCGCGTTGGATGCTCATCGCGATGTTGGTGGCGTCACTCGAGGCGACGTCGGGCTCGGTCATCGCGAAGGCCGAGCGGATCCTGCCCTCCAGCAACGGTCGCAGCCACATGTCCTTCTGTTCGTGCGAACCGAACATGGTCAGCACTTCCATGTTGCCGGTATCGGGCGCCGAGCAGTTGCAGGCCTCACTGGCGAGCGTGCTGCGCCCCATGATCTCCGCCAGGGGTGCGTATTCGAGGTTGCTGAGACCGGGGCCCCATTCATCGTGCGGGAGGAACAGGTTCCACAACCCGCGCGTGCGGGCCTCGGTCTTCAGCGTCTCCATCACCTCCGGGTGGTGATGTGGGTTCCCGCTGGCCGCCAACTGGGCGTGGTACACGGCCTCGTTGGGGTAGATGCATTCGTCCATGAAGGCCAGGAGCTTCTCCCGGTACTCGTTGCATCGATCGGTGAAGGCGAAATCCATGCCGTAAACGTAGACCGGCGCTGCCTCAGCGGCCCCGGTCGCCGGACGTGTCGACGGCATCGCTGGCCCGCAGCAGGCGCGGTCCCATCAACTTGGCCATCAGATGCTCGCCGGCGGTGACGGGTGGATATCGCGGTGGGTCGGTGTCGCTGCAACACGTCGGCAGGCACTCGACCAGCGCGTCCCAATTGCCGTCGAGGAAGAAGGCCGCGCTCCGACGCACCGCCGGCGCATCCGTTGCCGTCGGTGGCACCACCCGATGCACGGTCGAACGCCACTGGTCGTTGGTCCACTGCGCGGTGAGATCACCGAGGTTGACGACCAGCGCATCAGCCGCAGGGACCACGTCGATCCAGCTGCCCTCGGGCCCAACGATCTGCAGCCCGGCGACGGGGTCCGCGTACAGCACGGTGACGATGCCGTAATCGGTGTGGGCACCCATGCGCTGCTGACCGCCCAACGGCGCGGTATCACCCAGGCGATGCTCGTAGCGGATGGCGCGCATCGTGGTGGTCGAGCGATCGACGTATGGTGCGAACCACCCGGCGGGAAGCCCGAGCCCGGACGCGAAGATCTCGGTCAGAGTCAGCGCCACCTGACGAGCCGAACGGAAGTAGTCGACGAGAGCACGATGGAGATCGGCGGGTTCTGCCGGCCAGATGTTCGCGGCGAACACGCCGTGCTCCTGTGCGCCATAGAAGGGATCCGAGTAGTCGACCTCGTCCTCGCCGATGTTGAACGCTTCGAACAGGTCCGGCGGCGCGTCGCGACCGATGCTGTACGACAACGCTTCGGTGCCCTGGGCCGCGTACCCGCGATTGATCGAGGGGTCCGACGGAGTGCACCGTCGCTTGACCTCGGTCGGCTGGGCGAAGAACCGCGTGCTCGCCTCGAGCATGACATCGATGTGCTGCTGCGGCAGTCGGTGGCCGACGATCTGGAAGAAGCCGAACTGCCGCGCCGCAACATCGACCTTCCGACCGACGGCAAGGCGATCGGCATCGGTGCCCCACCATCCACTGACATCAATGATCGGGATCTGCGTCACGAGCTACTTGATCCGGACCTTGCGGAAACCGCGGCGATCCTGTGCTTTCAGTTGGGCCCGCTGCTCTTCCTCGAGAGCCAACTCCTCGGCGACGAGCCGTTTCATGCTGGCCAGGCGCAACGGGTCGAGATCGCCGGCGGCGATGGCCGCCTGCACCGCGCAACCTGGCTCGTCCTCGTGCTTGCAGTCGCGGAAGCGACAGTGATCCATCAGGTCGAACACGTCGGCAAAGGCTCGCTCGATCCCGCGGCCGCTGCTCCACAAACTGACGGCGCGCACGCCCGGTGTGTCGACCAACCAACCACCGCCAGGTAGGCGCACCAACTCGGTGGCGACGGTCGTGTGCCTGCCTCGACCGTCGCCTTCGCGCACCGCGGCGGTGGCCTGTGCTCGGCTGCCGACCAACGCGTTGATGAGGGTGCTCTTGCCCACGCCGCTCGCGCCCAAGAGCGCGATCGTGGCGTTGCCCGCGGCGAAGGCCTCCAACGCATCGACACCCTCGCCGGTGATTCCACTGGCGGTGAGGACGGTCACCCCGGGGGCGGCAGCGTGCAGCGATTCGACCGAAGCAGCAGGGTCGTCGACGAGGTCGCGTTTGGTCAACACGACGACGGGTCGGGCGCCGCTGTCCCAGGCCAGCACCAGCTCACGCTCCAGGCGACGTTGGTTCGGTGGCGACGTGAGCGCATGCACCAACATCACGACGTCGATGTTGGCGGCGATCGTCTGGGACTCGGCGCGGTTGCCCTCGAACGAGGCGCGGCGTACGAATGCGCTGCGCCGGGGCAGCACCGCCTCGACACGATCCAGCTCGACCGACGGCACCACCCAATCACCGACTGCCACGTCGGCGCCGATGTTGCGGATGCGCAGCGGTTCGGCATCGAGCCAGCGCAGCACCGTGCTCCACCCGCGGTCGAGCCGGGTCACCCGTCCGGGTGATTCCGCCAGGCCGAGCACACGCCACGATGCATCCAACTCCTCGCTCCACCCGAGTCGAATGTCACACCGTTCGTCAATAGTGCCGAGGGTAGCGTCGCGTACGAGGCAACCGCCGACGGCCTACGGCTCGTCGCACGAAACCGGAGGGGTCCCACGTGCTCGCTCGTATCGCTCGTTTCAGCTTTCGCAAACGCTGGATCATGGTCTTTGCCATCTGGCTACCACTCCTGATCGGCCTCTCGGCCATCAGCGGGGCGCTGAAGCCCGACTATCACACCGACTTCACCCAGCCCGACAGCGAGTCGAAGCAGGTGCAAGATGCGTTCGCCAACGCAGGCGACAAGACCGCCGACGGTCAGCCGGCGCAGATCGTGTTCACCGCACCGCAAGGGATCCAGGATCCCGCCGTCAAAGCCGCGATGACCTCGTTCTTCGCCGATGTCGCCAAGTTCAACGGCATCAAGCTCACCAGTCCGTACGACGAACAGGGCGCGGCACAGATCAGCAGCACGAAGCCGATCGCGTTCGCCGAACTGTCGGTCGGCAAGCGAACACAAACCCAATTCCTGGCGCTCGCCGACGACATCCAACAGCGCGGCGCTGATGTCAAGGTGTCCGGTCTGACGATCGAATACGGCGGACAGATCTTCAACGCCATCAAGTTCCCCGAGAGTGAACTGCTCGGCCTGCTCGCTGCCGTGATCATTCTGCTCCTGGCATTCGGTTCGGTCCTCGCAATGGGCCTCCCCGTCGGCACCGCGATCTTCGGGCTCGGGGTCAGCATCGGCTTGATCGGCATCGCCAGCCACGGGTTCTCGATGCCCGATTTTGCACCGCAAATGGCCGCGATGATCGGCCTTGGTGTCGGCATCGACTACGCGCTGTTCATCGTCTCGCGCTATCGCGAGGGTCTGCACAACGGTCTCGAACCCGAGCAAGCAGTGATGGAGTCGATCGACTCCAGCGGACGGGCGGTGCTGTTCGCCGGAATCACCGTGATGATCTCGCTGCTCGGCCTGATGGCGATGGGCCTGGCGTTCGTCAACGGTCTTGCCATCTCCGGTGCTGCAGCGGTGCTCGTGATGATGGTCGCCGCGCTCACGCTGCTGCCCGCGCTGCTCGGGTTCGTCGGCGACAAGATCGACACCACGTCGCGCGCCGCCGGTATCGCCGTCGGAGTGTTCGTGTCGATCGCCCTCGTCGGCGTGTTCACCAAGACGCTCGGACCCGCTCTCGGAATCGCCGCGCTGCTCGCCCTCGGCATCATGGGCGCCGGTTACCTGCCGTTCGGTCACGCTCTGCGCAACCCGATGAAGCACCGGGCTCACAAGACCACCGAACGAGGCTTCTGGTATCGGTGGAGCCGAGTCATCCAACACCGCCCGTGGCGGGCGTTCTTCGGCGGGGCCATAGGCTTGCTCGTGCTGGCGTCGCCGCTCCTGTCGATCCGCCTCGGGTTCACCGACTCCGGCGTGCTGAAGAAGGACCAGACCACTCGCCGGGCATACGACCTCGTCGCCGAGGGCTTCGGGCCAGGATTCAGCGGTCCACTGGCACTCGTCAGCGCCGACCCGGCCATGACGACCGAGATCGCCGCCAAGGTCGATGCGGTGTTGAAGGCCGAGCCGGGCGTTGCCTTCGCCACACCCGGACGTCAGCTGGTCGGCGCAAACGGCGCTGCGGTGTCGCCGACGACGTGGTCATGGGTTGCGTTCCCCACCACAGCGGCGCAGGATCAAGAGACCCGTGACCTGGTCGGTCGTCTGCGTGGCAGCGAACTCGACTCGGTGGGTGCCAGCGTGATCGTGGGTGGCTTCACCGCCGGCGGAATCGACTTCTCCAGCTACATCGCCGGCCGCCTGCCGATCCTGATCGGTGCCGTCCTGATCCTCAGCTTCTTGTTGCTGATGTGCGTCTTCCGCAGCCTGCTCGTGCCGATCAAAGCAGTGATCATGAACCTGCTGTCGATCGGCGCGTCGTATGGCGTGATCGTCGCCATCTTCCAATGGGGCTGGCTGAAGAGCGCCATCGGTGTCGAGCAGACGGGCCCGATCGAACCATGGGTTCCGATGATGCTGTTCGCCATCGTGTTCGGTCTCTCGATGGACTACGAGGTCTTCCTGCTGTCGCGCATGAAGGAAGAGTTCGTTCGTACCGGCGACAACGCGACGGCCGTCGCCGACGGCCTGGCCGCCACCGCCAGGGTCATCACGGCCGCAGCCATCATCATGGTCTGCGTGTTCTCGGCCTTCGTGCTCGGCGACGACCGCAACCTGAAGCTGTTCGGCCTCGGCTTGGCCGCGGCGGTGTTCGTCGACGCGACGTTGGTCCGCATGGTCTTGGTGCCGGCGACCATGGAGCTACTCGGTGCCCGCAACTGGTGGCTGCCGAAGTCGCTCGACCGCATCCTGCCGAGGCTCAACGTCGAGGGTCACAAGGCGCCGGAGCCCGAACCCGACCCGGAGCCCGAGGGCGCACTCGTCTGAATTTACTCCCCGGTCATCTCCGGGTCACGCCCTGGTCACGGCAGCCTGATCGTCGACCGATGAGAGGCTGCTACGGTTCGCGATCGTCCCACCCAATCCGTGAACTGGAGATGAATGATGCAATCTAGGACGACCCGAAAAACCCTTGCGTCGCTCGCCGTGCTCAGCATCGTGCTGATCGCCTGCGGCGATGACAAGAAGTCGTCATCCGACACCGCGGCGGCTGCCGTGACGTCGGCTGCCGGCACCACCGCCGCACCTGTTGAGACGACTGCTGCTGCGGAGACCACTGCGGCACCCGCGGACACCGAGGCGCCGGGTACCACTGCAGCAGCCGGGGGCAGCGACCTGTCGGCGCTCGCCGCCGCATGCAAGACCGAGGGCAAGGTCAACCTGATCGCCCTTCCCGACGAATGGGCCAACTACAAGGGCATCCTGCAAGCCTTCCGCGACAAGTACCCCGGCGTCGAGAACCCGGTCGCCAACCCCAACTTCTCATCGCAGGAAGAGCTCGATTCGGTCGTCAACCTGGCCGGCCAGGACGACATGCCTGACAGCATCGACGTCAGCCCGGCGAAAGCCAAGATCGCCACGGACGAAGGCCTGTGGGATCCGTTCCAGCCGAGCACGTGGGACCAGATCCCCGACAACTTGAAGGATCCGGCGGGCAACTGGGTTGCTGCCTACTACGGCATCATCTCGATCGGTACCAACACCACGATCGTGCCGAACGCACCCAAGACCTGGGCCGACCTGAAGAAGCCCGAGTACAAGGGTCAGGTCGCTCTCAACGGTGACCCGCGCACGTCCGGCTCGGCCTACGCCGCAGTCATGGCGGCGTCGCTGGCCAACGGTGGCAGCGCCGACGACATCATGCCCGGCATCCAGTACTTCGCCGATCTGAAGGCATCCGGCAACCTCATCCCGACCGAAGTCACCCAAGCCACGGTCATCTCCGGCGACACGCCGATCGCCCTCGACTGGAGCTACAACTGGCCCGGTATCAAGAGCCAGGTCGAAGACGCCGGCTTCACGGTCGAGGTCAACTTCCCCAGCGACGGTGTGTACGGCGGTTTCTACGCCCAGGGCGTGGTCAAGAACTCGCCGCACCCGAACTGCTCGAAGTTGTGGGTCGAGCACATCCTCAGCGACGAAGGTGCCCTTGGGTACCTCGGCGGCGGCGCCATGCCGGCTCGCTTCGCCGAGCTGGAGAAGAGCGGCAAGATCACCGCAGATGCCAAGAAGAACCTGCCGCCGGCCGATCTCCTGGCCAAGGTTGCCTTCCAGAGCGCAGCCCAGGTCGACGCAGCCAACACGGCGCTGCAGACCAACTGGGGCCCGATGGTCGCCGACAAATAAGCGATCAGCGTGTCTGTTGAGTTGATTGAAGTCGAAGGGGGCCGCACCAATGGTGCGGCCCCCTCGACCACCAAGGTCCGCAACGGCCGGGCCTGGTTGGGACTGCTGCCGTTCCTCCTCTTCCTCGCTCTCTTTCTGCTCCTGCCCACCTATGGAGTGATCCGCAAGGCGTTCATCGCCAACGACGGCAGCTTCACGTGGACGGGCATGAGCGATGCCATCAGCAAAGAGCGCGCCGCCTTCACCACCTCGCTGAAGGTCTCGGTCGTCACGGCGCTGCTCGGTGTCATCTTCGGCACGCTGCTGGCATACGCCGCTGCCACCGCGACACGACCGAAGTGGCTGCGTTCGCTGGTGTCGGCGTTCAGCGGCGTCGCCGCCAACATGGGCGGCGTCGTCTTGGCGTTCGCCTTCATCACCCTGCTCGGCCGGCAGGGCCTCGGCACGATGATCCTGGGCAAGGCCGGCTACAAGCTGTACGACACCTCGTGGTTCGAGCTCACCGGATTCTGGGGTTGGACGACCGTCTACATGTACTTCCAGGTCCC
>JANMNE010000081.1:0-2285 GCA_031373785.1 Ilumatobacteraceae bacterium
CGACGGCACGCGGGCGACGGGCGTGGAGTTCAGCACCCGCCGCGGGCCGACGCAGCAGGTGACCGCAGGAGAAGTGATCCTGTGCGGTGGTGCGTTCAACTCGCCGCAACTGCTGCAGCTCAGTGGCATCGGTGATGCCGGCGCGCTCGGCGCCCTGGGTATCCCGGTCGTGCACGACCTGCCGGCTGTCGGCCAACACATGCAGGACCATCTCGAGGTCTACGTGCAGTACTCGTGCAAGCAGCCGGTCTCGCTGCAGCCGCAGTTGAAGATGTGGCGGCGGCCGTTCATCGGCGCCGAGTGGCTGTTCCTGCGCAAGGGCCCCGGCGCCTCGAACCACTTCGAAGCCGGCGGCTTCGCCCGCAGCAACGACGACGTGGCCTACCCCAACCTGATGTTCCACTTCCTGCCGATCGCGGTGCGCTACGACGGTTCGTCACCGTCGGGCGGGCACGGCTATCAGGTGCACATCGGGCCGATGTACTCCAACTCACGCGGCTCGGTGCAGATCACCTCGACCGACCCGAAGGCCAAGCCGGCCTTGCGCTTCAACTACATCTCCACGCCGGAGGATCGTCGTGAGTGGGTCGAAGGCATCCGCATCACCCGGCGCATCTTAGAGCAGTCGGCGATGGAGCCGTTCAACGGCGGCGAGGTGTCACCAGGCCCGAGTGTCGAGACCGACGAGCAGATCCTCGACTGGGTGCGCACCGATGGCGAGACCGCGCTGCACCCGTCGTGCACGTGCCGCATGGGTCGAGCCGACGACGACAGCGTGATCGACCCGTTGACGATGGCCGTGCACGGTGTCGAAGGGGTGCGAGTCGTCGACGCCTCGGCGATGCGCTATGTCACCAACGGCAACATCTACGCACCGGTGATGATGATGGCCGAGAAGGCCGCCGACCTGATCCTCGGAAACACTCCACTGGCCCCCGAGCCGGTGGAGTTCTTCCGAGCGGGGTGACCCCAGCGTTTGACGGCTCCGGCCCCGCATGGGGGGCAGAGCCATCAAACGCCTCGAGGTAAGTGGATCAGGCGAGCCAGGCGTTGACGATGTCGGGGTTGGCGGCAACCCACTTCTCAGCCGCAGCTCCGGCATCCATGCCGTCGCGGTCGATGTAGCCGGCGATCTCGCTCTGCTGTTCGGTGGTGAGCTGGAACTTGGAAAGGAAGTCGAACGCTGCCTTGTTCTTCGTCTCGAGTTTCGCCGAGGCTGCCTTGACCAGCACGTCTGGTGCGTAGTCGCAGGCGTAACCACCGTCACCCGCTGCCGCCGATGCCAAGCATGCGTCGCTGACCTCTGGCAACTTGACCTCGGTGAGGTCGGCTTCGAGTTGCTTCCAATGCGGCTTCCAGAACTGCACCAACACCGGCGTCTTGTCGGCTTCGGCGGTGTCGATCGCGGCGAGTACCGCAGCCTCAGAACCGCCAACGACATACTTCAGGGGCAGGCCGAGATTGGCGATGATCTGCTCGTCGAACGTGACGTAGGTCGGGTCGCCCATCAGGAACTGGCCGAGATCGCCAGACTCTGCGGTGGCAAACAACTTCGCCAACGTCGGATCCTTGAAGCCCTCCCACGTCGCCAGCTCAGGGTGCTCTTGCACCACGAACGTCGGCACGTACCAGCCGATCTTGGCGGTCGGGCCGAGCTTGCCGATGTCGACCACGGTCTTGTTGTTGGTGATGTAGGTCTCAAAGTCGGCGGCATGACCGGACGGCCACACTTCGAGCACGGCGTCGATGCTGCCGTCCTCCATGCCTGGCCACGTGGCGAACTCGTCGATCTCTACGAAGTCGACCTTGGTCCCGAGCTTCGACCCGAGCACAACTTTGGCGACGTTGGCGTTGACAGCCGAACCCGTCCATGGGTTGATCGCCAGCGTGATGTCGGCACCCGCCGCGGCAGGATCTGCTGCGGCCGTGTCCGAGGGCGCCGCGGTCGTGTCGGATGGCGCCGTGGCGGTGTCGGCCGGCGCAATCGCGGCATCGGTACCTTGAGGACTCCCGGCAGCAGGCGTGGTCGAGTCGTCGCCGCAAGCGGCACCGACCAGCGCGAGGGCGCCAACGAGTAGCACCCGTCCGATCTTCGAACGTGAGTTCATGGAATTGGTCTCCCCTTGTTCGCCGGCACAACATTGCCCCGGACCTGATCAATGGCGCTCGTTCGTCTTGGACGTTCCCCACGCTTGCGTGATTCGGTCGAGAACAATCGCCAGGAGCACAATACTCAATCCGGCCGCCAAACCTTGCCCGATCTGGCTCTGCTGCTTCTGGAACCC
>JANMNE010000132.1:0-20975 GCA_031373785.1 Ilumatobacteraceae bacterium
GCGGGTTGTTGACGTAGATCACGCCGAGGTTGCGGCCGCGCAGCGCGGCCGAACAATCGGCCCGGAAGTAGATCGTCACGCTGCGCGACATCAAGCCGTGTCCGATCATCTTGATGCCGAGGCTCTCGCGGATCGGGCTGCGGTTGCCGTCGCACGCCACCATGTACTTGGCCCGGATCAATGCCTCGGTCCCGTCGCTGACGTTGCGCACCGTCGCGGTGACGCCGTCGTCGTCTTGTTCGTAGCCGACCAGCTCGGTCGAGTACTGGAAGCGGGCGCCGAACTCGCGGGCACGCTGCAGCAGGATCGGCTCGAGCACTTGCTGGGGCATGAACAGTCGGCGTGCGGGACTGACGTCGTCGACGCCCCCGTTGATGTTGGGGATGTAGTTGGCGATCTCCCGACCAGCCAGCGTCTCGACCGCGTTGAGCCCACCGTCGGGTTCGTAGAGCTCCAGGGCTGCCGACCGGACCCGATCCTCGATGCCGGCGATGCGCATCAGTTCGATCGTGCGCAGCTGGAAGTACCCGGCACGCGGATGGATTGCCGTGCCGTGGTGCTTCTCGACCGAGAGCACCTCGACACCGTGCTGAGCCAGGAACATCGAGGTGGCCAGCCCGACCAGGCTGCCGCCGATCACCAGGACCGGCACCTCGACGGTCGAAGCGTCGAACTGGGCGCCGACTGTTCTGGACACTTCTGAATCGGGCATCGCGGCAACCCCCATGTAGAACGTGCGCTACGGTTCGGTGATTGTGACGGACGACCGTGCGCGTGTCTTTCAGGAAACCGACGTCGTTGATCACAATCGCGTCGTCGGCGAGTTCCCGGTCGGTGAGACCCACGGCATCGCCCTGTGGCCGAAGCATCGGCTGCTGGCCGACTCGCGCGGTCTCGGCTGGCACGATGCCTACACATCGCTGGCCACCGAAGCGCCGTGGCGCCGCACGCTGCGCGCCGTCCCGCACTACTGCATCGCCTATTGCACCAACCGCGCCGCCGATGTGAAGCGGGTGATCGACGGCGAGCCACGCATCGACTCGGTCGAGCTTCGCCCGCGGCACTTCGGTGTCGTGCCCGCCGACCGGGAGTCTTCGTGGCAGCTGACCGGCGCGCCCGACATCCAACTCGTGTACCTGCGCCGGACGATGGTCGACCGGGTCGCCGAGGAACACTTCGGGTTCGACCGCTCGCGTGTCGACCTGCTGCCCAAGCTCGGCTTCAGCGACGGCTTGCTCGAACAGCTCGTGCTCGCACTGCTCGCCACAGCCCGCCACGATGTCGTCGGCCAGACCGACGGCATCTACGCCGACCACGTCGTGCAGATGATCACCATGCACCTGTTGCGGTATCACTCGACACGAGCCGTCTCAGCGCCTGGCCCCGATCCCGTCGCCGACGCCAGCCGGGCCAGGCTGACGCACGTTCGCGACCTGATCGAATCGGCGCTCGGCGAGGATCTGGCGCTCGAGCGACTCGCTGCCGAAGCGGGGATCGCACCGCACGCGTTCGCTGCAGCGTTCACCAAGGCGTTCGGGACGCCGCCCTACCGATACGTGATCGAGCGGCGGGTCGAACGGGTCAAGAGCATGCTCCGCCACACCGACCTGCCGGTCGCCCGCATCGCCTACGAGACCGGGTTTGCCAGCCAGAGCCACTTGGCGACGACCTTCAAGCGTTCGGTCGGCCAGACCCCGGGCGACTATCGACGATCACTGAGCGCCGTCTCGCTCTGAACCTCGACGCGTCCATGCGTCGGGGTCGTCGAGCATGGCGGCAACCGCAGGTGGCAATGACCCTGCAGCAAGATCGGCGATGGTGTCCTGCTCCATCACCGAGCGCAACGCGGCGCGCACCGCAATCCACAGCTCCCTGGTGGGCGCGGCGACCCCCGGCGGCCCGAACAGTTCCGGTGACGTTCCATGCACATCGGCCAGCGGGCCGTCGATCACCCGGGCGATGTCAGCCACGGTGATGTCGGCGGCGGGCACCGCCAACCAGTACCCGCCGGCGTAGCCGCGACCGCTGCACACCAGGTCCGCCCGGCGAAGCTCGGCGAGCAGCTGAGCGAGGAAGCGGGTCGGGATCGCCTGCCGAGCAGCGATCTCATCGGCCTTCACATGTCGCCCGTCGGGGCTTGCCGCAGCGAGTTCGACCATGGCCCGCAGGGCGTAGTCGAGGCTGGCGCTGACTCTCACGACCTCATTGTGACGGATGGCCTTGACGCATCCACGCTTTTCCTACCATACTGCTGGGAAATATTCCCGACTAACTAGATCAACATTGTCAGGTTGGCCATGACCAGCCCGCAGAGGACCCCATTGCAAGTATCCCCAACCCGCTCCCGCACCCACTCCCACACGACCCTGCTCCGTGCACTCGGCATCGGCCTCGTCGCCGCGATCGGCGTGACCGCATGCGGTGACGCAAGTGCGACGTCGACGAGCGGCTCGGCGGAACTGTCGCTGGTTGCCTACTCCACCCCGCAGGCCGCGTACGAGGAGATCATCAAGGCGTTCAACGCCACCACCCCGGGCAAGAACATCAGCTTCACCCAGTCGTATGGCGCCTCGGGTGACCAGAGCCGGGCGGTGGTCGCCGGTCTGACCGCCGATTACGTGGCCTTCTCACTCGAGCCCGACGTCACCCGGCTGGTCAAAGAAGGGCTGGTCGCCGAGGATTGGAACACCGATGCTCATGCCGGCAACGTGACCGATTCGGTCGTCGTACTGGTCGTGCGCAAGGGCAACCCCAAGGGCATCAAGGGCTGGGCGGACCTCACCGAGCCCGGCGTCGAAGTGATCACTGCCAATCCGTTCACCTCTGGAGGAGCTCGCTGGAACGTGATGGCTGCCTACGGCCAGGTCATCAAGGGCGGCGGCACCGAGGCCGACGGCGTCGACTACCTCACCGCGCTCTTCAAGAACGTGCCAGTGCAAGACGACAGCGCCCGCAAGTCGCTGGCCACGTTCACCGCCGGCAAGGGCGACGTCTTGCTGGCCTACGAGAACGAGGCGATCTTCGCTCAGCAGAACGGCCAGGACATCGACTACGTCGTGCCCGACTCGACGATCCTGATCGAGAACCCGGTCGCGATCACGACGTCGACGACGCATCCCGATCAGGCCAAGGCGTTCCTCGACTTCGTGCGGACGCCGGAGGCCCAGAAGATCTTTGCGGCCAACGGCTACCGCCCGGTGATCGACGGCGTCGAGAGCCCGTACGACTTCCCGGCGCCCGCCGACCTGTTCACCATCGCCGACCTCGGCGGCTGGACCGACGTGACCAAGAAGTTCTTCGACCCGAAGGGCAGCATCATGGCCGACGTCGAGACCGGTATCGGGGTGTCGGTTGGCTAGCACTGCGGCCACACTGCGCCGACCGGTCTTCGGTCGGCGCAGTGGCCTCGGCGCGCTCAACACCGGAACGATGTTCGGTGTGGGGCTGGCGACGCTGTGGCTCAGCCTGCTGGTCTTCATCCCGCTCGGTGCGGTGGTGTGGCGCGGGCAGCGAGACGGCATTGGTTCGTTCTGGGACGCAGCGACCACGCCGGAGGCCGCCGCAGCGATCCGCCTGACCGTTGTCAGCGCGTTGCTCGTCGCGCTCCTCAACGCCGTCCTCGGGACCTTGATCGCCTGGATCCTGGTCCGCGACGAGTTTCCCGGCAAGCGGGTCGTCGACGCCCTCATCGACTTGCCGTTTGCGCTGCCGACCATCGTTGCCGGCCTCGTGCTGCTGACGCTCTACGGGGTCAAGAGCCCGGTCGGGCTCGAGCTCGCCTACACCCGCGCCGGTGTCGTGGTTGCGCTGCTGTTCGTCACGCTGCCCTTCGTGGTGCGCACGGTGCAGCCGGTGTTGCTCGAGATCGACGTGGAGATGGAGCAGGCGGCGATCTCGCTGGGCGCCAGCAAGTTCACGACCTTCCGTCGGATCGTGTTGCCCAACCTGCTGCCGGCGATCTCGGCGGGCACCGCCCTGGCGTTCGCCCGCGCCATCAGCGAGTTCGGCTCGACGGTGTTGATCTCGGGCAACCTCCCGTTCAAGACGCAGGTGGCGTCGGTGCACATCTTCAATCAGATCGAGAACGACAACACCGTCGGCGCAGCAGCCGTCGCCACGGTGTTGCTGATCATCGCACTCGTCGTCCTGCTCGGTCTCGACCTGCTGCAGCGTTGGGCGTCACGACATGCATAGCCAAGCAGTGCGCTCCCCCACGTCGTCATCCAGGCCTGCTTCGAAGTACGCCATGCGGATCATCGGGCTCGGCTACGTGGCGGTGCTCGTCGGCGTGCCGGTGGGGCTGATCTTCTGGCGCACGTTCGAGCATGGCCTCAGCCCGGTCATCGATTCACTCACCGATCCGAAGGTGCTGCATGCCTTCCGCGTCACGGCCATCGTCGCCTTGTGGGCCGTGATCTTGAACACGATCTTCGGCGTCGGCATGGCGATCCTGCTCGTGCGCCATCGCTTCCCCGGCAGACGACTGCTCAGCGTGCTGATCGACCTGCCGATCGCAGTCTCCCCCGTCGTCGTCGGCCTCGCCCTGATCCTGGTGTACGGAAAGTTCGCGCCGATCGGTGGCTGGCTCGACGATCGCGGGATCCAGATCATCTTCGCCTACCCGGGCATGGTGCTGGCGACGATGTTCGTGTCGCTGCCACTGGTCGTTCGTGAGGTCGCGCCGGTGCTCGAGGAGATCGGCATCGAGCAAGAGCAGGCGGCGTGGACGCTCGGCGCCAACCGCCGCCAGACGTTCCGCAGGATCACATTGCCCGCCATCCGCTGGGCGCTTGCCTATGGCGTCGTGCTGACGCTGGCTCGATCGCTCGGCGAGTACGGCGCCGTTGCGGTGGTGTCTGGTCGCCTGATCGGCAAGACCCAGACCGCCACGCTCGTGGTCGAGGAACGCTTCCAGAACTTCGACCAGACGACGGCATACGCCGTGTCGGTGACGCTGGCGTTCGTCGCAATCCTGATTCTCATCCTGATCAACGTCCTGCGACCGAAGGAGCACAACTGATGGGCATCCGCGCCCAGAACGTCGTCAAGCGGTTCGGTGATTTCGTCGCGCTGGACGACGTGTCGGTCAACATCCCTACCGGCTCGCTCACCGCACTGTTGGGCCCGAGCGGCGGCGGCAAGTCGACGTTGCTGCGCATCATCGCCGGGCTCGAACAACCGGACTCCGGCTCGATCGAGATCGCCGGCGAAGACTCGACCTCGCTGCCACCACAGCAACGCAACGTGGGCTTCGTCTTCCAGCACTACGCCGCGTTCAAACACATGACCGTGCGCGGCAACGTCGCCTTCGGGTTGGAGATCCGCAAGCGGCCCAAGCGCGAGGTCGACGAGCGGGTCAACGAGTTGCTGGCCCTCGTGCACCTCAGTCAGTTCGCCGACCGGTATCCATCGCAACTGTCGGGCGGCCAACGGCAGCGCATGGCGTTGGCGCGCGCCCTGGCCGTCGAACCGCAAGTCCTGCTGCTCGACGAGCCGTTCGGCGCGCTCGACGCGAAGGTGCGCAAGGAGCTGCGCGACTGGCTGCGACGCCTGCACGACGAGGTTCACGTGACCACGGTGTTCGTGACTCACGATCAGGAAGAAGCGATGGAGGTCGCCGACGAGATCGTGGTGATCAACAATGGCGCGGTCGAGCAGATCGGTACTCCGGACCAGCTGTACGACCAACCGGTGAACGACTTCGTGATGAACTTCCTCGGTCCCGTCACCACGCTCGGCGGCCTGGCGGTGCGTCCACACGACATCGAGATCCTCACGACCCACCAGCCCGGTTCGGTTCCGGCAACGGTCGTGCGCCTGGTTCGTCTCGGCTTCGAGGTGCGGGTCGATGCGATTGCCGACGGCCAGGATGTGTGGATCCAGATCTCGCGCGGCGAGGCAGACCGCCTCGATCTCGCGCCCGGCAGCGAGGTCTTCTTGCGACCGGTGCTCCTGCGACCGGTCGCCACCCACGCCGAAATCGTGTCCGCCGTTCGCTGAGCCCCGAATACGCTGCGGCCTATGCCCGAGCCGACCGTGCCGTCTGCCGATCTGGGTCTCACATGGCGACCGATCTCGCTCGACGACATCGACGTGTGGCACCGTTTGATCGGTGCCATCGAGGCTCACGACGACCCGACCGAACGCCTCGATCACGGCGATCTGGTCGACGAGTTGACCGCCGGCTCCTACAAGGACCCCGAGCGCGATTCGTTGATCGGCCTCGACGGCGCGGGTGTCGCCCGGGCGTTCGGGCATCAGACCCCACTCCCCGGCGCGACACTGCGGCGGATCTTCCTCTGGGGCGGGGTGCATCCCGAGTGGCGCAGACGTGGCATCGGCGGCGAGCTGCTGCGCTGGCAGACCGAGCGCGCCCGAGCGACGCTGGACGAGCAAGAGGCCGTCGACCCCCGATCTCGCCGGCGTGGCATGGCGGATTGCGGTCAACTTCGAAGAGCGGCTGACCGACCGCGACGTCGAAGCCTGGGCAATGTGGACAACCGGGCACCGGTCGTTCCGTCGTGACTGGTCGCGCGTGATCCTCGACCCGACGCGGCCTGACGAGGCGGGACGGGCACCGGTGGCCGGTTACCTCGTCGCTCACGCGTACCCACAGGACTGGGAGGCACTCGGGCACTCGCAGGGGCGGGTCGACCTGATCGGGGTCCGCCCGGCGTGGCGTGGGCGCGGCCTGGCGCCGGCGCTTCTCGCCGAGGCCCTGCGCATCTTTGCCACGGCCGGGATGGATGCCGCCGGCCTGGATGTCGACACCGGAAACGAGACCGGTGCGCTGCGACTCTACGAGGGCATGGGCTTCGCCGCGTACCGCACGTCGGTCACCTGGTCGATCGAGGGATAGGCCATCTGAGCTGGTGGAATAACCTGTCCCGGCCCGGCATGCGGCTCCGGCACGTCGAAGACGCGCAATGCGTCCGGTCCTCCGTACTCGGTGACACCAATGACCCTCACGGGTCTGGACCCTAGGTCAGTAACGCAACCACCCCGGCTGTCGACGGACCGGACGGGGCATCACGACAGGGGTTCGCGATTGCCCCATCGATGCTCCGTAGACGATCGACCCGATGGCAATGGCGAACCCGACGAGTTGGAGAGATGTCAGCGACTGGTCGAGGATCGCCCAACCCAGCACCGCACCGGTGACCGGCGCGGCCAACCCGAGCAACGGTGGGGCAACTGCCGGAAGCCGACGGATGCCGTTGAACCACACGACGAACGCGAGCGCCGTGCCGATGAGGCTGAGATAGGCGAAGCCGGCGAGGTTGCGTGCCGACAGTGACGCCGGAGTGCCTTCGACCACGACCATGAGTGGCAACAGGATCGCGCCGCCGATCAGCAACTGCCAGCCGGTCGCGGCGATCCGGTTCACCGGCGCGGGATATCGCTTGGTCAGCACGACGCCGACGGCGAACGAGAGGTTGGCGCCGAACGCGGCGAGCAGGCCGACAGGGTCGAGGTCCGCGCCCGGATGGATCGTGACCAGGCAGACGCCGAACGCGGCGACCGACCCGACGACGAGGTCGCGGCGGCGCGGCGTGTGGCCTGCGAGCGGCCGGGACAGCGTCGCGACGAAGAGCGGCTGCAGCCCTCCGACCGCTGCGGCCACGCCACCGGGGAGCCGGTAGACCGCCATGCTCAACAGCGGGAAGAAGATGCCGAAGTTGAAGATCGCCAACTTGGCGGTGCGCCACCACTCCGATCCGTGCGGCCTCCACGGTCTCGTCAGGGAACTGGCAACCAGCAACACCAGCCCAGCGGGAAGGACCCGCATCGTGGCGACGAGCAGCGGGCGGCCGTCGGGGAGCAGTTCGGTGACGGTGACGTAGGTCGTGCCCCATGCGATCGGCGCCAGCATCGTGAGGCCGGCCGTCGATGACCCTGGGCGAGATGATGTCTTCATATTCGTTATCTTAATATCAAGCTAATGAACATCAACTCTTTCTTCGACTATGGTGGCTCCATGTCAACCCCACAGCGCGACACGGTCGATCGGATCACCAGCCAGTGGAACGCGGTTCGCCCCGATGTCGACAGTTCACCGATCGAGGTGATCGGACGCGTGTCGCGCCTGTCGCGCCTGATCGACCAACACCTGGCTGAGAACTTTTCCCGATACGACCTCGAGGACTGGATGTATGACGTCATGGCCACGCTGCGTCGGTCCGGTGAGCCCTACCAGTTGACCGCCGGTGACCTGATGCGCCAGAGCATGGTGACCACTGGGGCGATGACGAATCGCATCGATCGCCTCGAGCAACGTGGCTTGGTCGAGCGGGCGGCCACCGACGACCGCCGGAAGGTCATCGTCCGACTGACCAAGCGCGGGCTCAATACCGTCGACGAGGTCGTCGTCGCCCACATGGCGACGGAACGCGAGATCCTGTCGTCGCTGTCACCACGACAACAGCACGAACTGGCCAAGCTGCTGCGCACCACGCTGATCGACCTCGGTGATGGCAGCGAATAGCAGGAGTCACGTCGCCGCGGCGTAGCCCATGATCGCTTTGGTCTCGAGGAACTCTTCCATCCCGAACTCGCCCCACTCGCGACCGTTGCCCGACTGCTTGTAGCCACCGAACGGGGCGTTGAGATCGCCGCGGGCGCCGTTGAGGTGCACGTTGCCGGTGCGGATCCGGCGAGCCATCGCCTTGGCCCGATCGCTGCTGCCGGAGATGTAGCCCGACAAACCGTAGGCACTGTCGTTGGCGATGCGGACGGCGTCGTCGTCGTCGTCGTACCCGATCATCACGAGCACCGGACCGAAGATCTCCTCACGGGCGATCGTCATGTCGTTCGACACGTGGGAGAACACGGTGGGCTTCACGAAGTAACCGGTCTCGAGACCCTCCGGCTTGCCGGGCCCGCCAATCTGCAGCGTTGCTCCCTCCGAGATTCCCTTCTCGATGAGCTGTTGGATGCGGTTGTACTGCACACCCGACACCACCGGACCGATCCTGCTGGCATCGTCCTTCGGGTCACCGACCACGACGTTCTTGGCAGCATCGGCGGCGATTGCGGCGGCTTCATCCATGCGCGACGCGGGAACGAGCATCCGGCTGGGAGCACTGCACGACTGACCGGAGTTGTTGCACATCGTGGCCACGTCGCGGGCGATCACCGTGGCGAAATCGGCATCGTCGAGGATGATGTTGGCCGACTTGCCACCAAGCTCCTGGGCGACACGCTTGACCGTCGGCGCTGCTGCACGGGCGACCTCGACACCGGCGCGCGTCGACCCGGTGAACGACACCATGTCGACGTCGGGATGCGACGACAGCGGCGAGCCGACATTGATGCCGTCGCCGTTGACGAGGTTGAAGACGCCCGCAGGGACACCTGCCTCGTCGAGGATCTCCGCAAACAGGATCGCGTTGAGCGGCGCAACCTCGGACGGCTTGAGCACCATCGTGCAACCGGCGGCCAACGCCGGTGCGACCTTGCATGCGATCTGGTTGAGCGGCCAGTTCCACGGTGTGATCAATGCACACACCCCGATCGGTTCGCGCACGATCAGCGTCGTGCCCAGTTCCTTCTCGAACTCGTAGTCGGCCAGTACCTTGCGTGCAGCCATGAAGTGACCGACGCCCGCAGTCGCCTGCGACCGTTGTGCCATCCACACCGGCGCACCGACTTCCGCGCTGATGAGGTCGCCCATCTCCGTGATGTGCGTCTTGTAGACCTCGATGATGCGGTCGAGCAATGCCAGGCGCTCGTCGCGGCTGGTCACCGAGAAGGTCGTGAAGGCCGCCTTCGCCGCGGCCACGGCCGCGTCGACATCGTCGGCGCCACCCATCGCGATCGTGTCGATCACTTCCTCCGTCGCCGGATTGACGACCTCGAGGGTCTCGTCGGTCAGCGGCGCGACCCATTGCCCATTGATGTAGAACTGCCTGGCGTGGTCCACTGTGTCTCCTCGTTCGAACGGTGCCGGTCGATGTTATTCCCACGGCCGTGACCCAGGTGCCGTCGAGGATCCGATGGAGTTCGGCGAACATCGCCTCGCGCTCCAGCAGTCGACGCCACAACCTGAAGGACCCTGAAGATCGCTTCAGCAAGACGCTGCCCTCTCGGCGCCTCGCCGGCGCTGCCGACACTCCACGCGGTCAGAGCCCGACGGCCCGTGGCGCCGTGGGGACGTATTGCCCTTGTTTTCACACGACGTCGGCACCATCGTTGCAGGCAGAGCTACGAATGAATGAGATCGTGCATGCGCTCCAGCGACGCAACAGGCGGGAACTCGACGACAGAGGGGCACCGCTGTCGCATCGGCGCGAGACGGCACCCGGCGACATGAACGGCTCCAACCCGATCTCCAATCACGCCTCGTTGCTGACGGCCATCACATTCGTGACGGTCATCGCCACGCACGCGATCGGCGTGCTGGCAGGCATCACGTTCCCCCTGGTGATCCTCGGCGCTCTCCTGTGCGCCTACTTCGGCCTCCGCCGCAACCGCCCGAAGCTGTGGTGGCCGTGGTGGACGTTGGTGCTCACGGGAGTGCTCTGGGGCATCGCCGGGGTCGTTCGCGAGGCGACCGGTGCGACCGGCAACCTCACCACCAACCGCTCGTTGCTGCCCGATCTGTTCGCCCTTCCCGGTTACGCGTTGTTCGCGATCGCCCTCTACGGCCTGCTGCGGGCTCGCCGCGGCCCAGAAGACAGCGGGGCACGGCTCGACGGGATCATGCTCGGCGCGGGGGCCCTGCTGCTGGTCAACGAGTTGCTGGTCGTGCCGACGTTGCGAATCCACGGTGCGTGGCTGATGGCTCGTATCGCGATTGCGATCTACCCGGCGATCTCGATGTGCCTGCTGGTGTTGGCGGCCAGGCTGGCCTTCTCGTCGTGGCAGCCCTCGCCGGCCTTCTCGTTGATCCTCGTCGGGACAGCGTTTCTGCTCCTCGGCGATGTCTTCTTCGCGCTGGGCGATGCCGGCTGGATCGTCGTCAACGAGCGGCTGCTGGAGGTTCCATATCTGTTGGTACCGGCAGCAATCGGGACGGCCACCCTTCTGCCTTCGATGAGCACGATCGATCGGCCGGCTCACCGCCCGCTCCGTTCCATCGGTCGAGGTCGGCTGATCGCTGTCGGGGCCGCGCTGTTCGCCCCCGTTGCGGTCATTGCCGTCCGTGATGCCTCGTTCGCCCGGTCGGTGACGGCGTTGATCTTTTTCGTGCTGGCGGTGTCGGCAATGCTGCGGGTCGCCGGAGCGATGAAGGAGCAAGCCGAGTTCGCCGCCAAGCTCGCCCACCAAGCGACGCACGACGATCTCACGGGCCTGCCCAACCGGGCCTTGATCGTCAACCAACTCGACGTGTTGCGCGCCGACTCGCAGCGCACCGGTCAGCCTGTCGCGTTGATGTTTCTCGACCTCGATCAGTTCAAGCTCGTCAACGACTCGATGGGGCACGTGCTCGGTGACGAGCTGTTGGTCCAGGCCGGGCGCCGCATCGGCAAGGCCGTGCGAGTCGACGACCTGGTCGGTCGGATCTCGGGCGACGAGTTCCTGATCGTCGCTGCCGGGCTCGACGCCTCCGGCGCCGCGGCGCTGGCCGACCGGATCAGGCGGGTGCTCAGCGCTCCGTTCCTGCTCGCCTCGGGCGAGGTGTTCGTCACCGCATCGATCGGCATCGCCGTCTCGTACGGCTCGGCGCTCGACGACGCCGCAACGCTGATCCGCGATGCCGACACCGCGATGTACCGATCCAAGGACGCCGGCCGCAACGCTGTCACGGTGTTCGACGTGTCGATGCTGGAGCGCGTCGCCAAGCGGGTGGAGATGGAGCGATCCATCCGTCAGGCGCTGTCGGCGGGCGAGATCGTCGCCTTCTACCAACCGCTCGTGCAGTTGCCGAGCGGAAGCGTGATCGGGTTCGAGGCGCTTGCGCGGTGGAACGACGGCGGGAGGATGATCGAGCCCGCGGAGTTCATCGCTGTCGCAGAGGAATGTGGCCTGATCGTCCCACTGGGTGCGTTGATGCTCGACGAGGCGTGCCGCAGCCTGGCGCACTGGCGCCGCACGATTCCCGGCGGCGAGCACCTCTACATGTCGGTCAACCTCTCACCCCGGCAAGTCCGCGAGAGCGACATCGTCGACACAGTTGCCGAAACGCTCCTCCGCCACGATCTCCCTGGCGACGCCCTGTGGCTGGAGATCACCGAGAACGTGATGATGGAGGATTCCGTCTCGACCGCCGGCGTGCTGATCGGCCTGCGATCGCTCGGCGTCCGCCTGTCGGTCGATGACTTCGGCACCGGCTTCTCGTCGCTGTCGACCCTCAAGCGGTTCCCGGTCTCTGGCGTGAAGATCGACCGCTCGTTCGTGTCGGGACTCGGCCATCACCAGAGCGACTCGTCATTGGTGTCCGCGATCCTGGCGATGGCGTCGGCACTGCGGCTGGTGACGATTGCCGAGGGTGTCGAGACACCCGAGCAGGCCAACCAGTTGTTCGAGCTCGGCTGCGACGTCGGTCAGGGGTACCTGTTCTCGATGGCGGTGCCGTTCGAGGAGATCCCCCGAACCGTCGCCCGACTGGGAGTCCCCGGGCACACGGATCTGGGGATCCGAGTGCCCTGAACGTCTCCGGGCGCTAGGCCCTCGGATAGCCGGGGAGCGGTTCCGGGAGCTCTGCTGCGAACCACGTCTGCCGGTCGATGACCTGCAGGTTCGACCGAGGAAAGCTGTCGGCGATCCGTTGGGCGACCTTCTCGGAGCTGAAGGTGGTGCGATTGAAGTCGCACACGTCGTACACCAAGACGCCGTTGTCAACGGCGACCAACTGCCACAGCTCGGTGGAAAGGCGCCCGAACAGCGTGAGACCACGCGTTCCCGGCACCACCATCACGAGGATGCCGAAGTAGATGGCGTTTCGTGCTGCGTGCTGCGGGTACTTCCCGCGAAGGAACGCCGGCGAGATCTGCGGCACCTCGTCGAGGCGGTTGGTGACCATCGCCAGGCCGACCGGGCGGTCGTCTTGCCACCCGACGATCTTGATGATGTTCGGGTTGCGGAACTCGGCGAGCACCTCATCTTTCGAATACAGGTGCTGCAGGATGGCAAGTTCGGCGAGCGGCTCGAAGTTGGTGCGGTATGCCTCCCACAACGTCTCTGCCTGGCTGCCGGTGATCGACCGCTCGAGGGTGATCACGATCGAGGGCGCAGCGACGCCGGTGATCGATCGTGGTGGTGTGAAGGCGATCGGTGGCGCCACAGGGGGCGATTCGAGCAATGACATGGGTTCTCCTTGGATCATGAGAGCCTGGGGAACCGTTCGTCACGAAGTCGCCGCGGTGAGGATGTTTCGCACCCTCAGTCACCGCTGAGCCGCAGGCCCAACGGAACCTTCGCTCTCGGTTTGTTGACACCTCCATTGTCCTCGCGCGGTCCGCGCGATAACAGGGCACTTTGTCGCTCTCCGTGCTCATTTTCCACGTTCGAGTGAGCGGAGGGACCAAGTTGCCGAGCAGCCGATCTGCGGTGCCCCTGGAGGTTCGACCGAGCCCCGATATCTCGACATCGTCGTGTCTCGGTGCGTCCGGAAGGACTTCTGTAGGAACCGGGTCGGCCAGACCCGTCTATGACGCGCCAACCGCCAGCCGTGCCAGAGTGGTGTACCGGCGGGCAATCTCTACCGGCGACAACGGACCATCTTCCCGGTACCAGGCACTCACCGCAATGCACATGCTTGCAATAGCACGAGAGGTTTCGTGCGGATATGGGGTCCTGAACAGCCCCTGCTCGGCTCCGTCGAGGACTGTTCGGTCATACCAATCCTGCACGTGGGCGCGTTTCGCCTCGAACGCGCGACGTGCATCTTGGGCCAAGCTACGTACTTCGGTATTGGCGACGAAGCTGGACTTGCGAATTCGGATCTCGCAAGTCACATGAGCGGTGACTAGGGCGTCGAGCCGGAGCCCGGGATCGGATGGGCAGGTCGACAGGGCTTCGTCCATCGAAGCGATCAGGGTGTTCACGGCCCCCTGACACAACGCCACGAGCAGGTTGTGCTTCGACGCGAAGTAGTGATAGAGCAGGGGCTGACTGACGTTCGCAGCTCGCGCCAGTTCGCGCAACGTTGTGCCGTGGAAGCCGCGCTCGAAGAAGACTCCCTCTGCGGCTTTCATGATCGACAGCGCTCCGGGGGGCAATCCATTTGGACTGTCCCAGTACAGGTCTGGCAAGGTCACAGGTCCAGCTACGGCTTCAGTACTTGGTCGATGAAGCTCATCATGTCGCTGAGAACCTCATCGGAGTTGGTCTCGTTGAATATCTCGTGCCTCGCACCCGCGTATTCGTGCTGACTGAATGTCGGGCCACGCAGACCGTGAACCCCTATCCGGCTTCCCTCGATGGGAACCAACTGGTCTTGTGCTCCGTGGAGCCACAACACCGGAAGTTCGCCTACAGATCCATCGGCCGCGATTGCGTCGAGGGTGGCTTGAATTGCCTCGAGCGTCGGCCGCTTGAATGGCCCGTGCCAGACGTACGGATCGGCGTTGTACTTCTCGCCGACCGACACGTCGCGCGAGAGCGTGCTGATGTCGAGCGGCACGTCTGGTATTTCGTCGAGCGCGAGCAACTGGCCGACGAATGCGAGTTCGCCGATGACCGGTCCTGACAGAATCAGCGCAGTCAACATTTGCCCATGGAGTTGCGCGAATCGGGCGGCGACGAGGCCACCCATCGAGTGACCGATGAGCACGACAGGTAGCTCCGGCAGTTGCCGATGAGCCGTCTCGGCCAGTGAATGCAGGTCGGCGACAACGTCATCAAAATCGTCGATCAACACCCTCTCGCCGTCGCTCTTGCCATGACCCATGTGGTCCAGTCCGAACACGACAGCGCCATGTGTTACCAACGCGGCTGCTACGTGCTCGTAGCGGCCGATGTGTTCGCCGTATCCGTGGGCAACAAGAGCGACGTACCTCGGCTTTGTTGCACCCGACCACCGTTTGGCTGCGATCGAACCACGAGTCCCCGGGAAACTCCATTCGTCTCCTTCGTCGGTGTGTTGATCATCCGAGCTCATGTTGTGCTCCTCCTTGTTCGTCGACCGATTCGGCCGGCTCCTCCAAAATTTTCAGACCGCCGAGATAGGCATCTGCTACCCGAGCACCGTGCAACAGGTCCGATACTGAGCCCGAATCACGTACTGATCCGTGGGCCAGCACCCAGGCATGTTCACAGAGTGACTGCACCAACTTGACGTTCTGCTCGACCAACAAGACCGACGTTCCGTCGCGTGTCACTTCCTGCAGGATCGCGCGGACCTCGTTGATAGCGACAGGAGCCAGTCCGCTGGATGGCTCGTCGAGCAGCAGGACTTTCGGCCTGGACATCAACGCCCTCGCGATCGCAACCGTCTGCTGCTGCCCGCCGCTGAGACGGCCGGCGAGCTCCTGCCGCCGACCACTGACGAACTCGAAGCGTTCGTACGCCTCCGAGAGCCGTGCACGTTGTACCGCGCGTGAATGGCCGTACACGCCCAGCAACAGATTGTCCTCGACGGTCATGTTGGGAAACAGACGCCGGTTCTCGGGACACAGGGCAACGCCGGCATGAACGAGCTGAGCCGTGTTCAACGACGTCACGTCGTGACCTTCGAGAACGATGCGACCCGAGACGCGTGGAACCATCGCGTGAATGCCCAACAGGGTCGTGGTCTTGCCGGCGCCGTTCGCGCCCAATATGCCAGTGATCTTGCCGGCCTCTGCTTCGAGGGATACGGCCCGAACACCGATGGTCGACCCGAATCGAACAGTGAGGTTCTCCACGGCCAAGACAGTCATGTGGTCACGACCCGAGGTACGACGCGATGACGGCCTCGTCGGCACGAACCTGTGCGGGCGTGCCAGACGTCAGTACCTTGCCCGACGCCATGACCGTGACCGTGTCGGCGAGCGGCATGAGGAAGTGCATGTTGTGATCAACGACGATGACACCCAGATCGAGCTCCGTGCGGACTCGTTGGATTGCCTGTCCGAGAGCGGCCGCCTCATCGGTGTCCATGCCCACCGCAGGCTCGTCGAGCAGCAACACCTGCGGACCGGTGCTGAGCGCAGCTGCAATCATCGCCAGTCGTTGCAACGCGCTGCTCAGGGAGGCGCACGGTCGATCGACAACGTCGCTGAGGCCGAGCATTGACATGATGTCGTCGTCGCTCATCTCTGCCGTCGAGGCACTGCGCCTCTCGCGACGCGCAAGCCGAATGCTACGCCCGAGGGTCCACGTCGGAAACAACCGGGTCGTCTGAAATGTTCGGCCGATCCCGGCCCGCACGGTGGCCCGGGCACCCTTGCCCGAAACCTGTTCTCCATTCAGCAAGACCACTCCGGCGTTTGGACTTTGCGTCCCTGCGAGGACGCTGAGCAGCGTTGTCTTGCCCGATCCGTTTGGTCCGATGAGTCCGAGGATTGTTCCCTTCTCCAAGGAAATCGACACATCGTCGACAGCGTGCAATCCTCCGAATCGTTTCACGACTCCGCGCGTCTCGAGCAACGCACTCATGTGAGAGCCTCGGCTGTCGATGTGGTTCGACCTTTCGAACGCCGGCGAAACGTCCTCCGCAACCCTGTACCCATGGTTTCCAGCCCTCCGATGATGCCTCCCGGAACGACCAGGGTGATCACGATGAAGAGCAACCCCACTGCGATTTGCGTAACGCCTGGACCGAGATCGAGCAGTTCGGGTAAGCCGACGACGAGGAGGCTTCCGATGATCGGCGCAAGCAGCCGTCCGTATCCGCCGAGGCCAATTGCGACGAACATCAAGAAGCCTTTGCCGAACGTGAACTGGCTCGGGGCAATGATCCCGTCGCGCTGCGCCAGCAAGACACCGGCCCATGCACCAAATCCCGACGACAACACGAGTGCCATCAGCTTGATTCGTGCCGTCGGAACACCGAGGTGCGCGGCGAGATCCTCGTCTTCGCGAATGCTCAGCAGCCGCTCTCCGAATCTCGTTCTCGCGATCACGTAAAAGAGAGCGAGAGCCGCTGAGACCGAGATAGCGATCAACTTCAGCGTCAACGACGGTGAGAACGCAAGATTCACCGGCATTCCTTGCTGACCGTTCGTCACACCCTTCGAGTTGGTCAACACCAGCGTGACGACCGCCGCTGAGAAGAGCGTGCCGATCGCAAAGTACTGGCCGCGCGTTCTTGCAAACACAAGGCCGATCAGCACTCCACCGACCATGGTGAGAAGGACACCGAGAAGTGAAGCCACAACAGCGTGGTGACCATGTTGCAGCAGCAACGAGGAGATGTACGCGCCGCCTCCGTAGAAGGACGCCTGGGCGAGGCTCGGGTAGCCGGCGAGACCCTGTACGAAGTTCAGGCCCGTGGTGGAGATGGTCCACAGCATCACCAGGATGCACACCTGGCCCTTGTTGCCCTCGAGGGTCGTCAGCAGCCGGTAGCCGATCAGACCGATGATGACAATTCCCGCGAGCGCTAGACCATGGCGGACCGCCGGCCTCGTCATGCGATCCGCCGTGCGTTCGGAGCAAGCAGGCCACCAGGGCGAGCGACGAGGATGACCACCAGGGCGATGAAGCCGAATGCGCTCTGGTACGACGAACTGATGTAGGCAGCGCCCAGGCTCTCGACGATACCCAGAACAAGACCGCCGGCGATCGCTCCCCATACGCTTCCAAGCCCACCCAGTACGACGACGACGAAGGCGCTGAGCAGTACTTCGTCGGCCATGTAAGGCGTGACCTGAAATGTCGGCGCGTACGCAATCGCGCTGACGCCGGCTAGCAGCCCGGCGATGAGAAAGGCCAACGTGTACTGCCGCTGGACCGGGATACCCAGCATCGCTGCGGCCTCGCGGTCCTGCGCTACAGCCCGTACCGCTCGGCCCAGTGACGTCTTGGCGAGTACCGTTGCCAGCGTCGCCAACGAGACGACCGTGAGCAGGATGAGAGCGACCTTCACACCTGACAGCGAGACGCCCCCAACCCTCCAGAGTGCGCTTTGGTACGGAGTGTTGAGCGCCTTGCCTTCTCCGCCATACAAACGCAGGGCGGAGTTCTGCAGCACGAGCAGTAGACCCAGTGCCACTGCCGGTGCGGCAGTCGGTTTGTTACGCACCCACCGATAGGCGAGCACCTCGGTCAAGACTGACAAGACGCCGCCGGCGGCCACGCCCACCAACGCTGCGATGACGAATGGCGCCCCCCGATCCGAGGCTTCGAGCGTTGCGTAGGCAGACAGCGCAATGATGCCGGAGTGCGCGAAGTTCGGCACCTCCATCACACCGAACACGAGGGTCAGGCCCACGGCAACAACGGCGAAGAGGCAGCCGAGGAAGATTCCGTTGACGAGGACCTGACCCATCGTTGTTCAGTTCAGACGGTCGCGCATGGGTCATCTTTGAACGTCGGGTCGATGACCCCGCCGTCCTTGACATCGAACACCATGACACTTGCAATCGTCTTCTTTGCATCGCACCACACGGTGATCTCCGATGGTGTTCGTGCATCGCGGTCCGTGAACATCACACCGCCGTCGCCGGCGATCCAACCACTCACGGTGCCAGCCGGCACGGTGATCTCCTTGAGAGCGGCAGTGATCTTCTCGCGGTCGGTTGTACTGCCCGCCTTGGACATGGCTTCTGCAACGATGAAGGGAAAGTCGTACGCCCACATGGTGAGGTCCTGCGGATACTCCTTGTACCGAGCTTGATAGTCGTCGGCGAACTTCTTCGTTCTGGCATCAGCCGACGTGGTGGGAAGGGTGCCTGCGCAGTCGTAGTTGTCCTTCATGATGGTGTTGAAGTCACTGCCGAGAATCGCTTCGGCCTGGTTGGGGTTGACGCCGCTGCTGTGCATGACTGGACCCGTGTAACCCGACTGGCGAAGTTGCTTCAGCACCGGGAGGATCACCGCAGTCACACTGCTGAGGTAGATCGCGTCGGGATTGCCCGCCACTGCCTGATTGATCGCATTGCCGTAGTCGGTCGCGCCGAGGGGATACTCGGCCGTTGCCTTGATCTCGACGCCTTCTTTCGCCGCCGACTTCTGAACGAGTTGGGTCAGTCCCTCGGCATACGGCTCACCGGTCGCGGTGATGATCGACATGGTCTTCGCACCAAGCTTGGTCTTGGCGTAGTTGACACATCCCGGGACGTACGTGGGCGAATCGCCGCGCGTCAGGAAGATGTTCGGGTCGTAGTCGAGAATGCTGGGATAGGTGCTGTCGAGAATGTTGATCATCGGCAACGGTGTGCGCTTCAGAAGCGGCGCATAGAGCGACGAGCCAAGACCGAACGCGATTACCGGAACCTTGTCGCTCTCGACCATTTGGCGGAAGGCCGTGACACCCGATGTCGCCGCATCGGACTTGTCGTCGGCAACGGTGACAGCCATGGTGTACTTCTTGCCGCCAACCTCGAAACCGGTCGCATTGAGTGCCTCGAGTCCCATGTCGATCGCGTTCTTCTCGGGTGGCCCAAGGGTCGAATAGATGCCGGTTTGCGACAGGATCGCCCCGACCGTCGCCACGCCACCCTCTCCGCCCGCAGTTGAGTCGGCGCTGGCGACCTTCGTCGCCGAGCCCCCACTCGTCGCACCGGCGCTGCCGCCACTCGAGGTTTTGTTGTCACTGCCACAACTCGCGCCGGCAAACAGCGCAAGTGCGGCTACAAACCCAATCGGTCCTCGTCTCATGCTTCCCCCTTGTGCAGGTCCGACAGTGGCGGTGGGCAGGTCATTTCAAGACCACGGCCGCGTCTGGACGAACGAAGAACGCTGCTTATCGAGCGCTCGATCAGCACTGTACCGCGACCTTCGAAGACTGTGCAGCGCTGGCCACCCACGTTTGCTTGTCGCCCGCAGTCGCGTGGATCTCCCAGTGCGTCCGGAGGGACTCGAACCCCCAACCGTCTGATCCGAAGTCTGAATTCGGCGCGTCCATCTGGTGTTGAACCGTGCCAAATTGTGCCGTCTAGCTGGGGCGTCGCGAACGAGCTGGACGACGCAACACGCTGCAACATCTCCCAATATGGTATGAACTCATACATTTTTCATACCGATTTGAGGTTCTGACAAACGGTCAGATCTGGAACCGTCTGTGCACTCACTACAACCCTTGACGACGACGATTCTCATCGCATGTAGCCTGGGCGGCAGCGCGTCGAGAGGCGGCAGAAGCGCCGTTCTGGCGCGTGCTCGGTCGACGCGGTGCCCGTAGTTCTGCGCTCGCGATTCGGTGTGCGTGCGCTACGGGCGCATGGCGTATCTCGGGAGACGTGAACCGCCCCGATCCAGGGGCGGTTCAATTTGGCGAGTTCGATCTCAGTGACGACGACCTTGTGCCATGGGGCGGGCGAGCGTAAGGTTCGCAGCCGGGGCGAAGGAGGCCAGTGATGAAGCGGTTCCACGGCTCGACACGATTGACGCGCACGATCCTGGCTGTCACGTTGGTGGCAGCGACGGTCATCGCGCCGATACCAGATGCGGCCTCGGCTCACCACAATTCGTCCGATGGGCTCACGCCCATCGTGCTGTTTCCCGCGTGGCATTTCACCCGGCTCGAGGTGACCGTGCACAACCAGCACGTCGATCCCAACTGCCCCAGCACCGGGACCTTCGAAGACCTCGTCTTCTTCGATCCCGGGCCCACGTTCTCGCAGGTGTGCCGGGACGAACTGCTCACCCTGCGTTACGACGCTGACTCGCACAAACGGATGCCGCGACGGTTCTCCGAGCAGCGTGGCGTGAAGGTGAGGATCGCCGACTACGGCCTGACTTCCAGTGCCCCGACGTACGAGCCGATGTATCAGGCTCTCGAAGCAGCCGGCTACACACGCGACCGAAACATCCGCGTCGCGGGCTATGACGCCCGGCTCACGCCCGACATGGGCGGGTTCCTGCAGCGCTCCAAACATCTGATCGAGGAGACGTATCGCCAGAACGGACACCGTCCAGTGCATCTCGTCGGCCATTCCAACGGTCCC
>JANMNE010000148.1:0-37610 GCA_031373785.1 Ilumatobacteraceae bacterium
TGGCCAAGTGGCAGGCCGCCGATGGAATCTGGGACGCCGGGACCGTTTCCCCATGGGAGCTCGAGCAGTACCTGCCCTTCTTCTGACGAACCCTTCCTTACGAGCGCTTCGTGGCCCGCAACGTGTAGGAACAGGCGAGACGCCATGGTCGGTCGGCCACTCGCCATTCTGCCAGCTCACGTTTTTCCATCTGACCCGGCAACGCCTCCCAGGGCACGCTGTCGTGCTCGACGAGACCGGTCAACTGCATGCCGGCATCGAGAAGGGCGGTGATCGTCTCGCCGAGCCCATGGTTCCAACTGTGCGTCACGTTGTGGGTGAACTCCGCCTGCGTTGCCACGTACGTGCCCGCGTCGTCGTCGACCAACGGCTCGGGTCGTTCGAAGTAGGGGTACCCGACCAGCAACCTGTCGTCGCAGGCCTCGTCGAGGGCCCACAACATCGGGTGGCCCTCACGGATGAACAGCCGCCCGCCGGGGCGCAGCAACGCGGCGACCACATCGGCCCAGCGGCGGATGTCGGGAAGCCAGCACAGCGCGCCGATCCCGGTGTAGACCAGGTCGAAACTGGCTGGCCCGAGTACGTCGAGGGCGTCGTAGATGTTCGACTCGACGTAGTCGACCGGTGTACCTGCCAGCGCAGACAGGCGCCGAGCCTCGGCGACCGAGGCGCCGGAGAAGTCGAGCCCGGTCATCGTGGCACCGAGACGGGCGAGTGAGATGGTGTCGGTCCCGATGTGGCACTGGAGGTGAACGCCGCGCGCACCACGTACATCGCCGAGCAGCGGGAGATCGAATCGCACCACCTCGCTCAAGAACTGAGGATCTGACACGAAGCGATCGAAGAAGTAGTCGGGTGAGGCCGCATGCGCTGCGGCCCGGTCGTCCCAGTTCGCCCGATTGACGTCGATGTAGTCGGTCATGAGAAAACGCTGCCACATCCGGCGCGGCGTGAATTCAGCGAGCCGCGGCGACCACTCGTCCGCGGCCGGCGTGCTTGGCCGCATACGCAGCGTTGTCGGCAGCTGCCATCAGCGCCCCGGGGGTGTGGTGAACGCTGCTCGTCGCCAGGCCCACGCTGGCACCGATGGTCACCTTGGTCCCGAGGATCGCAAACGGGGTCGCCAGGGCCTCGACGATTCGCTCGGCGATGTCAGCGGCTGCCGGGGCCGTCATGTTCGGCCCGAGCAACACGACGAACTCGTCGCCACCGATGCGCGCCGGCAGGTCGGCGACACGAAGGTTCTCCTTGAGACGGTCGGCGACGCCGGCCAGCACCGCGTCGCCGGCGGCGTGCCCGAGGGTGTCGTTGACCCGTTGGAAGTGGTCGAGATCGATGAAGAGCACGATCCGGCCGGGCGACACCCACGTCTCGTCATCGGCTGACTCGCTCAGGGCGACCTCGAGGTGGGCGCGGTTGGCCAGACCCGTCAACTGGTCGTAGTCCGAACGTTGGTCGACCTCGGTCTGATCACGACGTGGTGCGGTGATGTCGCGGACGACGGCGACGAATCCGCACGGGCCGCCGACGCCGTCATGATGCGCATCGACGGCGAGTGAGCCGACGAAGCGTGACCCGTCGCGTCGCGCGAAGATCCACTCCTGTCCGACGGACCGGACCATGGCATCGACATCGGCGGGTACATGGAAGATGCTGGGATCGAGCAGGCCGATCACCTCATCGGCTCCGTACCCGAGCAGCGTCTCGGCGCCGCGGCTGAATGCGGTGATCACGCCGGCATGGTCGGTGACGATGATTGCGTCGTTGGCGGCTGCATGCATGACCCGGGTCAGGAGATCTGACGATGCCGCGACGCCGCGACAATGCGGTTCGCCGGGAGGCAAACGGTGGGCGTCCCCCAGCGGCTGTGCGTGCATGTCGACCTCACGATGCGCGCCGAAGTTCGAATGCTCGACGGTGCACCTCGACGTGCAGGCTGCACTGTACCGGCGAGGTTGCGAGGTTCGTCCGGTCTCTACGGCCCGGTCGGGAGTCGCCCGGCGAGACCGTCGAGCAGACGGTCCAGGGCGAACACGAAGCGCTCGTCGGCCGTGCCGGGATACAGCGATGGCGCCATGGCGACCGAATGGGGAAAGGCCTCGGCATCGAGCGTTGCGTAGTCCGACCTCCATTCGGCGTAGGTGCGGTCACGTTCCGACGCGGGCATCGACGCCAGGGTCGAGTCGATGGTTGCCGAGCCGATGGTCAGCTCGATCACCGCGTGG
Source organism: Ilumatobacteraceae bacterium (assembly GCA_031373785.1). Taxonomy (GTDB): domain Bacteria; phylum Actinomycetota; class Acidimicrobiia; order Acidimicrobiales; family Ilumatobacteraceae; genus JAENVT01. Next base: position 2,226 of record JANMNE010000148.1, read on the forward strand.
TACGCCTCGGCCGCCGTCACGGCGTCGAAGCCGGCGTCGCGCAGCTGGCCGAGCATCGTCTCGGTGATCAACAGCTCGTTGCGATGCCGGGGCGGGGCACCACGTACCAGCGAGGCGAGCGCAGGCTGGGCGAGGTTCGCGGCGCGGATCCGAATGCTCAGCTCGCGGATGCAGGCGCGCCACGACGACGTCGGCAAGGCATCGGCAACACCGGACAGGCTGCGATCGCCCATCGCCCGCAACAGCTCATCCTTGCTGCGGAAGTGGCGATAGATCGCAGTCGGGTCCGCATCGAGCGCATCACCGAGCTTGCGCACGGAGAACTGTTCCGATCCCACCTCACCGATCACCTCGATGGCGGCAGTCACGATGCGGTCGGGAGTCAGGCGTGCCATGCGTCGCGACCGATCAGTCGTAGAGGCGAGCCGTCGCCAGCCGCTCCAGGCACACCTCGGCACTCCACGGCAGCATCAGCGAGCCGAGCCGAGCGTCGCGGTACATGCGTTCGAGCGGCAGATGCTTGAGCATCGCTTGGCCGCCGCACACGCGGATCGCCATCGATGCCACCTCGGCGGCGTTCTCCATCACGGTGTATGCCGCAGACCATCCGAGCACGAGCGCATCCTGGTCGGGATCCAGCATGGCCTCATCGACGGCGCGGTACAACAGTGCCCTCGACTGCTGATGGCGGAGTTGCATCTGCGCCCACCCAACCTGCTTCATCGGGTGGTCGCGCCGCGCCCCGGCAGCTTGGCCCGGAAGCTCGCCGCGGAGGTATGAACGCGTCGCATCCAGTACTCCACCGGTCAACCCGAGGTAGCTGGGGCACAGCGACAAGAACAGCCATGGGTAGCGCTCGGCGGCCTGGTTGTAGATCCCGGCGGGGAGCCACTCGTTGGTCTCCGGCACGAACACATCGTCCATCAGCAGGGTGCGCGACACCGTGCCGCGCATTCCGAGCGGGTCCCAGTCGTCGACGATCGAGACACCCTCGGCGTCAGCAGGAACACCGAGGAAGCGGATCGTGTCGTCGCCGGCCACCTGACAGATCACGTTGTAGAAGTTGGCTGCACCGGCCAGCGAGGCGAAGATCTTGCGCCCCGTGACCCGCCAGCCACCGTCGACTGCTTGGGCCCGAGTGGCCACGCCCGCCGTCGCTCCCGGCGCCAGCCCTTCGCTGAACGGCTGGCTGTGGATGTGACCATGCTCGACGACGCCGCGGAACATCGAGGTGCGGATCTGGTCGTGCCGGGCGCGCTCGCTGTCCGACATGGTCAGCGAATCGGCGACCTCGCCGCACCACAGCATGGTGGCGTTGTGCATGTTGAACGTGAGTGCCGTGGCTCCGCAGTAGCGGCCGATCTCTTCGCTGACCCGTACGTAGTCGGCGTAGCTGGCGCCGAGACCACCGTCTTTCGTGGGCACGCACAGGGCCAGCAGCCCGTCCCGACGGAAATCGGCGAAGTTCTCGAACGGAAAGCTGGCTTCGCGGTCGTAGCGCACGGCGCGTTCGGCAATCACCGGGCCCAAGGTGCGGACCCGGTGAACCAGCTCGTGTCGATCGACCGTCATGGCCACGATTGTGAAGGGCGCTCGAGACGATGTCAACACCGTTGACAAATATCGGTGAGCAGGAAAGACTACGGATGTGATGGTTGCCTCCGACGTTGACGGCGAACGGTTTGCCTGGCGCGAGGCGGGCCACGGCGCGCCCCTGGTGCTGCTCCACGGCCTTGGCGGGAGCCGGCTGTCGTGGGAGCCGCAGCTCCGAGCGTTGGCGAATGGGCGCCGGGTCGTGGCGTGGGACTTGCCGGGGTACGGAGCATCCGCTGCCCTCGACGTCGACATGACGTTCACCGCGCTGGCCGACGCGGTCGTGGCCTTCATCGACGTGCTCGGCGCCGACGCGGTGCACCTCGCCGGGATCTCGTTCGGCGGGATGATCGCCCAGTACGTGGCCGCTCGTGCTCCTTCGAGGGTGCACAGCCTCACGCTGCTGTCGACCAGCCCGGCGTTCGGCCTCGACGGCACCAAGCCGCAGGAGTGGCGCGCGGCCCGCCTCGCCCCACTCGACGAAGGGCTCGAACCCGTTGACTTCGCGGACCGAGTGCTGGCTTCCATTGCCGGGCCGCACATCTCACCGGAGGCGCTGGCCGGTCAGCGGGCGGCAATGGCCCGGGTGACGAGCACAGGGATGCGTCGAGCCATCGACTGCCTGGTCACCCACGACAGTCGGGCGCTGCTGCCCGCGATCACCGCGCCGACGTTGTGTGTGGTCGGCGAGCTCGACGAGGAGACACCGGTGGCCTACGCCTTCGCTCTCGCCGACCTGATCCCGCACGCTCGGCTCGTCGTGATCCCGCACGCCGGTCACCTCCTGAACGTCGAGGCGCCCGATGCGGTCAATCAGCTGCTCGACGATCACATGCAGCGCTCGGCGGCGCGGGCGGCGGATCGATGACCGAGTGGCGCTACATCGAGACCTTCGCGGCGCAGCTGGCGCGGTGCGGATTGGTCGACGGGGAAGTCGTCGCGCTGCTGAGCGAATCGCAGAGCCGTCCCGCTCTGGTCGAGACGGCCCGGCTCGCAGCGCAGTCACTGGGTGGGCGAGTCTTCGACGTCGTCGTGCCAACGCCGGCATCGACGCACTCCGTGCCGATCCGATCGACCGGAGCGTCGCAGGCGATCGCCGGAAACCCTGGTGTCATCGCCGCGCTGTCGTCGGCGGGGTTGGTGATCGACTGCACGGTCGAGGGGCTGTTGCACGCCCCCGAGCTCGGCGCGATCCTCGCCACGGGCACGAGGGTGCTGATGATCTCCAACGAGCATCCCGACATCTTCGAACGACTGGCGTGGGACGTCGATCTGCCCGGACGTGTGGATCTCGCCCACCAGTGGCTGCGCGGCGCGGCGCGGATGCGCGTCACCAGCGACGCGGGCACCGATCTCACGATCGACCTCACCGGCGCCGTCACCGCCGGCTCGACCGGTGTGACGAGTGGTCCGGGCTCGATCGCCCACTGGCCGGGGGGTCTGGTGATCGCCTTTCCTGCAGCACACTCGGTCGGCGGCACCCTGGTGATGGCCCCCGGCGACCTCAACCTGACGTTCAACCGCATCGTCGAGTCGCCGATCGAGATGACCATCGTCGACGATCACATCACCGATATCGGTGGCAGCGGCGTCGATGCCCAGCTGTTCCGCTCGTACCTGGCGTCGTTCGGTGACCGTGCAAGCTACGCGACGAGCCACGTCGGGTGGGGCATGAACGCGGCGGCACGATGGGAGGCCGTCGAGCTGTACGACCGTCGTGAGACGTGGGGCACCGAGGCACGTGCGTTGGCGGGCAGCTTCTTGTACTCGACCGGCGCCAACGAAACCGCCGGTCGTTTCACGGCAGGTCATTTCGACCTGCCGATGCGTGGCTGCACCGTCGCCCTCGACGGGATTGCCGTGGTCGAACGCGGCGAGCTCGTCGCCGAGCTGCGCAGACCGGCGGGCTAGTACGCGCTCGCCGGTACCCGGTACTCCTCACGCTGCACCCGCGACATCTCGGCGATCTCGTCGATCTCTTCCTTCTGGAAGCCGGCCATCTCGCGGAACGTGCGGGCCAGGCGGATGGCCGCCTCGCGGTCCTCGCCGCGATTGCCGCGGAAGTTGAACAAGCCGTCGACCGTGCGCTGGAACTCGAGAGCCCGGGTCTGGCGATCCTTGTCGTCCTTGGTGAGCTCGCGCAGCCAGGTGCTGCCCATCTTCACGTGGGTCACCTCGTCGGCCAGCATCCAGTCCTCGCAGAAGTACAGCACGGGGTCGTTCATGTCGCCGGCGAAGTCGCGCATGGTCGTGAAGACGTCGATGGCCAACCCTTCGAGCGCCCGGTTCACACCGGCGAGACGGAACACGGGGTCCGAATGACACGCCGCCTCGAACAGTGTGACCGCCTCGCTGAACTCGCCGACCTCGGTGCCCATGTGCTCGCCGAGGCGCAGGCTGATCTCCACGTGACGGGCTTCGTCCCAACACTGCCTGGCCATGTCGAGCTTCATCGCCAACGGCGTTTCCTCCGTGGTGTAGTCGAACGCCGTGCGCCCGGCGCCCTCGAGGGCCTGGATCTCGCCGACGAAAATTCCGTGCATCTGCCGCCGAGCCCGGTCGAACGACTCGGCTGACTCGGGATCCATTCGGCGATCCTGACCTTGGTCGTTGGGTCGCTCGTCGGCAAAGCGTTCCTCGGTCGTGATGCGGTGGAATCGGGAGTCGCGTTGGAGCGCTGTCGGTGGTAGCTGCTTGCGCATGAGAAAAGCGTAGACGAAAGCGCGGCGCGCCATGATGGGGGCCGTGCGTGTCGCCTACACCCTGGAACAATGCTGGCACCGGGTGCCGGGCGGTACGGGAGTTGCGGCGATGCGCGTAGCCGAGGCGATGGCGGGCGAGCGCGACGTGACGCTGCTCGGTGTCGCCGGTCGCCACAAGCACGTGCCCAGCGAGCCGTGGTCGCCGGTCGTACCGATCGCCCATCTCCCGGTCGGTGGGCCGCTGCTGTACGACCTGTGGCTGCGCCGAGGTTGGCCGAAGGTCGAGCGCGCCACCGGGCCGGTCGACGTGGCCCACGCCACGACCCTGATCCCATGCGCGACCGACGCGCCGATGGTGGTGACCGTGCACGATCTGGCGTTCCTGCACGACCCGTCGCACTTCACCCGTCGCGGCAACAGCATCTTTCGCCGCAGCCTCGAACAGATCCGTCGACGCGCCGACCTCGTGTTGTGCAGCAGCGAGGCGACGATGGACGACTGCGTCGCCGCGGGAATTCCGGGGCAGCGGCTGCGGCTCGTGCCGCTCGGGGTCGACGCCGCCAAGGTCGACGCCGCCGAGGTCGCCCGCGTGACGGCGCTGCATCACCTGCCGCCGCGCTACCTGCTGTTCGTCGGCACCGTCGAGCCGCGCAAGAACCTGCGTGGGCTCGTAGAGGCCGTCGGTCTCCTCGAGGAACCGCTCCCGCTGGTCGTCGCCGGAGCAGAGGGTTGGGGCGACATCGACATCCCGGCAGGTGGCGACGTCCGATTCATCGGCTTCGTGCCCGCCGCGGACCTCGGCGGGTTGTATGCCGGGGCCGAGGTGTTCTGCTATCCGAGCGAGCGCGAGGGGTATGGGCTGCCGGTGCTGGAAGCCATGGCCCAGGGCACCCCGGTCGTCACCAGCCGCGGCACGGCAACCGAGGAGACCGCCGGCGGGGCGGCCGTGCTGGTCGATCCGTCGAACCCCGCCGACATCGCCCGCGGCATCACCGAGGCCGCGGAGCGTCGGCACGCGCTGGCAACCGAAGGTGTCGCCCGCGCCGATCGGGCGACGTGGCACGAGACCGCACGCCTGACTGCCGAGGCGTATCGGGAGTTGTGCTGATGGGCGATTCGACGATCGGCGTGAACTTGCTGTGGTGCGTGCCCGGCGACGTCGGCGGGTCCGAGGAGTACCTCGTCCGGCAGCTCCTCGGGCTGGCCGAGGCGGCACCACAGTTCCGGCCGACGTTGTATGTCGTGGACGGCTTCCCCGATGCTCATCTGGACCTCGCGGGCATGTTCCCAACGGTAGTCGCCTCGTTCGACGGCGCGTCGCGCGGCCGGCGGATCCTCGGTGAGGTGACGTGGTTCCGGCGGCGATCGTCGAACGCCGATCTGCGCCATCACGGCGGCGGCACCGCTCCCCTCGGTGCGGTGCGGCCGTATGTGCTGACGATTCACGACCTGCAGTACCGCACGTTCCCGGAGTACTTCAGCCGCAAGAAGCGCACGTATCTGGCGACAGCGATCGGCCGGTCCGTGCGCAGCGCAACCGTCGTCACCGTGCCCAGCGACTACGTCCGGACCTCCGTGATCGACGCCTACGACGCCGACCCGTCGAAGGTCATGGTGGTACCGCACGGGTTCGAGCCCGCCTTGCTGACCGATGTCACCGACGCCGGCGCACTTCGGCATCGGTTCTCGCTCGGCGACGGACCGGTGATCGTGTACCCGGCCGTCACGCACCACCACAAGAACCACCGCTTCCTGCTCGAACTGCTGTCGACGAGGTGGCGCGATCCCGAGTTGCGCCTCGTGCTGATCGGAGGGAGCGGCGGCGCCGAAGCGGAAGTGCAATCGGCGAACGATCCGCGAGTTCGGCGCCTGGGACGGGTGGCGGCCGCCGATCGCAACGGCCTGCTGAAGATGGCCGAGGCCATGGTCTTCCCGAGCCAGTACGAGGGCTTCGGTGCACCGCTGATCGAGGCAATGGCGCTCGGCTGCCCGGTCGTGGCCAGCAACGCGACGTGCATCCCCGCCGTCGTCGATGGCGCAGGTCTGGTGCTGCCGCTTGTGATCGACGCGTGGTCCGATGCCCTCGCACGTGTCGCCCGCGCTCGGTCGGTGATGATCGCCGCAGGGCGGCGACGTGCAGCCGAGTTCACCGCCGTGGCTTCCGGTGCCGCGCTGGCCGCGGCCTATGCGAAGGCGCTCGGGCAAGCATGAACCCGCACCGACTGCGTATCGCGATCCTGTGCCCGCACTTCGAACCCGATACCGCGCCGACCGGCGTGGTCATGACGCGGATCGTCAGTGAGCTCGCCGAGCTCGGCCATGAGATGCATGTCATCACGGCGTTGCCCTGGTACCGCGATCACGCGGTCGAGCCCGGTTGGCGGGCGCGCTGGTCGCGTCACGAGTGGACGGAGTGGGGCTCGATCACGCGCGTCAACCCCTTCCCGGGTGGCGACAAGCGCAACCTCGTGCGCCGCGCTGCCGGCTTCGCCGGGTTCAGTGCCGTGGCTGGTCTGTCGTCGTTGCGTGGGGGACGCGTGGACGCGGTGATCGCCATGTCGCCGCCGTTGACGATGGGCCTGACCGGTTGGGGCACGCACGTGATCCGTCGCGGGCCGTTGATCTTCAACATCCAAGACGTGTTCCCCGACGCCGCTGTCGAGACCGGCGCCATCACCAGCCGGCGGATCATCGCCATGGCCCGGTGGCTCGAGCGGGTCAGCTACCACCGCGCTGCGGCCGTCACCGTGCTCAGCAGCGATCTGCGCGAGAACGTTGCCGCCAAGGTCCGGCCGTCGAAGCGGTCCGATGTGCGCGTCATCCCCAACTTCGTCGACACCGATGCGATCCGGCCGCGCAACCGGATGACCGCGCTGCGGGCGGAGCTCGGCATCGGGGCCGAGACGGTGGTGCTGTACGCCGGCAACGTGGGCTTCTCGCAGTCGCTGGAGATGGTGGTCGACGCAGCCAGAGCCTTGCCCGCGTTGACCTTCGTGATCAATGGCGACGGCGCGGCGCGGGCGTCGTTGGTCGAGCGTGCCGGTGGAATCACCAACATTCGATTCTCCGGCTACCAGCCGGCAGATCGGCTGCCCGAAGTGCTGGCCACCGGCGACATCCACCTGGTGCCGTTGAAGGCCGGCCTGGGCCGCGTCAGCGTGCCGTCCAAGACCTATTCGATCCTTGCCGCGGGCCGGCCCGTCCTGGCCTCGATCGACGCTGGCACCGAGGTCCCGCGCATCCTTGCCGAGTCAGAGGGCGGCCTGTGCGTGCCGCCCGATGATCCGGAGGCGCTGCGCGAAGCGTTGCAACGATTGGCCGGCCACCCGGCCGAGCGGGACGCGATGGGGGTCGCCGGGCGGCGATGGGTCGAGTCGGCGGCGTCGCCCGCAGCGGTTGCCCGGGCCTACGCCGATCTGATTGTCGAGCTGAACCAGCGTCGATGACTCAGTTTTGATTCGGGGAGCCGATAGCCTCGCATCTTCGTGGCTCCGTCATCATCCGCCAAAAAAGTTGCCAGGCTCGCCTCGCGAGGCAAGGGCAAGAAGGTCCGCTTCCAGGGCGGCTCTGTTTTCCCGATCGCCGTGACGCTCGTCGTCCTCCTGGGGCTGTTCGCGATCGTCTACGGCCGCCAGAGCCGGCCGAGCGACGGGTCCGGTGTTCCGAGGGTCAACGATGGCACCAACACCGATGCGCACTGGCACGCTGCGTTCGGCATCTACATCTGCGACACCTTCCAGCCGAAGATCACCGGCACGAAGGAAGAGACCGGGATCGACTCCACCGGCGCCCAGGTGCTGCTGAACGAGAAGTTCAAGACTCTCGGTGTGCACAGCCACGGTGACGGCATCGTCCACTACCACCCGTATTCCACCAAGGCCTCGGGTAACCGCGCCAAGCTCGGTGTGTTCCTCGACGTCTACGACATCAAGTTGGCCGACACCGAACTGGTGATGCCGGCCGATCAGGGCGGCGACAAGTGGTCGACGAAAGACACCAAGTGCAACAACAAGGACAGCGACCTCATCGTCCGTGTGTGGGATCACTTCGACAAGCCCGCCGAGTTCCACGACGTCGTCACCGATTTCAACAACATTCGCATCACCAACGACGGCATGGTGTTCACCGTTGCCTTCGTCCCGAAGGGCACCGAGATCCCGCAGCCTGATTGGGCCGCCCAGCTGCCCACGCTCGGCGCGTCTGACGGTGGCAACGTCGCCCCGCCCACCACGATCGTCGGCGCGACGACCCTGGTTCCACCCGTGCCGGAGAGCACGACGATCCCCGGCGAGACCTCGACATCCGTTGCCGGCACCACGACACTGGCGCCGACCACCACCGGCGGCTGATGCGCGCCGTCGTACTGGTCGGCGGCTTCGGAACGCGACTGCGGCCCCTCACGCTGACCACACCCAAGCCGATGCTACCGGTCGGGCATGTGCCGATCATCGAACGACTGGTCGACAACCTGGCCAAGGGTGGAGTCACCGAAGTCACCTTGGCCCTCGGCTTCAAGCCGGGACCGTTCGTCGAGGCGTTCCCCACCGGTGAGTGCAATGGGGTCGCCCTGCACTACGCCGTCGAACCCGAGCCGCTCGACACCGCGGGTGCGATCCGGTTCGCCGCCGACTTCAGCGGGATCGACGACACGTTCGTGGTCGCCAACGGCGATGTGCTGACCGACCTCGACATCGCTGCCCTGGTCGACTTCCATCGGCGGCATTCGGCTGAAGCGACGATCCACCTGATCGGTGTCGATGACCCGTCGTCGTTCGGGGTCATCGGCACCGACAACGACGGCCGGGTCGAGCGGTTCGTCGAGAAGCCGGCTCCGGGCACTGCGCCGAGCAACCAGATCAACGGCGGTACGTACGTGCTCGAACCGTCGGTGCTGCAGCGCATCCCCGCCGGACGCAAGGTGTCGATCGAGCGGGTCACGTTTCCAGAGATCGTCGCCGGTGGCCGCCTGTTCGCGATGGCGACCGACGACTACTGGCTCGACGCGGGCAACCCGGCGTTGTACCTGCAGGCCAATCTCGACCTCATCGATGGCACGCGACACCTGCATAACTGCGTCGGCGTGCACAGCGGCGCGCGCGTCGACTCCACGGCAACCGTCACCCACAGCGTCGTCGCCGACGGCGTGGTGGTGGGTGCCGGGGCGACCGTCACCGATTCGGTGCTGCTGCCGGGGGCCGTCGTCGATGACCACGCCACAGTGGCAAACTCGGTGGTAATGGGCAAGGTCGGCGCTGGCGCCAGCGTGACACGGACTGTGCTGGGCTTGCATGGTCAGGTCGCGCCCGGCGAATCCGCGTCGGATGAGCTGCGGCCCACCATCGACCCGACGTGAACGTACTGGTCGTCGGAGGCGCCGGGTTCCTCGGATCGCACCTGGTCGATCGGCTGATCGCCGAGGGCAACACGGTTGACGTCGTCGACGATCTGTCCAGCGGGTCCTTGGCCAACCTCGCTGATGCCCGGGCAGCCGGTGGCGCGCTGAAGATCCACACGCTCGATGTGCTCGCCGACGAGTTCTCCGCATTAGCCGCGATGCGCCCACCCGACGTCGTCTACCACCTTGCCTGGCTGCCACCCGGCCGCGGCGCAGCGGTGCAGGCCGGCCGCGCCGTGCAGGGCATGCTGGCCGTGCTCGAGGCGGCGCGAAAGCAAGGCTCGAAGGTGGTCACGATCTTGCCGGGGGCGGCGCTGTATGGCGATGTGCCGATGCGCGACCTGCCGATCAAAGAGGGGCACGCGTGGAACCCCGTCGGGCTGCACGGCATCGTCGCCAAGGCGATCGTCGATCTGCTGAACCTGTATCGCGCCGACCACACCGTCGAGTTCACGGCGCTGGCGATGAGCACCGTGTACGGGCCACGCCAACGCGTCGACGGAGGTGTGGTCAGCTCGTTCGCCCACGCGCTCCGCGACGGCACGAGCCCGTCGATCCACGGCGACGGTCGCCAGACCCGCGACTTTCTCTACGTCGACGATGCCGTCGATGCCTTGGTCCGCGCCGGCGCCCGCGGTGGTGGCCTGGTCGTCAACATCGGCTCGGGGGTCAGTACCTCGATCCGCGACCTGTGGTCGATGATGGCCGGTCCCGGTGCGCAGGCTCCCGTCGCCGCAGCACGCCGTGCCAACGACATCTCGTGGTTCGCCCTGTCGCCGACGCGGGCGCGCATCCACCTGGCCTGGGCACCATGGACCGACCTCGGGGTCGGTCTGCGCTCACTCGTGTGACGCGGCGAGCAACGAGACGCGGGCGAGCTCGGCACCGATCGCCGGACTGCTCATCACCGACGGCGTGATCACGGCGCGCACACCCTCGGCCTCGACAGCATCAGCCAGATGTGCGTCGACCGGATCGATCACGAGCGTGCCGGCGATCGCCGCGTAGAGGCGGGCAACCCCGACGACGGAGGGCTCGTGGCCGAGCTCGCTCAGCATGTGGTCGGCCGGCCCCTTCAGCGCTGCGCCGCCCACGATCGGAGAGATCGCCACGACCGACGATCGACGAGCGCCGAGGATGTCGTCGACGCGTCGCAACGTGCGGATCGGGCCGATCGACACGATCGGGTTCGACGGCGCGATCATCACGCAGGTAGCCGATTGCAGCACGTCGTCGAGCCCGGGCGTGAGCTCGGCCTCGTCGGCGCCGTCGAAGCGCACGGCGCGCACCGCCACACCGTGGCGCAACTGGACGAAGTACTCCTGGAACGACACGTCGCCACCCTCGGCCAGCGTCACCACCGTGGAGACCGTCTGGTTGGTCATCGGCACCAACCGCTGACGAACGCCCCATGCCCTGCAGATCTCGGCGGTCACATCGGCCAGCGTCGCACCCTCGGCCAGACGCGCCGTGCGGTAGAAGTGGGTCGCCAGATCGCGATCGCCGAGGTTGAACCACGTCGGTGCGGCGGCGGAGCGATCCGGCCTCACCATCGCGTAGCGCTGCAGCGCCTCCATCGCCCGCCACGACTCGTCGGCCAGTCCCCAGCCGCGGACGGGGTCGATTGCGTCGGCCAACGTGTAGGTGACAGTGTCGAGGTCGGGGGAGATGGCCAGACCGTGTAGCACCGTGTCGTCGCCGGTGTTCACGATCCCGACGGTGTCGGCGCGGTCGACCACCTGAGCCAGCGCGCCGAGAAAGCGTGCTGCCCCCACGCCACCGCACAGGACTGCGATCACGTGCCATGCTCGTCGGCCAGGCGGCGATACAGCGCGACGAGGTCGGTGGCGCAACGCTGCCACGAGAACGTCGTCAGCTGCGTTGCCGCGGCGGTCAGCAGGGCGGCGCGGGTGGCGTCGTCGAATGCGGCACGTGCCAGGTTGGTCGCCAGCGCGATCGCATCGTCGGCATCGCACAGCAGACCGGCCGCGCCGCACACCTCGGGGATGCTGCCGCGGTTGCTCGCCACGATGGGCGCACCGACCTGCATGGCGTCGAGCAGGGGAAAGCCAAAGCCCTCGTCGAGCGACGGATACGCCAGGACGGTCGCATGGTGGAGCAACCACGAACGCGACGCGTCGTCGATGCGGCCGGTCATGACGACTCGCCGGGCGGCCGCTTGGTCGAGCCCGTCGATGGCCGCGTTGATCGCCCGGCGGTCGTCTCCGTCTGCGCCGGCCAGCACCAGCAGGATCTCGTCGTGCTCGGACGCCAGCAGGCCGAACGCCTCGACCAGGATCGGGAGGTTCTTGCGCCGCTCGAGTGTGCCGATGGCGGCGATGAACGGTCGCCCGACCAGCGCCGGGATCGGTGGATCGGCCGTGACGGCCGGCACGGGTACCGCGGCCAGGGGGATCGTGGCGACCCGGGCCCCAGGGAAGAGATCGGCGATCTCGGCGGCTGTGGCGATGGAACTGGCGTGTACGGTCGCCCCGCGCTGGATGGCCCGGCTCAAGACCCGGCCCGCCTGGTGGACGGCACCCGAGGCGAGCGACGGATGACGCAAGAACCAGCAGTCGTACACCGAGACGACCTGGGCGGCGCGACATGGCGGCACCACGTAGTTCGTGCCATGCACGATGTCGGGCTCGCCGAGGAATCGATCGACGCGCGGCCGATCGGCGATGGCCCACAGGCGGTGGGCCAGCAGCGCGGGGATCGGCAGGCGGCGAATACCAGGCGCCGGGCGGGACCGGAACGACACGATGTAGTCGACCAGTTCCACATCGTCGAGCGTGGCCAGCGAGGTGTGCATCGCGTCCACCGCGTGCCCGACGCCGGTCCGCGGCCCAGCGAGGGGACCGACATCGAAGGCGACACGCAACGGGCTCATGGGCAGGCCGAGGCTAGCCGTTGCCGTCAGAAGGTGGCTCGACGCCATAGACTGCCGTGTCCAGCTTTCCGGCCTGGCCGGGCCCGACCCTTCGAAGGATTGCCAGCATGCCTCGCGCGTTCATCACCGGTGTCACTGGCCAAGATGGCCAGCACCTCGCCGAGTTCCTCCATTCCAAGGGGTACGAGGTCTTTGGCATGGTCAAAGGTCAGAACAACCCCCGGATGACGATGATGCGCGATGAGTTCCCGTACGTCGAACCGGTGCCCGGCGACCTCGCCGACCTGCCGTCGTTGGTCAAGGCGCTCGACTCCACGCAACCCGACGAGGTCTACAACCTCGGTGCGATCTCCTTCGTGGCGTTGAGCTTCAACCAGGCCGAGCTGACCGCCAACATCACCGGCACGGGCGTGCTGCGCATGCTCGAGGCCATCCGTATGGTCGGCGGCGCGGAGAACAACCCCATCCGCTTCTACCAAGCCAGCAGCAGCGAGATGTTCGGCAAGGTTCGCGAAACACCGCAGACCGAACGCACGCCGTTCCATCCGCGTTCGCCGTACGGCTGCGCCAAGGTCTTCGGGCACGACATCGTTGTCAACTACCGCGAGAGCTACGGACTGTTCGCCTGCAGCGGCATCCTGTTCAACCACGAGGGCCCGCGGCGCGGGCTCGAGTTCGTCACGCGCAAGGTCACCAACGCTGTCGCTCGCATCAAGCTCGGCCTGCAGACCGAGATCGTGCTCGGCAACCTCGACTCCAAGCGCGACTGGGGCTATGCCGGCGACTACGTGAAGGCCATGTGGTTGATGCTGCAGGAGGATCAGCCCGACGACTACGTCGTCGCGACCGGCACGACGTACAGCATCGAGGACCTGGTGCGCCTGGCGTTCGCCGAGGTCGGCATCGAGAACTGGCGCGACTACGTCCGCCAGGATCCGAAGTTCTTCCGCCCGGCCGAGGTCGATCTGTTGATCGGCGATCCGACCAAGGCTCGCGAGAAGCTCGGTTGGGAGCCGGAGATCGCATTCCCGGAGTTGATCCAGATGATGGTCGCCAACGACCTGAAGATCGAGGCGGAAAAGGCTCGACGCAGCTGAGGCCGACTCGGTCAGGTCTCCAGTGGCATGTTGTTGATGGCTTCCATCACCGAATCGCCCGACGGTACGTCACCGCTGCGCAGTCGTGACCGCAGTGCGAGCGCAAAGGCGCACAGTGCCGCGAACGACGAGGCAACGAGGCCCAGTTCGACGCGCCGGAACAACTCATCGGATGCCAGCCAGGTGACGAGCACGAAGGTGACGGCACCGATGCCCCAACCGAGCGCGACCAGGGCGTGGCCGCGCAGAGCGATCACGGCCTGGGCGATTGCCAGGGCGATCATGTAGCAGGCGCTGCCCAGCGCCAGCATGGCCATCGTCTGGCGACTCAGCGTGGCGTCGTAGAACTTCTCGATCACCAGTGGCCCGAGCAGGAACGCGCCGGCGGTGCCGACGACACCGACGAGCAGCACGAGTTTCATCAGGCGGGTGAACCCGGATCGGAACTCGGCGATCTCGTTGCGTGCCGCAAGGCGCGACAAGCGCGGCAGCAGCGCTGCCTGCACGGCTTGGAAGAGGAACAGCGGGATGCGGGCCAGCAGCACCCCGTAGGTGAACCGGGTGACCAGGTGCTTCTGATCCTCGCTGGCGAGCATCGTGGCAGCAAGTGGCCCGGCATTGACCAGGGCGGCGGCGAACACCGAACCGAGCAGCAGCCAGCCGAGGTTCGGCGTGACCTCCGCCCACGTCGCCTCTGGGCCGGGCTCGGTGCGCAGCGCGCCTTTGGCCTTGACCCAGAGCACGCCGGGAATCGGCGACAGCGCCACGGCAAAGCCGTACAACCCGACGGTCTTGACGCCGAGGACGGCCAGCGTCGCACACAGAGCGATGCGCACGGCGCCGTCGGCCCCCATCACGATCGCATACGCATGGAATCGACCGTTGCCGCTGGCGATGCCACGCGACAGGTGCGCGGGGGCGTAGGCCGAGAACGCCAGGATCAGGGCGATCATCAAGACCCAGTCGCCGTCGAAGTAGCCGCTGACGATCAGCGGGCTGGCGGCGAGGGCGGCGATCGTGACCAGCACTGCGAGGCCGATGCCGAGCGTGCGCACCCGCGCCACGACCGGTTGGCCACCCTCACCGATGGCGCGCCGATGCGCCAGCGTGCGGGCCAGTTCCTGCTCCAGCGGCAAGAAGAAGCCGGGAGCGAGGGCGAACGTGGCAATCCACAAGCTGGCGATGGGCTGCACTGCCTCGTCGCTGCCGAGTGCCACCTTGGCGACCTTCAAGAACAGGTAGCTGGTGACGCCGGCGATCAGCAGGCCAATGCCGACGGGAATGGTGCCCTCCGGCAATGGAGCCCGCCTGGTTACTGCAATGTCGTCTGATCCCTGTGTGTCGCCAGATCGCGGGGTATCACCAAGAGGCGTGTCGGAGGGGTCCACCAGACCAGCGAGGCTAGCGGCACGAACGCCTCGGGATGACGTCCATCCCTGGCGTTCGTGCCCCAGACGCTGCTTCAGGCGGTGGTGCGAATCATCCCGAGCATCTGCTCGCGAGCAGCCTCGGTGAGCCCACGTGCCTGACCGAAGAGCGCAGCGGCCTTGTCGGGCAAGGCGGCTTCGATCTTGTCGACCACCGTGTCGAGTTGCACCTTGGTGGACTCGAGACGCTCGGCGAGGCCGGCGGCCAACTCGCGTCGGCGTGCTTGCGCTTGCTCGACGGCGGTCACGCCGATTCCGACGCTCAGGTACGCAGCGTCGCGAACGGCAGCGGTGAGCTTGGAGACGTCGAGACCGGGCAGATCCACCGACGGCAGGTCGACGGTCGGGAACTTCACGGCCGGGACGTACTTGGCGAAATCGAAGTTGCGGAGGGCATCGAGGTCGAGGCCGGAGAAGTCGAAGGAGGGGAAGTCGATCTTGGGAAAGTCGACCTTGGGGAAGTCGGGGAGTTTGAACATGCACTCAATATACCGCACAGTGCTAACTATTGCAAGCACTTGTCGGAGAGTGCCTGTGCTCCGTGGCCCGTTCGCAGTAGCCTGGCCGCCTCGTGGAAGCCGCCAACCAACTCGCCCCTCCCGTCGTGGCAGTGATGGTGGTGTGCAATCCGGGGGACTGGTTCGACGAGGTGCTCGACGGCTTGGCCGAGCAGGACTACGCCAACCTGAAGAGCCTGTTCCTGGTCGTCGGCGAGCCGGGTGACGTGCCGGAGCGGGTTCGCCAACGGGTACAGAACGCATTCGTGCGGGCGGTCGGGAACACCACCGGGTACGGCACGGCGGCCAACGAGGTGCTGCGCCTCGTCGAGGGTGACAACGGGTTCTTCTGCTTCCTGCACGACGACGTAGCCCTGGACCCGGGTGCGATTCGCCTGCTCGTCGAGGAGTTGTACCGATCGAATGCAGGCATCGTGGGTCCGAAGCTGGTCTCGTGGGACGACCCCGGCGTCTTGCAACATGTGGGGCTCGGCGTCGACCGCTTCGGCGAGATCGACTCGTTCGTCGAGGAAGGCGAGGTCGACCAAGAGCAGCACGACGCAGTGCGCGACGTGTTCGCCCTGCCGTCGGCATGCATGATGGTCCGCGCCGACCTGTTCCGGGCGATCGCCGGGTTCGACACGGCGATGGACTTCTATGGCGACGACGTCGACCTGTGCTGGCGTGCCCACCTCGGTGGCGCCAGAGTGGTCGTGGTGCCGGTGGCTCGTGCCCGCCACCGTGAAGCACTCGATACGCGACGCCCTGACCTGCGACCCGCCCTGCTGCAAGCGCGTCACCGGATGCGCTCGATCGCCACGCTCACCGGTGCCCGCCGGCTGCCACTGCTGTCGATCCAACTGATCCTGGTGACGTTGTCGGAAATGGTGGTCGGCCTGTTGTCGGGCAAGCCCCGCGAGGCATGGGCCTCGATGCGGGCCATGGTCGGTCTGGTGCCCCGCACGCCGGGGATCTTCGTTCGTCGCCGCGAGGTGCGGGCCCTGCGGCGCGTTCCGGACGGCGAGATCGCCGGCCTGCAGTTGCGTGGCTCGGCACGCGTCTCGGCCTACTTGCGGAGTCGCGACATGCGCCCAGCGCGGGGTGAGAACTCGATCGAGCGGCGATGGCGCCAGACGGCAGGGTCGGCTCCGATGTTCGCCTGGATCGGCGTGCTGGTCGCCGTGCTCTTCGGCAGTCGCCACGTGATCAGTGGCATCCCCGGGTTCGGTGAGTTCCTGCGCCTGCCGGTCAGCCCGAGGGCGATGTTGACCGACTACCGCTCCGGCTGGTGGGGGCACGGCCTGGGCTCGACGACGCCGGTACCCACCGGGGTCGCGCTGACGTCGTTGGCCAGCACGGCCACCCTGTTCCACATGGGCCTGTTGCGGACGGTTGGCGTGCTCGGCCTGCTCTTGGTCGGCTATCTCGGAATCTGGCGCTTGGCCAGTCTGTTCCCCACGGCCCGGGCGCGTATCGCCGCCCTGGTCGTCTACGCCGCGGTGCCCCTGCCGTCGCAACTCCTGTCGAGCGGCCGTTGGGGTGCCCTCGCGTGTTACGCAACCGTTCCCTGGGTCGTGCACCTCTTGCGCCGAAGCGCGGGCATCGAGTCGTTCGACAACACCAGGGCGGACGTTGGGCGAACCGATCTGAACCGGGCCGACGGCATGGTCCAGGTGCCGGCTCGTGACCGCTTGCGGATGCTGTGCCAGCTGACACTGTTGACGGCTGTCGTGTTCGCCTTCGTGCCCTCGTTCGGCCTCGTCGTCGTCGCGCTCGGGGTCGTGCTGGCGATCAGCACATTGGTGGCGGGCGGCTCGTGGAGGACAGCCCTGATCATGATCTCGGTCGCCGTCGCCGCATCCGTGGTCGCGTTGGTCGCCAACCTGCCGTGGGCATCGTCGTTGTTCGGGCGCCACGGGTGGGACATCATCGCCGGAGTGCCGTCACCGGTGGCCGATGGGCTGCCTGCCGGGTCGGTCGGGAGTCGAGCGCTCGGCGTCACCCGGCTGGCGAGGTTCGGGCTGGGCAATGGCCAGTTCGGCATCCTGGCGATCGCCCTGTACCTCCCCGTGCTCGTCGCGCCGCTCGTCGCCCGCAGCTGGCGATTCACGTGGGCCATCCGCTCTGCCGGTCTGGTCGTGGCGTTCGGCTGGCTCGCAGTGCTCGACGATCGTGGGTTGAGGATCCGTCTGCCCGAGCCCGGCGTGTTGCTGGCGCCCGTCGCGGTCGGCCTGGCGCTGTCAGCGGCATGCATCGCCGCCGCGTTTCAGGACGACGTGTTGGCCGGGTCGTTCGGATGGCGCCAGCCGCTCGGGCTGTTGAGCGCTGCGGCGGTCGCGCTCGGCGTGCTGCCCGGGGTCACCGCGATCAGTTCGGGGCGTTGGCAGATGCCGACGTTGACGTTGACGTCGGTGCTCGGGCAGTTCCCGGAGAACCCCCCGGAGGGTGACTACCGGATCTTGTGGATCGGCAACCCCGACGTCATGCCGATACCGGCGTGGACGTTGGAGCCGGGAATCGGGTACGCAATCACCGACGACGGCCCGCTGACCCAGTATGAGTCGTGGCCCGGCCGGCCGTCCAAGACCGAGGCCGACGTCGGCTCCGTGGTGAGGCAGCTGGCGACGGAGTCGACGCTTCGAGGAGGGCGCCTGCTGGCGCCGTACGCAATCCGCTACATCGTCGTGCCCGTGGCCGACGGGGCCACCAGTACGGTCGACAAGCCACTGCCGCTCCCGAACGGCCTCGTGGACGCGTTGGATGACCAGCTCGACTTCGCCGCGCCATTGACTCGACCACTGAACTTCCTGGTGTACGAGAACACGGCATGGATCCCGACACGTGCTCAGTTCGCCGGAGCAGACGCTGACGTCACCCGGCAAGCAGGTCTCGACTCGCTGGCGCGTCTCGAGCTGCGGCCGCTGGCAACGCCGGTTGGTGTCGGCGCGCCTGACAACGCCGATCTGCAGTTCGCTGCGCAACCCGGTGCGGTGACCGTGGCGACCGGCGTCGACCGGCGCTGGTCGTTGGACGTCGGTGGCCAATCCATCGCGCCCCGCCCCGCATTCGGTGTCACGACGGGCTACGACGTCACCGCCGCGGGTCCGGCCGCACTGCGCTATCACACCGACGCATCGCGGGCGTTCGCCCTCGTGGGTCAGTTGCTGCTGTGGTTGCTGCTGGCGTTGGGCATCAGCCGCTTCGACTCCGCGTCGCTGGTTCGCTGGAAGCGTCGCCGGGTCGACGCGGCTCCCGATGAACCGCTGCTGTCGATCGACGCACCCATCGTCGCGCCGATCGGCATGGTCGAGGACTCGTCGGTCATGCTCTCCATGGGCGACGAGCCCGTGTCGTGGGAGACCGCCGCCGAGCAACCCGCCAGCGAGCAGCCCGACGCCGAGCAGCCCGACGCCGAGGCGCATCAGGCAGGTGTCGAATGATGGCACTCCGCCGGTTCGTCGCCGGTGTGATGGTGCTGGCCACGATCGTCGGCGTGATCGCATTGCAACGTTCACGGCCGATCCACAGCGCTCCCGCCCAGTTCTCGCGACTCGGCAGAGCGACCATGCCGTTCGTCCCGAAGGGCGAGTTCGTCACGTCAGCGTGGTTCTGCGCCGGTGTTCCCATCGGCGGACCGCAACTGGGCGGCATCGCCATCGTCGCCAACCCATCGGAAGTCGCCCTCACCGGTAAGTTGACCGCGTTCACCGATGCCGTCGGGGTCGCCGCCGCCGAGGTGCCGTTCGAGGTGCCGGCGCGGTCCACCAAGGAGTTCGATCTCGGTCAGTTGCAGACGCAGGGCTCGTTCGCCTCGGCAATGGTCGAGATCTACGGAGGTGGGGGATACGTCGAGCAGCGCGCCGACAGCGCATCGGGCAGTGCCGTCTCGCCGTGTTCCAACTCGACATCGTCGACGTGGTACTTCGCCGACGGCTACACGGTCGAGGGCAGCAAGGAGCAGTTGGTCATCACCAACCCGTTCCCCTCCGATGCGATCGTCAGCATCAGGGAAGCCACGAGCACCGAGAGCCGGCAGCCGGCCATCCTCCAGAGCTTGCTCGTGCGTGCCGACTCGGTGCTCGTCATCAGCCAGGATCTCCTGGCCAAGCGCGAGCTGGTGCTGGCGATCACCGTGACCAGCACTCGGGGGCGGGTCGTGGTCGGGCGGGCTCAGGAGTACCTGACGTCGGTCGGCCGGGCCGGCTTCACCATGACCCTCGGCGCACCATCGCTCGGCGACCAGTTCTACTTCGCTGACGGCGAGGTGGCCCCGAACGTCATCGAGCGGTACAGCATCTACAACGGCTCCGACACCGAGGCGGTCGTCAACGTGGCGTTCCTCGGGCTCGACCCGGGTGCGGGTTTCGTCAATCCCGAACCGCTGACGGTGCCTGCGGGCAAGGTCGTGTCGTTGATCGCCGATGATGTCGGTGTGCCCGCCGGTAGGCATGGCGCGGTGTTCTCCACCGAGACGACCGGATCGATCCTGGTCGAGCGGGCGATCACTCGCCAGACCGGCGACACCGTGGCGACGACGGTTGTCATGGGGTCTCCGCCGTCCTTCGCCTCGACTCGTTGGAGCATGGCGATCGGCACGTCGCTGGCCGTTCCCGACGTCTTGGTCGTGCTGAACGCAACCGGCTCACCCGGCACCGTCACCGTGAAGACACTGGGTGCCGGTGGCGAAGTCCCGGTACCCGGCATGGAGGCGATCGAGCTCCCGGCGGGCGGCGTGATCACGATCGGGGTGTCCGATGCCACCGCGCTCGGTCATCCGCTGGTCGTCGAATCGACGCAGCGGATCTTCGTCGAGCGGTTGCTGCCACGCGATCCCGACCTGCGAGGTCGGTCCGGCTCGTTCGCTCTGCCAGGCTGACGTCATGACGCAGGTCGTGATTGCCGGGGGAGTGCTGATCGTTGCGTTGGCGGTTGGCGCCGTGCTGCGCCGCAGGGCGGTCATCGACGCCCCGACCCAGCCGGTCTTCTCGGCGCCGGCCCAGATCGACCGGGCCGACTTTGCCGATGCCCGCGCTCCGTGGCTCGTTGCGGTGTTCTCGTCGGCGACGTGTGGCGCCTGTTCGGATGTCGTGCGCAAGGCCAAGGTGCTGGCCTGCGCCGAGGTCGACGTCGCCGAAGTCGAGTACTCGACGTCGGCCGCGTTGCACCGCAAGTACCACGTCGAAGCGGTGCCGATCGTCGTCGTCGCCGATCAGGCCGGCGTTGTGCGGGCCAACTTCGTCGGTCCGATCTCGGCGACCGATCTGTGGGCTGCAGTCGCTGAAGCGCGACACCCGGGTTCGAGCCCGGAGCCGGAACTCGGCCGGCAGCCGGATCTCTAGTTGAAGTCGACTGCTGCGGGGGCGTCGTCGGCGCCCACCGTGGCATCGCCCGGCTGATGCGCCGTGTTGTCACTGGGGCCTTCGCCAAGGCTCTCGTGGACGATGCGGGCGACCTCGCCGCCGTCGATCGTCTCCCGCTCGAGCAGTGCCTCAGCAACCAGGTCGAGCGCTCGGCGGTGCTTCGACAGCACCTCGAATGCACGTGTCTCTTGCTCGTGCAGGATCCGGAAGACCTCGCTGTCGATCATCTTGGCCGTGTCGTCGCTGTATTCGCGACCCTGAGTCATCAGATCTTCGCCGAGGAACACTTGCTGGTGTCCGCTCCATGCCATTGGTCCAACGGCGTCGCTCATGCCCCACTCGCGCACCATACGGCGAGCGATCATGGTTGCCTGCTCGAGGTCGTTGGCCGCCCCGGAGTTGAGATGTCCGAACACGATCTTCTCGGCAACGCGCCCACCCATGGCACGACAGATCACGTCGTCGAAGTACTCCTTCGAATACGTGTGCCGTTCTTCCGGCAGGCTCCACGTGACGCCGAGCGCCATGCCTCGCGGCAGGATCGTGACCTTGTGCAACGGGTCGGCGTTGGGCAGCACGGTCGTGAGGATGGCGTGACCACCCTCATGAATGGCGGTCGCCCGCTTCTCCTCCGCGCTCAGCACCAAGCTCTCGCGACGAGCGCCCATCACGACGCGATCGCGGGCGTTCTCGAAGTCGATCCGCTCGATCTGCTTGCTGCCACGGCGCACCGCGAACAGCGCTGCCTCGTTGACGAGGTTGGCCAGATCGGCGCCGCTCATTCCTGGCGTGGCTTTCGACATCACCTCGAGATCGACGTCGGGGCCCATCCGTTTATCGCGGCTGTGCACCTTCAAGATCGCCAGTCGCTCCTCGTTCTCCGGCAGCGGCACGACGATCGTTCGGTCGAACCGGCCGGGACGCAGCAATGCGGGATCGAGGATGTCGGGGCGGTTCGTCGCGGCGAGGATCACGATGCCCTCGCTGGTCTCGAATCCGTCCATCTCTGCGAGCAGTTGGTTCAGGGTCTGCTCGCGCTCGTCGTGCCCACCACCCAGCCCTGCGCCACGCTTGCGGCCGATCGAATCGATCTCGTCGACGAAGATGATCGCCCGGCCCATCTTGCGTGCCTGTTGGAACAGATCTCGGACACGGCTGGCGCCGACGCCGACGAACATCTCCATGAAGTCGCTGCCCGTGACCGACAAGAAACCGACGCCGGCCTCACCTGCGACCGCACGGGCGAACAGGGTCTTGCCGGTACCTGGCGGGCCGACCAGCAGCATCCCCTTCGGGACGCGGGCGCCGATCTCGCGGAACCGTTCGGGCATCCGCAAGAAGTCGACCACTTCGGTGATCTCCTGCTTGACGCCTTCGTAGCCGGCGATATCGGCGAACGTGGTCGATGGCTTGTCGGTGGTGTACGCCTTTGCTCGGCTACGCCCGATCGACATCACGTTGCCCATCTGGCCGGCAGCGCGCTTCTGCATCCACATGAAGAACCCGATCAGCAACACCAAGGGCAGCAGCAAGCTGGCCCAGCTGAGCAGCCAGTTGGAGCTCGGCGTCTTGGCCTCGAAATCGACACCCTTGGTCTGTAGTTCGACGGTCTGATTGACGTCGGGGAAGCTGTTCGGGGCCGTGCTGGTGAACTTCTCGCCGGTCTTCAAGACACCCGAGATGCTGTTGGTCGAGTTGTTGACGACAACGCTCTTCACCTTGCCGTCTTGCACGTCGGTCCAAAAGGCAGTGAACGACACCTTGTCGGTGCTCGTCGTCGGCCAGACCCGGGGGAGGGCGAACGACAGCATCAGTACCGCGAAGAGGACCGGGATGACCCAACGTGGCCATCCGGCGCCGAGCGGGCGTCGGCCGCCGCGCTCGGGAGGCTGTTGGTCGTTCTGCGGGCCGCGACCACCCGAGCGGCCTGGCGGCGGCGGGGGAGGCGGGGGAGGCAGGTTGCTCATGTCGATATGCTACGGGTCTTCGGGGCAATTGGTTCTGCGGGAGAATGCATCCACCACACGGCTGGGAGTGGCGCGTAATTTGACCGCATGAATCGGCAATGTTCGCGGTCCGGGTGCGCGCAGGCTGCGTCGTCGACCCTCTCCTATCAATACGGCCGGGCGATCGTCTGGCTCGACGACCTCACACCCAGTCGCGACCCCCACGACTACGACCTGTGCGAGCGCCACACCGCACGACTGTCGGTGCCGAACGGTTGGCGGCTGGAAGACCGACGTAGCAGGCGCGTGCTGGTTTTCTCGGCGACATCTCGACTCGCCGGCTGAACCCGTCGCGTCCGGTGCGCCGGTAATCTGTCGGCTCATGCCCGGCGCCCAGGTCTCCCCGACGCGAGTCGATCCCGGCCAAGCGGGCATCGATCTCGGCCAGGCCGCTGTCGTCTGGCTCGTCACGTGGATTGTCGGCAACGTGGTCGGCGCAACCGTGGTCTCGGCGACGGGCTACCAATCGGCGACCGACGCTCCGGTGTGGGTCACCATGGTGCTGGCCGCCGGGCTGTGGGCGCCGATGCTGGCGGGGCTGTGGTTGCTCAGCATCCACTTCGGTCGGGTCAGCCGCGGCCGCGGTCAGTTCGCAGACCAGTACGGGTTGCGCTTCAAGGTGGTCGACCTCGTCGGCGTGCCGATCGGGGTGTTGTCGCAACTCGTCGTGTTGCGGTTGGTGTATTGGCCGCTCGAGCGCGGCTGGCCGCAGACCTTCAGCCGCTCGCGTGTCGAACGGAACGCTCGCGACCTGTACGACCGGGCCCACGGCGGCTGGCTCGTCGGCCTCGTCGTCGTGGTCGTGATCGGCGCCCCGTTCGTCGAGGAGCTGATGTACCGCGGTCTGCTGCAGGGCGCCGCGGTGCGCCGCCTCAACGATGCCGTTGCCGTGGTGGTCGTTGCTGCCTTCTTCGCTCTGATCCACTTCCGCTGGGTCGAGCTCCCCGGCCTGTTCGTCTTCGGGTTGATCCTCGGGACGTGCACGCTGCGTACCGGACGGCTGGGCATGGGCATTGCCGCCCACATGGCCTTCAACGCCACCGGTCTGCTGCTGGTGGCCTGGTCATGGACCGCGGGGTGACACTGCATGATCGGTTGCGGAGTGAAACAATGGCGGCCGATATGACCGAGCTGATCGATGACCCGATCGTCGCCGAAGAGACCCTGCCGCCGACGCCGACGCCTCTCGCGCTGCCCAAGCGCCCGTTGCTCGACCGGTTCGTGTCGCGCATCGTGCGCCGGCCGCGGTACTGGCTCGATGCGCCGTGGACCAACGAACGGATCGCCAGGTACCTCACGGCGCTGATCGTGGTGGGGGGCTCGACCTTCTCGGTGTTGAAGGTCGTGCACCTCAACTTGGTGTTCGAGAACAACACGCCGACCGGTGGCGACATGGGCGCGCACGTGATGGCGCCGGCCTATCTCCGTGATCACTTGCTGCCGCACTGGCAGCTCAGCGGGTGGAGCAACTACTGGTACGACGGCTTCCCCCTGTACCGCTTCTACATGGTCGTGCCTGCCTTGATGATCGTGGCGCTGAACGTCGTATTCCCGTACGGGGTCGCCTTCAAGCTGGTGGCCATCCTCGGCCTGGTCACGTTGCCGGTCTGCTGCTGGGCGTTCGGTCGGCTCGCCCGCTTCCGGTACCCCATGCCCGAACTGATGGCGTTGGCGGCAACCATCTTCTTGTTCGACGAGAGCTTCTCGATCTACGGCGGCAACGTCAAGAGCACGATGGCCGGCGAGTTCTCGTTCTCGATCGCGCTGTCGTTCGCGATCCTCGGCCTCGGTGTGTTCGCGCGGGGAATGGAGACCGGCAAGTTCCGGAGCTGGGCGGCCATCTTGATCGCCCTCGCCATGTTGTGCCACGGCATCGTGCTGATCTTCGTCGCCCTCGGCGCGGTCCTGCTCTGGGCGGTCTGGATGGATCGCACGAGATTCATCTACGGGTTCACGGTGCTCACCGGGGCGGTGCTGCTCAGCGCGTTCTGGGTGGTGCCCTTCCTTGCCAACCACGCGTACATGACCGATATGAAGTACCACGGCCGGCCCGACGGCGTCTCCGATTCGTACTGGGACATGTTCTTCCCGTGGACAACATTTCTCGACATCGTGGTCACCGGCGTGGCGATCTTCGGCTTCGTCGCGTCGGTGGTTCGGCGTCACCTGGCCGGCGCGTGGTTGGGTATCTGCTGCCTGGCACTGACCGCGTTCGTGTTCCTGGCCAAGAACTCGCTCCCCGTCATCGGCCTGCTGTGGAACCCTCGACTGTTGCCGTTCCTCTACCTGCTGCGGTTGATGTTGATGATGGTCGGCATCGTGGAACTGGTCGAAGTCATCGTGCGCGGCGGCCGGGCGCGGTACCAACGCGGCAGCATGTGGAAGGTCGGTCTGGCGACCGCCGGCGTCGTCAGCGTGGTCGTGTTGGTGATGGAGTTGTTCCTGTTCCAGCAGGCGCCCGGCGGCCGCACGATCACACAGCACGGCAAGTCGGTCTATGCGTGGGGTATCGGCGATTGGAATCCGATCGCGCTGTCACCGACGGCCAAGGACGCGCAGAGCGACGGCTGGACGCGATACAACTTCATGGGGTACGAGGGCCGCGACGCGTACGGCGAGTACAAGGGGCTGATCGACCAGATGAAGACGCTCGGCGCCGACACCCAACACGGCTGCGGCCGGGCGATGTGGGAGAACAACGGCGACAACGGCCAGTACGGCACGACGATGGCCTTGATGCTGCTCCCGCATTGGACCGATGGGTGCATCGCCAGCATGGAGGGGCTGTTCTTCGAGGCCAGCGGCACGACGCCGTACCACTTCGTGACGGCAGCGGCGATCAGCAGCAACAGCTCGAATCCGGTACGCGAGCTCCGCTACGACGACAACGACGACTCCAAAGGCGTGCCGTACCTGCAAACGCTGGGCGTCAAGTACCTGATGGTCTTCACGGAGAAGGCGAAGGCGCAAGCCGAGAAACGACCCGAGCTCACCAAGCTGGCCTCGGTCGGGCCGTGGAACATCTACCAGGTCGCCGACAGCGATCTCGTCGTACCCCTGGCGGTCCAACCGGTCGTCGTCAACCATCGCGGCGGCGACCAGCGCGAGCGCAACCTCGAGATGGGGATGAGCTGGTTCCAACATCAAGACGAGTGGGCGGCCATACCCGTCGACGACGGCCCGGCTGATTGGCAACGCATCGACGTGCAGGTCGACGCGACGCGCAGCGACGGGCTGGCCCCGGGTGCCTCGGGCCGCAAGATCGACATCGTCCAACCGGCCGAGCCGATCGTCGAGAAGAAGCTCCCTGCAGTGACCGTCAGCAACGTGCAGCTCGGCGATCAGGACCTCCGCTTCACCGTCGACCAGATCGGTGTGCCCGTGCTGGTCAAGATCAGCTACTTCCCGAACTGGCACGCCAGCGGCGCGACGGGTCCGTACCGCATCGCCCCCAACCTGATGGTCGTGGTGCCCACATCGACCAACGTGCACCTCACATACGAGCGCTCGAACCTCGACTACCTCGCCTATCTGCTGACGTTCCTCGGCATCGGTCTGCTGATCTTCATGAGGATTCGCGGCGACGTTCGCCATGC
Source organism: Ilumatobacteraceae bacterium (assembly GCA_031373785.1). Classification (GTDB taxonomy): domain Bacteria; phylum Actinomycetota; class Acidimicrobiia; order Acidimicrobiales; family Ilumatobacteraceae; genus JAENVT01. Next base: position 28,792 of record JANMNE010000148.1, read on the forward strand.
CAACACGCATCCGTTCGGGAGCGAATCTGATCCCGATGAGTTCCAGTGGGACGAGTGGGACACCCCCGACGACACCATGTTGATCGACCCGACGCCGTCGCAGTTGTGGCGTGGCGATCCGGACGATCCGCTCGAATCCGATCTCGATGGAGAAGCGCTGGTCTGGGCGTCGCCGACCGAGCCTCCGGCCGACTTGGGCCCTCCCGGGGCTACCCTCTAGGCCCCATGTCCCCGACCGACCCCCTGGTGCTGGACGCCATCGTCAAAGCGTACGATGTGCGTGGCACCGTCCCCGATCAACTCAACACCGAGGTCGCCCACGCCCTCGGTGTCGGTTTCGCCAGATTCGCCAAGGCTCCTCGATTGCTCGTCGGTCGCGACATGCGCCCATCGGGTCCAGAGCTCGTCGAAGCCTTCTTCCGGGGAGTTCTCGAGCAGGGCGTCGATGTGATCGACCTCGGGTTGGCCTCGACCGACCTCGTCTACTTCGCTGCCGGCACGCTCGATGCGCCTGGCGCGATGTTCACGGCCTCGCACAACCCAGCCCAGTACAACGGGGTGAAGTTCTGCCTCGGCGGCGCCCGCGCGGTCGGACAAGACACCGGGCTGGCGGAGATCAAGACGATCGCGGCAGACGTGCTCGCCGGCCGCGGCCCGGCACCTGCATCGCGGCCCGGGTCATCGACGAGTCGCAACCTGCTCAGCGCGTTCGCCGATCACGTGGTCTCGTTCATCGACACGACCTCGATGCTCCCGCTGCGCGTCGTGGCCGACACGGCCAACGGCATGGGCGGTCTCGTGGTGCCGGCCGTGTTCGAGCGCCTGCCCAAGATCACCTTGGAAGTCATGTACGGCGAGCTCGACGGGACCTTCCCGAATCACCCGGCCGATCCGTTGCAACCGGCCAACCAACGAGACCTGCAAGCACGCGTCGTCTCCGGCGGCTTCGACGTGGGGCTGGCGTTCGATGGCGACGCCGACCGCGTGTTCGTGGTCGACGAGACCGGCCGCGGCCTCAGCGGATCGACGACGACAGCACTGCTCGCCGCGGCGATGTTGCGCACGCATCCGGGCGCCACCGTCCTGCACAACCTGATCTGCTCCAAGGTCGTGCCGGAGGTGATCCGCGAGAACGGGGGCGTGCCGGTGCGCACCAAGGTCGGGCACTCGTTCATCAAGGAGATCATGGCCGAGACCGATGCGGTGTTCGGCGGCGAGCACTCGGCGCACTACTACTTCCGCGACAACTTCGGCGCGGACTCCGGCCTCATCGCGACGATGCTCGTGCTCGCCGAGATCAGCCGCGCCGACACGGTGCTGTCGGTCGTGCGCAAGCCGTTCGAGCGCTACTCGTCGAGCGGTGAGATCAACACCCAGGTCGATGATCCGGCGGCGGTCATGACCCGTGTCGCAGCCGAGTTCAGCACGGAGCAGCAGGATCGTCTCGACGGTCTGACCGTCGACTGCGGGTCGTGGTGGTTCAACCTGCGCCCGTCCAACACCGAGCCGTTGCTGCGACTGAACCTCGAGGCAGCTACTCGCGACGAATGCGACCAACGCGTGGCCGAGGTCCTGGCCCTCGTGACGAGCGTGTGACAGAATCGATGACGATGGCGCTCGACCCCCGACTCCTAGCTGTTCTGGCCTGCCCGCAGGACAAAGGCCCCTTGTACTACCTCGGCGACAGCGACGGCCTGTACAACCCGCGACTGCACCGCAAGTACGTCATCCGCGAGGGCATCCCGGTGATGCTGATCGACGAGGCGGTCGCCGTCGACGACGCCGAACACGCGGCGATCATGACCCGCGTGAGCAGCGAAGGTCTGGCTCCGACATTCGCAGCGTGACCAGGGCGTCGGGCTGCCCGCGTACGAATCTGGAGGCACTGTGGGATACGCTCACACAATGAAGTCAGGGCGCTACATCGCGCGGTTGACGGCAGTCCTCGGGCTCGTCGGTGCGATCGTCATCATCCCCACCGCTTCACAACTCGTGACCCACGTCGAGGCCGCCGGCCTGGGCGCCGGTGGCGAGTTCCATCCGCTGACGCCGACGCGGATCTACGACTCCCGTCTCGGCGACCTGTCGAATCACGATGTCCCGCCGCTCGGCGCCAAGCCGCTGCACGCACCGGAGCCGGCCACGTTTGACATCGACCTCCTGGGTCTCGGCAGCGTTCCCCCGGCCACCGCCGACGTGCTCGCTGTCGTGGTCAACATCACCGTCACCGACGCCGGCGCCGGGGGCTACCTCGAGGCCTACGGCAAGGGTGCCCGCCCGGCGGTTCGCACCTCGGTCATCAACTTCGCAGCGGGCGACACCGTGCCGAACGCTTCGATCGTACGACCCGGCCTCGATGGCGACCTCACGATCGGCCTGTTCGGCCAGAGTGGCACCGCCAACGTGATCGTCGATGTCTTCGGCTGGTTCTCGACCAGCAACTACGTGCCCGTCGGGGTTGTCGATCCCGGCGCGCGGTTGATCCCCATCAGTCCGTCGCGCGTGCTCGACACCCGCGCCGGAGACTTCAACGTCAACCGCACACCGGCCGTGCCCCTCGGGGCCCAAGAGACGATGGTCCTTCAGATCCGCGGTGTCGACGGCATCAACCCGCCGTTAACCGACGTGGTCCCCGACCTCCCCAGTGTCACCGGTGTCTTGCTGAACGTCGTCGGCATCACGGGATCCAACCGCACGCACCTCTCCATCTTCCCGAACGACCTCGGCGGGCAGGCACCGACGACCTCCAATCTCAACCTGGCACCGAACGCGATCAAGGCCAACCTGGTGTTCGTGCCGGTTGGCACGGATGGCAACGTGCGCATCTTCAACAACCAGGGTTTGACCGACGTCGTCGCCGACGTGGTCGGCTATATGCAGATCCCCACCGACCCGCTGACCCGTAAGGGGCGCGTCGTGCCACTGTCGTCGCCGTACCGCACCTTCGACACCCGTGACTTTCAGTTTGGTTCGGCGCCCCTTGGTCCTGGTCAGGCAGAGGACTGGAGCTTCGCCCTCTTCGCCAGCTCGGTCACCATCGGCACCGACTCCGTGGGCAACCAGCTCGCCGTGATCGGCAACCTGACGTCGGCATCGCTGACCCGTCAGTATCCCTCGGCGTTCGTGCGGTCGTTCCTCACGGCGTACCCGGCGAAGGCCACCCGACCGCTGTCGTCGAACCTCAACTCGGTCGAGGGCCCGACGCCGATCCCCAACATGGCGATCCTGAAGTACGGCACGGATGCAACCGTGACGATGTACAACCTCGCCGGGTACGAGCACTACCTGTTCGACGCGTCTGCCGTCATTCTCGCCGACTAGACTGGTCGTACCCCACGGGCTGAACTGAACGTTGCCAGCTGGCACCGGCCCGAACTACAACTTCGCACATCCCGTGCCTGTTCTACCTGTGGAGGAACCTTCCATGACATCGTCTCTTGCGGCGCGCCGCGACTACCGCGTTGCCGATCTCTCACTTGCTCCCTTCGGCCGCAAAGAGATCCACCTTGCCGAACACGAAATGCCGGGCCTCCGTGCCCTGCGCAAGGAGTTCGGCCCGTCCAAGCCCCTGGCGGGTGCACGGATCTCCGGCTCGTTGCACATGACCATCCAGACCGCGGTGCTGATCGAAACCCTGGTCGAGCTCGGCGCCGAGGTGCGCTGGGCGAGCTGCAACATCTTCTCGACGCAGGACCACGCTGCGGCCGCGGTCGCGGTTGGCCCGGAGGGCACCGTCGACGAGCCCAAGGGTGTGCCGGTGTTCGCCTGGAAGGGTGAGACGCTGGAGGAGTACTGGTGGTGCGCCGAGCAGATGTTCGCCTGGCCCGATGGCGTCAATGGCGAGCAGGGCCCCAACATGATCCTCGACGATGGCGGCGACGCCACACTGTTGATGCACAAGGGCGTCGAGTTCGAGAAGGCCGGCGAGGTGCCCGATCCCGGGTCGGCGTCGAACCCGGAGTTCGCGATCGTGCTCGGGCTGTTGCAGCGCTCGCTGAAGACCGATCCGCAGAAGTGGACACAGATGGCGGCGCGCATCAAGGGTGTCACCGAAGAGACGACGACCGGTGTGATGCGCCTCACCAAGATGCACGAGCGTGGCGAACTGCTGTTCCCGGCTATCAACGTCAACGACTCGGTCACCAAGAGCAAGTTCGACAACCTGTACGGCTGCCGTCACTCACTGGTCGATGCCATCTGCCGGGCGACCGACGTGATGTTGGGCGGCAAGGTCGCCGTCGTGTGTGGTTACGGCGATGTCGGCAAGGGCTGCGCCCAGGCGTTGAAGGGCCAGGGCTGCCGGGTCGTCGTGACCGAGGTCGACCCGATCAACGCCTTGCAGGCGGCGATGGAGGGCTATCAGGTCACCGTCATCGAGGACGTGGTCGGGACCGCCGACATCTTCGTGTCGGCGACCGGTAACGACCACATCATCACCGTCGACCACATGCACGAGATGAAGCACAACGCGATCGTGTGCAACATCGGCCACTTCGACAGTGAGATCGACATGGCCGGCCTGGCCCGCAGTGGCGCCACGCACGACCAGTTGAAGCCGGGCACCGACCTCTGGTCGTTCCCCGACGGTCACGCGATCATCGTGTTGGCCGAGGGTCGCCTGGTCAACCTGGGCTGTGCGACGGGGCACCCGAGCTTCGTGATGAGTTGTTCGTTCAGCAATCAGGTGATTGCCCAGATGGAGCTGTTCAACAACGTCGACCAGTACCCACTCGGCGTGCACGTGTTGCCGAAGCGGCTCGACGAGAAGGTCGCCGCGCTGCACCTCGACGCCTTGGGCGTGAAGCTGACCAAGCTCACCGACGAGCAGGCCGAGTACCTCGGTGTCGAGCCCTCAGGCCCCTTCAAGCCCAGTCATTACCGCTACTAGCTAGTAGTTCACTCGAAGGCAGGGCACGAGATCTCCGGTGCATCCGGAGATTTCGTGACTGGCTTCTGCATCTCCAACCGTGGGATCAGCACGTGCACCAGCGGGCCGATCCCGAACATGAAGGCCAGCGTGCCGACCCCGATGCGACCGCCGAGGGCGACGCCGCTGGCCATCACGACTGCTTCCAAGATGGTGCGGGTGACGCGGACCGAGTATCCGCGCGCCACCAGCCCGACCATCAGCCCGTCGCGCGGGCCGGTGCCGAGGCCGGCGCCGATGTAGAGGCCTGAGCCGAGGGCGATCACGACGACAGCCCCGACGACGTAGGCGAGCCGGGGGACGAGGCGGTCGGTGGAGGGCAGGTGGTCGCCGATCAGGTTGACGACGAGGCCGATCTCGAGCGCGTTGAGGATGGTCCCGACGCCGGGGCGTTGTCGCAACGGGATCCACAACAGCAGGAGCACGAAGCCGGTGATCTCGATCACCCAGCCGAGGGCGATGCCGGTGTGGCGGGACACGCCCTGGTGGAAGACGTCCCACGGCGCCAGCCCGAGGCGCGCCGTCACGAACATGCTGATGCCCAACCCGAAGCACGCCAGCCCGGCCACACAGCGGACCAGCCGCTCCACGGGTCGATCGTGCAGGATGCGGCGCAGCACGCCGAGACCCTACCGATCGCCGTGTCACACCCTCCTGGTATTGATTGCACCATGCTGATCTCTGGGTTGATTTCTGGGTTGTTCTCGAGTCGTTGCGCCGCGTGCGGGTGTCCGGGCGACGTGCTGTGCCACCGGTGCCGGTTCTCGCTGGCGTCAGGCGGGCCGCAGCGCTGCCCCGACGGCATCAGCGCTGCATTTGCGTTCGATGGTGTTGCCCGCGAACTGATCGTTGCCTTGAAGTTCCGGCATCGCCGTTCGGCTGCTCGCGTGATCGCAGCACAGATGGTGCGCCGGCTCAGGCTGCAGCACGTCGATCTCGTCACCTGGGCGCCGACCAGTGCCCGGCGAGTCCGCCGGCGTGGCTACGACCAGGCGGAGGCCATTGCCCAGTCCGTCGCCCGTCAGTTGGGCGTGCCGTGCCGGCGCTTGCTGTACCGGGCACACGGCGGCCCGCAGACCGGCAAGTCCCGCGCCGATCGTCTGGCCGGTCCGGCATTTCGCGCCCGGCGGCCGCGGCACGACCTGTCGGTGCTGGTCGTCGACGATGTGGTCACCACCGGCGCCACGTTGCGCACCGCGGCCGAGGCGTTGCGCGGTGCGGGCGTCGCCCGGGTCCAACTCGTCGCCGCGGCCAGCGCCCAGTTGCGTCACTCGGCGGCATCGCACCGCGATTTCGTGGCCGGCGCACGGGGCCCTGCCAAGGCCAGCGCCGTACCCGCCGGTAGGCTTTGAACCCGCATGGGCATCCTCGATCGCATCCTCCGAGCTGGTGAAGGCAAGAAGCTGAAGGCCCTGGAGGGCCTGGTTCCCGACATCAACGCACAGTCCGCGGCAATGAGCGCACTCAGCGACGACGCGCTCCGTGCCAAGACCGCAGAGTTCCGTGGTCGCATCGAGCGTGGCGAGACTCTCGACGACCTCCTGATCGAGTCGTTCGCAGTGATGCGCGAAGCGGCCAGCCGGGTCATCGGCCAGCGTCACTTCGACGTGCAGTTGATGGGTGGTGCAGCACTGCACTTCGGCTGGGTGGCCGAGATGAAGACCGGTGAAGGCAAGACCCTGGTCAGCACGCTGCCCGCGTACCTCAACGGTCTCGGTGGCAAGGGCGTGCACCTCATCACAGTCAACGACTACCTCGCCCGTTTCCACGCCGAGTGGATGGGTCGCATCCACAAGTGGATGGGCCTCGACGTCGGGTTGATCATCCCCGGCTTCAAGGAGCACCCGTCGGAGAAGCGGGCCAACTACGCCTGCGACATCACCTACGGCACCAACAACGAGTTCGGCTTCGACTACCTGCGCGACAACATGGCCACCACGTTGGCCGACAAGGTGCAGCGCGGTCACAACTTCGCGATCGTCGACGAGGTCGACTCGATCCTCATCGACGAAGCCCGTACCCCGCTGATCATCAGTGGACGCGTTGCCGACGCGGCCAAGCTGTACTACCGGTTCGCCTCCATCGTCCGGTCGCTGAAGCGCGACGTCGACTACGAGGTCGAAGAGGACAAGCGTGTGGTCGTGCCGCTCGAAGAAGGCATCGAGAAGGTCGAGCAGTCGCTGGGCATCGAGAACCTGTACGACGAGGTGCAGCAGAACCTGGTGCACCAGTTGTCGGTCGCCTTGAAGGCCAAGGAGCTGTACAAGCGCGACAAGGACTACATCATCCAAGGCGGCGAGGTGAAGATCGTCGACGAGTTCACCGGCCGTGTGCTCGATGGTCGCCGTTGGAGCGAAGGCATCCACCAGGCCGTCGAGGCCAAAGAGGGTGTGAAGATCAAAGAAGAGAACCAGACGCTGGCCACGATCACCCTGCAGAACTACTTCCGGATGTACGACAAGCTCGCCGGAATGACCGGTACTGCGGCCACCGAGGCCGCCGAGCTGATGGGGACCTACCAGTTGGCCGTGGTGCCGATCCCCACCAACCAGACCGTGGTCCGCAACGACCAGGCAGACCTGATCTACAAGGGCGAGCAGTCGAAGTTCGGCGCCGTCGTCGACGACATCGCCGAGAAGTACGGGCGTGGTCAGCCGGTGCTGGTCGGCACGATCAGTGTCGAAAAGAGCGAGCACCTGTCGCAGTTGTTGAAGAAGCAGGGTGTTCCTCACGAGGTGCTCAACGCCAAGCAGCACACGCGGGAGGCCATGATCGTGACGCAGGCGGGCCGGCTCAATGCCGTCACCGTCGCGACCAACATGGCCGGCCGTGGCGTCGACATCATCCTCGGCGGCAACCCCGAAGGCCTGGCGCGTCACGAGGTGGTCAAAGAAGGCCACGATCCCGACGTGCTGGTCGACGACTTTGCGCTGCCGCTGCCGATCGATGAGATGCCCGACGAGTTCAAGGCGGCGCGCACCGCGGCGCTGGCTCGCTACGACCAGTTGTTGGCCGAGTTCAAGGGCGAGTGCAAGGCCGAAGGCGACCAGGTACGCGCCCTCGGCGGCCTGTACGTGCTGGGCACCGAGCGCCACGAGAGTCGGCGCATCGACAACCAGTTGCGCGGCCGTTCCGGCCGTCAGGGCGACCCCGGCGAGAGCCGTTTCTACCTCAGCCTCGACGACGAGTTGATGCGGTTGTTCGCCACCGGTGCCCTGTCGTGGGTGATGGGCCGTGCCCTCCCCGACGACGAGGCGATCGAGGCCAAGATGGTGACCAAGGCGATCGAGCGGGCCCAGACCACCGTCGAGCAGCGCAACGGCGAGATCCGCAAGAACGTGCTGAAGTACGACGAGGTGATGAACGAGCAGCGCAAGGTCATTTACCGCCGCCGTGACCAGATCCTGGAAGGCCTCGATCTCAAGACCGCGGCGATGGAGTACCTGGCCGAGGCCGTCAACTCGCTGATCGAGACACACTGCGCCAGCGTCGCCACCGACGAATGGGATCTCGATGGTCTGGTGCTGGAGTTGAAGACGTTCTGGCCGAGCGACATCAGCGAAGGACAGCTCGAGAAGTGCCACGAGACCGACGAGATGTACGACCTCGTGATGTCGGATGCATCGGCGTACTACGAGAAGCGCGAAGCCGAACTGACCCCGCCCGTCATGCGCGATGTCGAGCGCCAGGTCATGCTGCGGATCATCGACCAGCGGTGGCGCGAGCATCTCGAGGAGATGGACTACCTGCAGGAGGGCATCAACCTTCGTGCCGTTGGCCAGAAGGATCCGCTCGTCGAATGGCAGCGTGAGGGCTACGAGATGTTCGGCAGCTTGATGAAGGGCATCGCCCAGGACTTCGTCAAGTACGTCATGCACGTCCAGGTCATCCG